>NZ_JBFAJK010000080.1:0-15698 GCF_040655175.1 Micromonospora sp. NPDC050495 | reverse complement strand
CGTCCGGTCCCCTCCTGCGCCGTTCGTCGGTGGTGTCGGCGCCCGGTGCCCTCGGCCCGGGGCCGCGTGGTCAGTCGCGTCCCGGCCGCAACCGGTCGGCCAGCCAGGCGACCCGGGCCAGCCCGCCGACCAGCACCCGGCGCGGCCCGCGTTCCCCGCGCAGCCGCAGCAGTGAGGCCAGCGTCCAGAGTTGGGAGCCGACCACGTGCCGGGGCGAGCCGTGGGTGTCGTCGTTCTCGACCAGGTGCAGCCGCCGCAGCCGCTCCGGCAGCCGGGCCGCCTCGGCCGGCGGGATGATCTCGTCACGCCGGCTGGCCAGGTACGCCACCGGGATCCCGACGGCCGCCAGCTGGGCGTCGGTGAGCGCCCAGGCGTCGAGCCCGGCGACCAGCTCCGCCCGCTTCGTGCCGGTCAGGTGGGCGAGGGTGTCCATGGTGATGTCCGGCACCCGGGCCTGCCAGGCCCGGTCGGTGAAGAACTCCCGCACCGGCGCCCCGGCGGTCACGATGCCGGCCAGCCGCGGATCCTCGGCGGCGGTCCGCAGCGCCAGGTGCCCGGCGAAGCTGAACGCGATGGCGTACGTGCGGGACACGTCGGCCCGGTCGGCGAGCCGGTCGAGCAGGTCGGGCAGCATCCGCCAGCTCTCCGGGCCGTAGCGCAGGGTGTTCTCCCCGGCCCCGGGCAGCTCGGTGCCGACCGCGGCGAACCCCAGCTTGGCGAAGAGCGGCAGGGTGGGCGCCCACTGCTCCTTGACGCTGACGATCCCACCCAGCACCAGCAGCAGCGGGCGCGGTGCGGCGGCGTCCAGCCCGGCGGCCCAGCAGCCGACCCGGCCGCCGGGCAGGTCCAGGTCGAGCCGCTCGATGCCCTGGCCGTCGGCGCGCCACCGGTCGAAGGCCGCCACGCAGCGGCGCAGCGCCTCCGCGCGGGGCGGGCCGTCGACGTACGGGAAGCGGGCCATGGCGAAGTGCCGGGCGGCGTCGAGCAGCTTGCCGTCGCGCTCCAGCCGGTCGCCCCGGTCGCTCCACTCCCGGACCCAGGAGCCGGGCTCCTCGCCGGCGTCGGTGCGGATCCGGTCCAGCAGCGCGGGCAGGTCGGGGATCCGCTGGCCGCGGGCGTGCACGGTGATGTAGCGCTTCAGTTCGTCCAGGTCGTTCATGCCCGCTCCAGGTCCGGCTCGCGCGTCGGGTCGGCCCGGTGCGCCGGCGCACCGTCCGGGTCGACGGCCGGTGCGAAGCTCTCCAGGCCGCTCTTGATCTCGGTGAGGACGTCGGCCGCCTCGGCGCCGTCGATCACCCGGTGGTCGAAGGCGAGGCTGAGCCGCATGAGCGGGGCGATCGCCAGCCGGCCGTCGCGGACCACCGGCCGGTCGGCGACCTGCCCGACGCCGAGGGTGATGGTGGTGCCGCCCACCGAGTGGAAGCTGTCCACCGGGCGGTGCCCCAGCGAGGTGACCGCGAAGGTGCCGAACGCGTCGCCGCGCCGGCGCAGCGGCCGGGTGCCGAGCCGGAACACGGCCCGGCCGAGCAGCGCCGGCGCCTGGTGCAGCTTGCGCAGCATGGCGAACTCCGGCATCTCGTCGGGGTCGCCGTCGCGGTAGTGGTCCACCTGGCGCTGGATGTCGTCCAGGCTCGCGGTGTGCAGGTCCGGCAGGACCGCCGCCAGCACCACCCGCTGCCCGTCGACGGTCTTGTCCAGGGTGAGCTTGCCGTTCACCCGGTCGTACCGGGCCACCCGGGCGCGGAGCCGGCCGCTGATCGCGGCGTTCGCGTCGGGGTGGGCGGCGAGCACCCGCCCGGTCACCCGCAGCAGGTAGCTGACCACCGAGTACCGGTGGCCGTCCGCGCGGGCCGCCGCCCGGTGCCGGCGTACCGCGGTCATGTCCACCTCGGTGTCGAGGAAGACCGGCGAGAAGTCCCGGATCTGGTCGAGGAAGAAGAACGTGTGCCGGCGCTGCCGGGCGACGGGGGTGATCCTCATGCCGTCACGGCCAGGTCGTAGATGTCGGCGAGGCTGCGGGCCGCCAGCACGTCGGGCAGCGCGAGGGTGCGCCCGGTCCGCTGCTCCAGCACCGTGAGCAGGGTGAGCAGGTGCACCGAGTCCCAGCCGGCCACCTGGTCGAGGTCACCGCGGGCGTCCTCGGCGTTGACCGGGATGCCCACCTCGTCGGTGACGAGGTGCAGGAAGTCGTCGAGGCTGTTCATGCGGCGTCCACTCCAATGCGGTCGGTGAGGCGGATGTGCTCGGGCACCGCCGGGATGTCGTGCAGGTCGTGCCGGAAGCGGATGGCGTCGCCGTCCTCGCCGGCCGGCGTGAAGCCGTGCCGGGTCCAGAGGTCCGCGACGACCCGGTTCTTGGCGGTCGGCCGGTAGCTGGCCAGCACGGCCGACGCGCCGCCGGCCCGGGCGTGCCGCAGCACCGCGGCCAGGCACGCCTGCTCGATGCCGCGGGAGAAGACCCGGCAGCTGAGCAGGAAGTTCTCGATCTGCACGAGGTCGCCGTCGCGGCGCAGGAACAGGGCGCCGACCAGGCCGTTCTCACCGAAGCGGTCCCGGCTGCGCACGGTGAGCACCCGGGCGTACGGGTCGTCGAGCAGGTCGCTGACGTCCTGCGGCTGCAACCGCCGGGTGGTCGGGTTGAACTGGTTGGTGCGCAACGACAGCTGGGACACCCGGGGCACCTGCTCGGGACCGGCCCCGCCCAGCTCCACCTCGACCGCCAGCTCGGTCAGGTAGTCGGCGAGCGAGGAGAACGACTGGCGGAAGTCCTGCCGGGCCAGTTCGTCGCGGTAGCCGGCGGCCCGGTCCCGGTCCTCGGCGGTGAGCTGGCGGGTGGTGAACCAGCCGTCCCGCAGCAGCCTCACCAGGTGCAGCGCCGGCTCCGCGTCGACCTGCACGACGGCGGTGCCGGGCAGGGCGTGCCGGATCAGTCCGCACTCGAAGGGGCTGTCGTCGACGAAGACGAAGCTGTCCGGGTGCAGGTTCAGCGACCGCGCCAGCTCGGTGAGGTTGTCGTGCTTGGGCGCCCAGTTGGCCACCACCCGGACGAAGTCGTCCTCGCGCAGCGTCATGTCGGGGTGCTCGCGCAACACCTGCCCGACGGCGGCCGCCTCGTTCTTACTCACCGCGGTGAGCAGCACTCCCTGCGCGCCGAGCTGCTTGGCGACCCGCTGGAAGGCCCGGTGCGCCTCGCCGCGGTAGCTCTCCGCCACCTCGATGCCGTCGATGCCGTCGTCGCCGAGGATGCCGCCCCACACCGTGCCGTCCAGGTCCAGCGCCAGGCACTTCTTGGTCTGCCCGGCCAGGTTCCGGGCCAGGTGGCCGACCTCGCGGGCGTACCCGGCGAGCAGCGGCTCGGCCAGGTGCGCCTTGGCGTACACGGTCAGCCGGGGGTCGCAGGCGGGGGACCCCTCCGCGAGTAGGGGGTCGAGGTCGACGACCACCAGGGAGGGGTTGGCGGCGGACAGGCGCAGCAGCCGGGCGTTGGCCTCCCGCCAGAGCGCGCCCAGCTCGGCCCGGGAGGTCAGGTCGACGAGTTGGGCGGTGTGCCGCCGCAGCAGGGGCAGCGTGTTCAGCACGAGGGTGCCGCGCGCGGTGGACCGGAAGGTGGCGGCCAGGCGCTCGACCAGGTCGACCTTCTCGGCGAGCACCCGGGCCACGTCGGCGGGGCGCCACGGCACCGGCACCTCGTCGAAGACCACCATCGGGTCGAGCACGCAGAGCACCAGGTCCGGTTCGGCCTGGTACAGCTCGCTGCCCGGGTCGGCCAGGTCGAAGACGTACGAGTCGAAGGGGGAGAGCCGGGCGTGCAGCAGCAGGCCGTGCCGGGCCAGTTCGGCGGTGAGCGCGGGCAGCAGCGGGGCGAGGGTGCCATGCCCGGTCACCGTGACGGCGACCGTGGGGACGCCCGGATGCGCGGCGCGTACCTCGTCGACGTCGAGGCGGGCGAGCAGCCGGCCGGCCCGGACGAGCTCGGCGTCGTCGAGCCCGCCGAGCAGGGCGCGGACCTCCGGGTAGCGCGCCGCGAGCCGGCCCGACCGGTGCAGGTCGAGCAGCGTCTCGGCGGTGGGGGTCGCGGCGTCCACTCAGACCGCCTCCAACGCGAACCCGGCCTCGATCCACTTGCTGGACTCGATGGCCACGCCGACCGCCCGGTCGCCGGCCGCCATCTTCGGCATCACCTGTTCGAGCTGGAAGAACGGCAGGGCGTTGCCGGTGTTGCCGATGTCGGCCACGCAGCTCACCTCGTACGCCCCGGGCAGGCCGAGGGCGGCGGTGATCCGGGTGGTCATCCGGCCGGACAGCTGCGGCGGGAGCAGGTAGTCGACCTCGTCGTCCTGCCAGTCCAGCTCGTCCAGCACGCGGCGCAGGGTGCGCTGCGCCATCGGCGGCACCGACTCCTCGATCGCCTTGTAGTCCTCCACCACCGGCGCGGTGGGCGGGCCGTCGCCGGCGCCGAACCACTCGACGACCTGACCCGGCGCCCGGCCCCGACCGACCAGGCGCAGCTCCACGTGGCGGACCTCGAGCGCGCCGGGCACCGGTTCGGTGCGCAGCACGGCGGCGCCGGCCCCGTCGCCGAAGAGCACGCCGTTGACCTGCTCCGCCGGGTCCGCGCCGCTGGTGTCCGCGTGCACGTCCAGGTGCTTGGCGCAGCTGTCCGCGCCGAGCACCAGCGCCGTGCGGTAGCGGCCGACCAGGAGCATCTTGTGCGCCACGTCGAGGGCCTGCACCGCGCCGGTGCAGCCGGACTGCATCTGGTACGTGGGGACGCCGTCGATGCCCAGCCGGTCGGCGACCATGTTGACGGTGGCCGGCATCAGCCGGTCGGGCGAGGAGGTGCCGAGCACCACCAGGTCGACGTCGTCCGGACCGACCCCGGCGGCGGCCAGCGCCCGGGCGCCGGCGGTCTCGCACATGTCGGCGAGCGAGTAGCGGACCTCGCCGGTGTCCAGATCCCGCGCCAGGTGCCGGTTGCGGGTGCCGATGAAGGTGTCCACCCACTGCTCCCAGACGCCGGGCAGACCGAACCGGCGGGCCAGGTGGGCGTTCGACAGGGCCGGCCCGGGCAGCGCGGTGCCGACGGCGAGGAGATAGGCGGCACGGCCGTCCATGGGGATCCTTTCTGCAGGCGCGCATCCGGCGGCCATCATCGGCACGGCGGCTAAAGCGACGCTTTCCCCCGGCCGACATTTCCCGTGCTCGGGCGCATTGGCCGGGGCGGATCCGGACCCCGACCCCAGGGGTATAGGGGTTGTCCCGCCCGCGGTTGTGGGGTTGGCCCCTCAACCGCCGGTGGATATCTTTCTGCCGAGCCGATTCGGCGGGCGACGACAGGGACCGTCGCCAGCCCGACCAGCAATTTCCGGGTCACCGGATCACGGCGTGCCGGAATTGGTCTGCCGAATTGGTGCTCGTCGGTGCCGTGTCCGGGGGAGGCCGTCGACCCACCCCTGCGTCGCGCCACCGGCCACGACGAAGAGGTGAACGCATGACGCTGTCCTCCACCCTGGCGACATCGGCGTACCGACCGGTCGTCGACGCCAGCGCGATCCGCTACGGCCTGCTCGGGCCGCTGCGGGTGTTCGGCGGCGCGGGTGACACGACCATCGGTGCCCGCAAGATCCAGATCCTGCTCTGCGTGCTCCTGATCCGGTCCGGGCAGGTGGTCTCCATCGACCAGCTGACCGCGGAGCTGTGGGGCGACAACGCGCCGCGGCGCTCCACCGCCGCGCTCCAGGTCTACGTCTCCCAGCTGCGCAAGTTCCTGCACCGTCCGGAGGACGCGCAGAACCCGATCGTCACCCGGCTGCCCGGGTACGTGCTCAACACCGGCGCCGACCAGGTCGACGTGCACGTCTTCCAGAACCTGGTCCGCCAGGGCCGGCAGGCGGCCCGCGACCACGACCACGAGGCCGCGGTGGCGCTCTTCGAGGAAGGGCTGGCGCTGTGGCGCGGGCCCGCCCTGATGGGGCTGCGGGACAGCCCGGCGGTCAGCGTCTTCGCCACCTGGCTCGACGAGTTCTACCTGGAGTGCGTCGAGGCGATGGTCGAGTCGAATCTCGCCCTCGGCCGGCATCGCGACCTCATCGGCACCCTCCAGGCCCTCACCGCGGAACATCCGCTGCGGGAGGCGTTCTACCGCCAGCTCATGCTGGCCCTGTACCGCTCCGAACGGCAGGCCGACGCGCTGCGGGTCTACCAGAACGCACGCGCCGTGCTCAGTGACGAACTGGGCCTGGAGCCGTGTCGGGGCCTGCGTGATCTCCAGGCGGCGATCCTCTCCGCCGACGACCGGCTCGACTTCCGGCCGGCCGCCTGACTCGCGCGCTTCCTCAACCCCCTCGTAAGGAGGCTCCATGACCGATCTCAACAGCTCGGTGTCCGGCCTGCCCGTCGCGCGGCGCTGCCCCTTCGACCCCCCGGAGGAGCTGGCGTCGCTGCGGGCGCGGGACCCGATCACCCGGATGCGCTACCCGGACGGCCACGACGGTTGGCTGGTCACCGGGCACGCGCTGGCCCGGACCGTGCTGGCCGATCCGCGGTTCAGCGCCCGGCACGAGTTGCGGCACTCGCCGGTGCCGACGCCGGCGAAGCCGATGGCCGCGATGCCGGGCGTGTTCATCGGCATGGACGCCCCCGACCACACCCGGTACCGCCAGCTGATCAACCGGCACTTCACCGTGCGCCGGGTCCGCGAGCTGGAGCCGATGATCGAGCGGGTGGTGGCCCAGCGGCTGGACGCGCTGGCCGCCGCCGGCCCGACCGCCGACCTGATGCGGGCCTTCGCCCTGCCGGTGCCGGCGCAGATCATCTGCGAGCTGCTCGGCGTGCCCGAGGAGAGCCACGAGGAGATCCAGCGGCACCGGATGGCCACCATCGACCCGGAGTCGAATCCGCAGGCGGCCATGGCGGCCACCCGGGCCACCATGGAGTTCATGCTGGGGCTGGCCCGGCGCAAGCGTGCCGAGCCCGGCGACGACCTGCTCAGCGGGTTGATCGCCGACGGTGGGCTCGGCGACCAGGAGCTGGCCGGCATCGCCCTGCTGATGCTCATCGCCGGCCACGAGACCACCGCCAACATGCTGGGTCTCGGTGTCTACCTGCTGTTGGAGAGACCGGATCTGGCGGAGGGGATCCGTGGCCGGGACGGCGTGCTGACCGAGACCGCCGTCGACGAACTGCTGCGCTACCTCGCGGTGGTGCAGTTCGCCTCGCGCGCCGCGCTCACCGACGTCGAGCTGGGCGGCGTCACGATCGCGGCGGGGGAGACGGTCACCGTCTCGCTCTCCGCCGCCAACCGGGACGGGGCGCGGTTCGACGATCCGACCGAGTTCCGGGCGGACCGCCCGAGCAGCGGGCATCTCACCTTCGGCCACGGCGCCCACCAGTGCCTGGGCCAGCACCTCACCCGCGCCGAGCTGCGCATCGGGCTCTCCGCGCTGCTGCGGCGTTTCCCGGGCCTGCGGCTGGCCGTACCCCCGGCGGAGATCGGTTTCCGCGAGGCGGTGCCGACCGTCGGGGTGACCCACCTGCCCGTGCGCTGGTAGCCCCGCGCCGGCCGGCCGGTCAGGCGCGGTGGACCGGAGCCACCGCGCCCGACCGTGCGCCGGAGCCGGACGGTACGGCGGCGCGCGGCCGCAGCCCGAGCACCGCGCGCAGCGTGCCGAAGAACTCGGTACGCGCGTCCCGGACGAAGAAGTGCCCGCCCGGGACCCGGTGCAGCCGGAACCGCCCGTCGGTGTACCGCACCCAGCCGGCGGCCTCGGCCAGGGCCATCAGCGGGTCCCGGTCGCCGGCGAAGGCGTGCAGGTCGCAGGGGATCGGCACCGGTCCGGGTGTGTAGCTGTGGCAGACCAGCAGGTCGTCGCGGGTGAGCCCGGTGGCGGCGTCGCGCCACGCGGGGTAGCGCAGCACCAGCTCGGACATCCCGCCGATGCGCAGCAGCAGCTGGGTCAGCTCCTCCGGCGACATCCCCGGCACCTCGCGGATGAAGCGGTGCTGGTCCGGCGCCGGGTACGCCCCGACCAGCACCTGCTCCGGCAGCGCGCGGCCCCGGGCGTGCAGGGCCTCGGTCAGGGCGTACGCCACCAGCGCGCCCATGCTGTGCCCGTAGAACGCGTACGGCGGGCGCAGGTATCCGCCCAGCTCGGCGATCAGCTGCTCGACGAGGGTGTCCATCCGGCGCAGCCGGGGCTCCCCGATCCGCCCCTCCCGCCCGGGCAGCTGGATCGGCAGCAGGTCCACCTCGTCGCCCAGCTCCCCGTCCCAGTCCGCGTACGCCGACGCCGCGCCGCCGGCGTGGTGCAGGCAGAACAGCCGCAGCCGGCGGTCGGGCGCCGGGGGACGGGCCAGGTAGCCGGTCAACACAGCACGATCGTCACGTCGTAGCGGGGCGACTCGTCGTCGCCCTCGGTGAGCACCAGGGTGCGGAAGCCGGTGCGGCCCGCGTACCGGCCGCTGAGCCCGGTGACCGGGATGGTGGCGGTGAGGCCCTGCACGATGGAGGTGGCGTCGACCACCCCGACCGCCTCCATGCTGCCGTCGGGGAACTCGGTGACGTTGCGGTGCAGCTGCCACATGTGCGGCAGCATGTCGAGCACCACGGCCCGGCCGGTGATCGTGCCGACCCGCTGGCCCTCGGCGTCGAGGAGCGCGTCGGTGTACTCGGCGATGGTGCCGGGGCCAGGTCCGTCCGGACCGGCGTGGATGACCATCTTCTCCACGACCTCGGTCAGCCCTTCCAGGACGATGCACTCGGCGAGCACGTCCGCGCCGGCCACCTCGTGCGGTTCGATCCGGCCGGCGGCCACGGCGGCGGCCGTGGCCAGCGCGCGGGTGCTGATCGGGTTGGCGTCGGATTCCTTCTCCTGCTCCTTCGCCAGTTCGGCGCGGATGTCGGTCAGTTCGGTCTCGGGCATCGCGCGGTTCCTTCCCGCCGGAGCCGGCCGTGGTCGACCGGCCGCGCCGCCAGCCGGCGCGGGCCCATCGTCGGCGGGCGGGCCAAAGCCGTCCCAAACTCCGGCCGCCGTCCGATCTGCGGTGCTCGTGCCATGTGCCCGACGCGTGACGTTGGTGCCGCCTTGTCGACGGTTCAGCCGGAGCTGCTGCGCTGGGCCTCCCTCGCAGCCGCGCCGACCGAGAGGAGCCTCCCGTGCGCGTCCTGTTCCTGCCGATGGCCTGGCCCAGCCACTACTACCCGATGGTGCCGCTGGCCTGGGCATTCCGCGGCGCCGGTCACGACGTCCGGGTCGCCGCCCAGCCCACCGCGGTGGAGTCGGTCACCGCCTCCGGTCTCCCCGCCGTCCCGGTCGGCGGCTCGTACGACCTGATGGCCGGGCTGGCCCAGGTCAACGAGGCGGTACGCCGGCAGGGCGGCCAGCTGCCGTCGAGCTTCCAGGCGCTGCGCGAGCTGCCGCCGGCCGAGCTGCGCCGCTTCATCGAGCTGCGTACCGCCCCGCACGTGCACGCGGCCGAGGCGATGGCCGACGACCTGGCCGCGCTGATCCGGGTGTGGCGTCCCGACCTGGTGGTCGCCGATCCGATGGTGATGGTGGCGCCGCTCGTCGCCGAGCTGGCCGGCGCGCGGCTGGTGCGGCACCTCTGGGGCCCGCAGGTGCCGTCGCTGCTCGGGTCGCCGGGTGCCGGGGCGCCGGTCGACCAGTGGCCGGAGGACCTGCGCAAGCTCTTCGACCGGTTCGGCGCCGAGGTACGCGAGGAGTACAGCTCCGGCACGGTCGACCCCACGCCGGCCAGCCTGCAGAGCCAGACGGTGCCGCACCGGCTGGCCTGCCGGTACGTGCC
This sequence comes from Micromonospora sp. NPDC050495, assembly GCF_040655175.1. Taxonomy (NCBI): domain Bacteria; kingdom Bacillati; phylum Actinomycetota; class Actinomycetes; order Micromonosporales; family Micromonosporaceae; genus Micromonospora; species Micromonospora sp. NPDC050495. Next base: position 5,895 of record NZ_JBFAJK010000080.1, on the reverse strand, counting down.
GTACAACGGGCCCGGCGAGGTGCCCGACTGGCTGCTGTACCCGGCGGAGCGGCCCCGCGTCGGGATGTCCTGGACCACCTCCAACCGGGTCCAGTTGGGCGCGGACAGCTCGCCGGTGCGCGACACCGTGCGCGCGCTCTCCGCGCTGGACGCGGAGATCGTGCTGACCGTGCGGGCGGCGGACCGGCCGGGGCTGGGCGAGCTGCCGGAGCGGGTGCGCGTGGTGGCGGAGGTGCCGTTGCAGCTGCTGATGCCGAGCTGTGTGGTGGCGGTGCACCACGGCGGGGCCGGTTCGATGCTCACCGCGGCCTGCTTCGGGGTGCCCCAGGTGATCGTCCCGCAGGCGCCCGACCAGATGCTCAACGCCGAGCGCCTCGCCGCGGCGGGCGCCGGGGTGACCCTGCCGGCCGAGGCAGCCGGGCCGGAGGCGGTGCTGGCCGCCGTGGAGGGGATGCTCACCGAGGACCGCTGGGCCGCCGGTGCGGCCCGGCTGGCCGACGAGATCGCCGGCCAGCCGGCGCCCGCCCGGGTTGTGGCGGAACTCTCCGCCGAGGGCTGAGTCGGCACGTCTGCCCTGTTCAGGACCGGCCGGCGCGCGGATTTGTCATCCAAGGTTGACGCCGCGCGCCGGCGCTCCTAAGCTGGGGGCATGGAAGTCACTCGGCTGGTGAGTCTCGTCAACGCCACCGACGACGACGACCCCCGGGTCGCCCTCGCCGCCACCGCGGAGGCGGCGAAGGAGTTCGAGCGCATCCAGACGGTCCTGGTCCGCCGGGCGCGCGCGCAGGGCGTGACCTGGGCGGAGATCGCCGCCGCGCTCGGCGTCAGCAAGCAGGCGGTGCACAAGAAATACGGCGGTCGGGGGCTGTTCCGCAAGGAGGACTGAATTCCCGGTCCCGTCGGCATTCCTCAACGCTTCACCTGAAATTCACCTGTACGACGTTGTGCCGTGCGGCGAATCGTCGTCGTAACAAGCTGTCAATAAATTGACCATTCCCTGGCGCCCGTGAAATGGCAGGGACGGTAATTCCTGCCCGAAGTCGGGTCGTCCAGGTGGATCGGGACTATGACGAGGAGCAATGCGATGGGAAAGCTGTCAGTCGTCCGGGAGGCGGTCGCCGTGGCGGTCTCGGCGAACCTGCCGGTGATCCTGTGGGGTTCTCCCGGCACCGGCAAGACCTCGTCCGTGCTCGCCCTCGGCGAATCGCTCGGCCTGCCCGTCGAGGTGGTGGTCGGCTCCATCCGGGAACCCAGCGACTTCGCCGGGCTGCCGGTGCTGCGCGACGGGCACACCTGGTTCGCCCCGCCGCGCTGGGCCGAGCGACTCGCCGCCACCGGCTCCGGGCTGCTCTTCCTCGACGAGTTGACCACCGCGCCGCCCGCCGTGCAGGCGGCCATGCTCCGGGTCGTGCTGGAGCGGACGGTGGGCGACCTGGTGCTCCCCGCCGACGTGCGGATCGTCGCCGCGGCCAACCCGCCGGCCGAGGCCGCGGACGGCTGGGACCTGTCCGCCCCGCTGGCCAACCGCCTGATCCACCTGCACTGGGAGGTCGACGCCACCGCGATCGCGGAGGGCTTCACGCACGGCTTCAGCGTGCCGGAACTGGCCCACAAGGAGCCGCCGGCCGCCGACGAGATCGCCCGGTCGCGGGCCCTGATCGGCGCCTTCCTGCGGATCCGTCCGGAACTGCTGCTGATGGTGCCGGCCAGTCCCGACCAGGCCGGCCGGAGCTGGCCCAGCCCGCGTACCTGGGAACTGGCCGCGGTGGCGCTCGCCGCCTGCGCGGCGGCCGGGGTGGACGACGCGGTCCAGGCCCAGCTGGTCGTCGGCGCGGTCGGTGAGGCGGCCGGCTTCGAGCTGCTCACCTGGATCCGCAACCTGGACCTGCCGGACCCGGCCACCCTGCTGGCCGACCCGTCCGTGCCGCTGCCGTCCCGGATGGACCAGCTGCACGCGCTGCTCGGGGCCGTGGTGGCGTACGTCCGGGCGGACGGCACCGCGCAGACCTGGCAGCAGGCCTGGACGGTGGTGGCCCGGGTGGCCGGTACCGCGCCGGACGTGGCGGCCAGCGCGGCCAAGGGGCTGGCCCGCTGCCGGCCGGCCGGGACCAGCCTGCCGACCACCATGCTCGACCTGGTGCCGATCCTGAGAGCCGCGGGGCTGCTGCGATGAGCCGGCCGGTCGCCCCGTACAGCGAGGAGCTGGCCACCCGCCTCGCCGCCGCCCGGGTCTGGGCCGCGCACCGGGCCCCGTACCTGGCGAACGCGGTCTTCTCGCTGGTCATGGAGCCACTCGCGCCCAGCGCGGCGGAGCGGACCGGCGAGCTGGTGGCCGATCCGGAGTTCGCCGCGTTCCCCACCGACACCCGCTGGGTGATGCACGTCGACCCGGGCACCGTGCTGGCCACCCCGGTCGAGCAGATCGGCTGGTGGATCCTGCACCAGATCGGCCACCTGGTCCGGGGGCACGCCCAGCGGTCACCGGTCCGGCCGACCAGCGGGCCGGACGCCCCGCTGCACGCCGTCGGCTATGCCGGCGCCCGGGACGAGGACGCCCACCGCTGGAACCAGGCCGCCGACGCCGAGATCAACGACGACCTGGAGGCCGAAGGACTGGACGGGCCGGCCGACGTGATCTCCCCGGCCGCGTTGGGGCTGCCGTCCAACCGGCTCGCCGAGGAGTACCTGCCGATGCTCGACGAGCTGGCCGACCTGCTGCACGGCACCGGCCGGGAGCTCTCCGCCGGGCTGGACTGCGGCAGCGGCGCCGACGGCATCGACCGGCGGTGGGACTCCACCGGCGCGGGCGGCCTCGGCGAGCTGGAACGGGAGCTGCTGGAACGCTCGGTCGCCGTGGGCATCCAGGAGCGGGTCAGCGCCCGCAGCGAGGTGCCGATGGGTTGGCAGCGGTGGGCCGAGGAGCGGCTGCGGCCGCGGGTCGACTGGCGGGCCCGGATCGGCTCGCTGGTCCGTAAGGCCGCCAACCGCAGCTCCGGCCGGGTCGACTACAGCTACCGCCGGCCGTCGCGCCGTACCGCCGGGCACCCGGACGTGATCACCCCGCAGCTGGTCCGCCCGGTGCCCGACACCGTGCTGGTGCTGGACACCTCGGGCAGCGTACGCCGCCCCGAGCTGGAGCAGTTGGTCGCCGAGGTGGCCGAGATCCTGGCGAAGGTTGGCCGGCGGCGGCTGCGGGTCATCTGCTGCGACCTGCAGGCGCATCCGGCGCAGGAGATCCGCCGGATCGAGGAGCTGCGCATCGTCGGCGGGGGCGGCACCGACATGCGGGCCGGTCTCGCCGCCGCGGCGCAGCTGCGTCCCCGGCCCGACCTGGTGGTGGTGCTCACCGACGGGCACACCCCCTGGCCGGACCGCCGGCCTCCCTTCGAGTCACTGGTCTGCCTGGTGGGCGCCGACGGCGCGGCGCCGGAGTGGGCGTCGTCCGTGCACCTTCCGGAGATGGGAGCGACATCATGAGCGTCTTCGCCACGGGCGAGGAGGAGCCCCGCCCCAACCCACTGCGCGAATGGCTCGACCGGGGGTTCACCCTGGCCGAGGCGCGCCGCTGGCTGGAGGCCGGGTTCACGCCGGAGGGCGCCGAACGGTGGCGGGAGGCGGGTGTCTACCGGCCGCGGACCGCCGCGGAGTGGCGTACCGCCGGGGCGAACCCGGCCACCGTGGACACCTGGATCCGGGCCGGCATGTCGCCCCGGGACGCGGTGCGCTGGCGCGAGTTCGGGGTGTCGCCCGAGGACGCGGTGCAGCGCTACCTGGCCGGCGAGGAGCCGGGCCTGCGCAGCTTCGTCTCCCGGGTGCTGCACCACCGGTCGCTGCGCGCCGCCGGGCGGGCCCTGGAACCGAAGAAGTCCGAGGCGATCCGGCGGCTGCTCAAGGCCGGGGTCAGCGCCGAGGTGGCCCGGGGCTACGTGGAGAGCGGCTGGGACGGCCGGACCGCCCTGGAGTGGGCCCGGCGCGGCGTGGCGCCGGTCGACGCGGCCGTGCTGCACGCGCTCGGCTTCACCGCCGCCGAGGCGCAGCGGGTGCTGGCCGACGGGGTCGGGGCCACCGAGGTGATGACCGCCTGGTGGCGGGCGGGCGTGCCGATCGACGAGGTCGCCGCCTGGTGCGCGGCCGGGTTCACCGCCGAGGAGGCGGCCGAGCAGCGCCGCCAGGGCGCCGACGTGGAACGGGCCAAGGTGCTGCGGGCCCTGACCGAGGACGAGCAGTGACCAGTTTCGACAGAGCCGAACGGCGAACAGAAGGAGCAGACATGAGCACGGCACCGCAGCCCGCGGCCGGCGCGCCCCAGGCGTCGATAGCCAAGTTGGCCCTCGTCATCCTGCTGGGCGGCGTCATCGTCCAGCTCGACTCGACGATGACCAACGTCGCGATCAATCAGTTCATCCTGGACTTCCACTCCACCATCTCCACCATCCAGTGGGTCGGCACCGGCTACCTGCTGGCGATGACCCTGGCCATCCCGGCCACCGGCTGGGCGATGGAGCGGTTCGGCCCGCGTACCCTCTGGACCGTCACCGTGCTGGTCTTCCTGGTCGGCTCGGTCCTGGCCGGTTTCGCCTGGTCCGCGGAGAGCCTGATCCTCTTCCGGATCCTGCAGGGTCTGGGCGGCGGCATGATCGTGCCGATCGCCCAGGCGGTGCTCGCCCAGGCCGCCGGGCCGGACCGGCTCGGCCGGCTGATGGCGATCATCGCGGTCCCGGCCATGCTCGCCCCGGTCCTCGGGCCGGTGCTCGGCGGCTGGCTGATCACCGACGTCAGCTGGCGCTGGATCTTCTTCATCAACGTGCCGATCTGCCTGCTCACCATCGGCCTGGCCTGGCGCTACATGTCGGGGGAGAAGGCGGTGCGCAACGGCCGGCTGTCCCGGTTGGACTGGATGGGTCTGGCGCTGCTCTCGCCGGCCTGCGCCGCCGTGGTCTACGGCCTGGCCCGCGCCGGCAACAAGGGCACCTTCGGCGAGGGCGGCGTCATCGCCTTCCTGATCGCCGGGCTGGTGCTGCTGGTCGGCTTCGTGCTGCACGCGCTGCGCGACGACGAGCCGCTGCTGGACCTGCGGCTGTTCCGGGCGCGCAGCTTCGCCGCGTCGGCGTCGGTGGTGTTCCTCTCCGGCATCGTGCTCTTCGGCGCCATCATCCTGCTGCCGCTCTACTACCAGCAGGTGGCCGGGCTGACCCCGCTGCGGGCCGGCCTGCTGATCGCGCCGCAGGGCCTCGGCATGGCGATCGCCCTGATCATCGCGGGCCGGCTCAGCGACAAGATGGGCCCCCGGCCGATCGTGCTGGTCGGCATCGCCCTCGCCGCGGCGGGCGCGCTCGTCTTCACCCAGGTCGGGGTCGACACCAGCCGGTTGGTGCTCAGCATCGCGCTGGCCGTCAGCGGCGCCGGTCTCGGCGCGGCCACCGTGCCGGTCCTGGTCGGCGCGTACCGGGGGCTGCGGCAGGAGCAGATTCCGCGGGCGACCACCGCGATCCGGATCTTCCAGCAGCTCGGCGGGGCGTTCGCCGGCGCCGTCCTGGCGGTGGTGCTCCAGCACGCCAGCGCCAGCGCGGCGACCGCCGGCCGGGGCGGCCCGCCGGACCCGTCGGCGCTGGCCGACGCGTACGGCCAGACGTTCTGGTGGGTGCTCGGCTTCGCCGCCGTGGCGCTCCTCCCGGCGCTGCTGCTGCCGGGCGGGCCGCCGGAGAAGCGGACCCCGCCGCAGACCCCGGCCGCGGAGGAGGCACCGGTCGCCAGCTGACCGTGCCCAACCGCCGGTGGGCCCCGCGACCGACCCGGTCGCGGGGCCCACCGCGTACCAAGCCGGCCCAAATGCGGGCTTGGTACCGCTTAAGCCACCCGGACCACAGTGGGCGGACCCGAGCGGGAGGAGAGGTT
>NZ_JBFAJK010000079.1:0-16765 GCF_040655175.1 Micromonospora sp. NPDC050495 | reverse complement strand
CAGGTGAAGGTGACGATGTCGTCGCGGCCGTCGCCGTTGATGTCGCCGACGCGGGGTTGTTCGGTGCCGACGGCGAACAGGTCGTGCCATTTCTGCGGCGCCCCGAAGGACGTGCCGGTGGACAGCGCCACGATGACGTCGGACGCCGACGCGGGGCCCTGGGTGAAGGTGATCAGATCATCGCGCCCGTCACCGTTGACGTCACCCAACGCCGGGAACTCCCCCGCGATCGAGAAGAACTCGTGCCACTTCACCCCCGGACCGAACGACGACCCGGTGGACAACGCCACATACACATCCGCCGCCGCGTCGTGGGTGAACGTCACGATGTCGTCGCGACCGTCGCCGTTCACGTCACCCACGGCGGCGATCTCCGCGCCCGGCGCGAACCAGTCGTGCCACTTCTGGCCGCCGGTGAAGGACGTACCGGTGGACAGCGCCACGTACACGTCGCCCGTGTTGCTGTGCGCGAAGGTGACGATGTCGTCGCGGCCGTCGCCGTTGACGTCACCGGTCGACGCGGTCTCGCCGCCGATGGAGAAGAAGTCGTTCCACTTGACCGAGGTGCCCGCGAAGCCGGTGCCGGTGGAGGTGCTCACGTAGACGTCGGCGAGGGAGTTCTGGGTGAAGGCGAGGACGTCGTCGCGGCCGTCGCCGTTGACGTCGGTCGACGATCCGCCGGCCATGCCGTGGAACCGGGCCGCCTGGTTGAGCAGCGTCCGCGCGGTCGCCGCCGCCTGGTCGTACCGGTCGGGGAAGCCGGAGCGCTGCACGCACTGGGCCACCTGGCCGGCGCTGTAGCCGGGGTTGTCGCGGTCGCAGACGATGGCCCGGGTGACGTACTGCGTGGTGGCGTAGACCGGGTCCATGATCTGCTCCGGGGTGCCCCAGCCGTAGTCCCAGCGCTGCTGGAAGACGCCCAGGGACGACTTGTCGCCGCAGGGCAGGTTGTTCAGGTGGGATTCGACCCAGCCGGCCTCGAAGGTGGAGAGCATGACCTTGTCGTTCGCGTCGTGGGCGCGGGCCACCCGGTAGACGATCAGGGTGACGGCGGGGTCGTGGGTGGCGGGCACGGACGGGCAGGCCAGTGTGCCGATCGGCGCGGCGGTCGCCGGCGCGCCGGCCCAGCCGGACGCGACCGTCACGCAGAGGGCGACCAGCATCGCCAGCGGTCTTGGTCTCACGGTGCTCCTCGGGGCGGGCGGGCGCGACACGGGCGCGGGTGAGAAATCGATTGCTGACGAGTGTTGTAGTCATCAGGATCGATGTCAATGCGTTCCGGAAGGAATCTGCCGCCCGATCGGCGACCGCCGGTAGGAATCTTCTGAACCGCGGCGCACCCAGCAACGTCCCGGTGGTCGGGACGGTCCCGGCGGGCGGCGGCCCGACCGGAAATCGATTACTTGCCCGGGATAGGATTCCGGCGGTCCCCGGGGGCGGCGGCCCCGACCGTGGGTCGTGTTCCGCACCGGAGACCGTGTGAGCCGGGCCGGGCCAGCCCTGTGCGACGAACGATGGGGGCGGGATGACGACCATCTACGACGTGGCGCGGAAGGCGGGGGTGTCGCCGGCGACCGTCTCCCGGGTCCTGAACGGACGCGCCTCGGTCGACCCGGAGATGGCCGCCCGGGTACGGCAGGCGACGGTCGACCTGGATTACCGGCCCAACGCCGTCGCCCGCAGCCTGCGCCGCAGCCGGACCAGCCTGTGGGCGGTGATCATCTCCGACATCGGCAACCCCTTCTTCACCTCGATGGTGCGCGGCGTCGAGGACGTCGCGCAGGAGGCGGGATTCTCCGTCGTCCTCTGCAACGGGGACGAGAATCCGGAGAAGGAGGCGCGCTACGTGGCCGCCGCCCTCGCCGAGCGGATGGCCGGCGTGATCATCTCCTCGTCGGGCCGGCCGGCGCTGATCAACCGCCTGGTCCAGGCGGGCATCCCGGTCGTGGCCATCGACCGGCAGCCGCGCGGCATCGCCGTGGACACCGTGCTGGTCGACAACACCCACGGCGCCGAGCTGGCGACGGCCCACCTGATCGACAACGGGTACCGCCGCATCGCCTGCATCACCGGCCCCCGCCGGATCTCCACCGCCATGCACCGGCTGCGCGGCTACCAGAAGGCGCTGAAGGCCAGCGGGAAACCGGCGCCCGACGAGCTGATCCGGTACGCCGACTTCCGCGAGGAGGGCGGCTACCGGGCGATGGCGTCGCTGCTGGCGACGGAGGAGCCGCCGGACGCGGTGTTCGCGACCAACAACCTGATGACCGTGGGCGCGGTCGAGTGCCTGGTCGACAGCGGTATCGGCGTGCCGGACCGGTGCGGCATCGTCGGCTTCGACGACATCCCGTGGGCACACCTGGTCCGGCCGTCGCTGAGCACCGTCACGCAGCCCACCTACGACCTCGGGCGGAGCGCGGCCGCGCTGCTCGTCGAGCGCATCGCCGATCCGGCGAAGGCGCCCTCGACCGTGGTGCTCCGCACCGAGCTGCGGGTACGGGAGAGCTCCACCCCATCCAGCGGGCGGACCGGCGCGGCGGCCGGCCGGCCGCACCGGCGCCGACCGGCCGGCCGGGCCGGCTCACACGTCGACCGCGCCGCAGAGGTGGACCCGTACGCCGAGGGCGGCGAAGAACGCGGCCTTCACCCGTAGCGCCCGGTCGGCGGTGGGCGCGTCCGGCGCGTAGACCACGTTGACGTGGTTCGCCTTGTGCCGGGCCATCAACTGATCACGGCCCACGCCGTGCAGCACCGCGTGCATGATCGGCCACTGCGGCGTGGTGGCCTCGAGGCGTCGCCGGGTCTCCGCCTCCGGCAGCTCGACCACGGTGCCCCGGCCGAGGTCCACGTGCAGGACCCCGGCCATGATGAAGACCCGCGACCACACGATCTCCCCCGGCTTGGACACCCCGCTCAGGGTGCCGCCGCCGAGCGGGAAGTACATCGGCGGCTGGCGCATGCTGTACGAGCGGTCGTAGCCGCCGTGGTGCGACGCCGGCACCGAACCGGAGATCTCGAAGACCCAGACGAAGTCGTCGCCGTACCGCTCGCCCCACCGGATGTCGTGCAGGGTGGTGGCCGGGTCCAGGCCCATCGCGGTCCAGATCCGGTTGGTGATCAACGAGTCGACGGCGACACCCTCGTCGACCTCGTTGAAGTGCGGCAACGCCGCCCCCGGGTACAGCTCCCGGGAACCGTCGCGGCTGGTCACCGGGGGCCGCAGCACGTTGTTCAGCAGCCCCTCGGCCAGATCGCTGGCCGGCACGGTGTCCTTGAGGCCCTGCTGGTACTGGATGCCCACCGCGTCCAGGCCGAAGTCGTCGGCGATGCGCAGCGCGGCGATGTACATCCTGCACTGGCTGAGCAGCTGCGCCTCGGTCAGTTCGGTGGCCTCGTCGGTGCCGGCGTGGAACGTCATGCCGGCCGCGTCGAGCCAGGCGCGCACCGCCCGCGCCTCCGCGTCCGGCACCCGGGCCATCTCGGCCACCAGCGCGCTCTGCGAGAGCCGCTCCTTGAAGATGCCGAGCGGGTTGAGCAGCTCGTCGTCGATGATGGCGTTGTACATGCCCATGCAGCCCTCGTCGAAGACGCCGATGATGGCCCGCTGGGTGACCAGTTGCCGGGCCAGCGCCTCGCCCAGTTCGACCTCCGGGTCGGGCGGCAGCGCGGGCAGGTCGCGCACGTGGCTTTCGTCGTGCGCCAGCTCGCCGGTCTCCAGCCACTGCTTCAGGCCGTCGCGCGCCCACTCGTCGGTGAAGTCCTCGCTCCACAGCGTGGCGTACCGCACGCCCGCCTTGGTGAGGCTGCCGGCGAGGTTGAGCAGGCCGACCAGGCCCGGGTACTGCCCGCTCCAGTTCGCCACCAGCAGGATCGGCCCGCGGTGGGCGCGCAGGCCGGCCAGCACGTGGTGGCTGTACTGCCAGACCGCCTCGACCACGATGAGCGGGGCCTCCGCCGGGATGGTCTTGAATACCTCGATCCCGGCCCGCTGGCTGTCGATGAAGCCGTGGCCGGCGACCGGGTCGACGTCGTGGCCCCGGCGGGACTGCCAGCCGAGCGCCGTGAGCGCGGCGGCGAGGTCGGCCTCCAGCTGCCGCTGGGTCGGCCAGCAGGTGACGTTGGCGCTCAACCGCAGGTCGCCGCTGGCCACCGTGTAGACGGTGCGGGGCGGGGCGGCCGGCGGCTCGGTCAGCACGGGCAGGGTGTAACGGGTCACGGGGCGGCTCCCTCGGCGGTCGGGTGTCGGGTGGCTCGGGCTTCGGTCAACAGGCGTTCCTGCCGGGCGGCCAGGGCATGGGTGACCGTCCGGGAGCCGGCGTACAGCTCGCGGTAGAGCCGGTAGAGCTCGTCGTAGTCGGCGGCGACCTCGGGTCGCGGCCGCCGGACCGCGGTGACCGGATTCCACTCCTCGATCGAGACGTCCTGCCCGGTCCGGGCGGCCAGGAAGGCCGCGCCGTAGCTGGCGCCGATGGTCTGGGCCGGGATCTGCTGGGCCCGCCCGGTGACGTCCGAGACGATCTGCGTCCAGAGCCGGCCCTGGGTGCCGCCGCCGACGGCGACGATCCGGCGGATGTCGCCGCCGGCCGCCTCGATCGTCTCGAGGTTGTGGCGCACCGCCAGCGCGGTCGCCTCCAGCGCGGCCCGGTAGAGGTCACCGGGGCCGTGGGCGAGCGTGAGGCCGGCCACCAGACCGCGGGCGTCCGGGTCCAGGATGGGGGTCCGCTCCCCGGCGAAGTACGGCATCATGAGCAACCCGCGGGCGCCGGGACCGGAGCGTTCGGCGAGCTGGAGCAGGTCGGCGTAGTCGGGGCCGCCGAACAGGTCGCGGAGCCAGCCGGTGATCGCGCCGGCGGTCGCCAGGCCGCCGGCCAGGTTGCGGGTGCCGGGCAGGGCGCCGACCGTGCCCCAGAGGGACGGGCTGGTCAGCCGGTGCGGGACGGTGTGCACCAGGAACATGGTGGTGCCGTACATCAGCATCAGGTCGCCCACGCGCTGGGCGCCGACGCTGATCGCCTCCGACCAGGCGTCGATCGTGCCGGCCACCACCGGTATGCCGGCCGGCAGCCCGGTGGCGGCGGCCGCCCCGGCCGTCACCGCGCCCGCCACGTCGCCCGGCCAGCACAGCGGTGGCAGCGCCAGCCGGGGGGCGACCGGGTCCACCCACGGCCGGTACCAGTCCTGGGCGTCGGTGTCGTAGAACGGCGTGCACTGGCTGGCCGAGTGCTGGTCGAGCAGGTACCGGCCGGTGAGCTGGTAGGCCAGCCACGAGCTGGGCATGAAGAGCCGACGGGCCCGGGCGAACAGGTCCGGCTCCTCCTCCGCGACCCAGGCGATCTTCGGCCCGGCTGCCTGGCTGGACAGCGCCGAACCGCACCGCCGCAGGATCTCCTCGGTGCCGAACCGCTCGTTCATGCCGGCGATCTGGGCGCCGGCCCGGGTGTCGACGCCGTACAGGATGGCCGGGCGCAGCGGCGTGCCGGCGGCGTCGGTGAGCAGCACGCAGGGGCCCATGCCGCTGACCCCGACCGCGAGCACCCGCACCCCACCCGGGGCCAGCAGGTCCCGGGTGAGGGCGACGAACTCCTGCCACCAGAGCCGCCCGTCCATCTCGACCCGGCCGGGCCGTGGCCGCTCCACCCGGTGGGCCACCGTCCGCGAGCGGACCAGCCGCCCGTCGAGGCCGACGAGGACGCCCTTGCTGCTGGAGGTGCCGATGTCCACGCCGAGCACCACCGGTGTCGGCCGGCCGCCGGCCCGCTCCGGCACCGGTTCGCCGCCCATGCCCGCTCCCCCGACCGCCGCCCGCGCTCAGGCGCCGCCGAGCTTCGCGTACGCCTCGGCCGCGTTCTCCCGGGTGATCCGCATGGTGCCCAGCGTGGTGCTGCGCGGGATGTCCTTGCTGCAGTCGACGAGGATCTTCCGGGCCAGGTCGATCGCCTCCCGGCCGCCGGTGGCGTACTGGAAGGTCGCGGCGAGCCGGCCCTGCTGCACGGCCCTGATGCCGCCGGAGGGCACCGGAAGCGCGTCGATGCCGGTGAACTTGATCTTCTTTTCCACCCCGGCCGCCTTCGCCGCGAGGTAGGCGCCCTCGGCCATCGGGTCGTTGTGCGCGTAGATGGCGGACACGTCCGGGTGCGCCTTGAGCAGCGCGTCGGCCACCGACTGCCCCTTCTCCCGCAGCCAGTCCCCTGGCTGCGAGGCGACGATCTCGATCTTCGGGTTGCCGGCGATGCCCTCGCGGAAGCCCTGCGCCCGCTCGGCGGCGGGCGTCGAGCCCGGCAGCCCGGCGATCTCGATGACCTTGCCGCCGGCGGGCAGCAGCGTCGAGGCGTAGAACTCGCCGGCCGCCTTGCCGATCGCGACGTTGTCGCCGCCGATGAACGCCGTGTACGCCTCACCCTCGACCTTGCGGTCCAGCACGATGACCGGGACGCCCTGGTCGTACGCCTTCTTCACCACCGCGGTCAGCGGCTTGGCCTCGTTCGGCGAGATGATCAGCAGGTTGATCCGCTGGGTGAGGAAGTTCTCCACGTCGGCGACCTGCTTGCTGTTGTCCTGCGCGGCGTCGGAGACCACCACCCGGAAGCCGGGCACGGACCGCGCCGCCGTCTCCACGTCGTTGTTCATCACCTGCCGGTACGGCTCGGCGTTGTTGGCCTGCGACATGCCGATCAGGAAGTTCTTGCCGCTGCCACAGGAGCGGGCGGCGCCGGCGTCGGCCTGGTCGGACGGCTTCTCCACGCTGCATCCGGTGGCGGTCACGACCGCGCCGGTGACGAGCAACGCGAGCAGGGCGGTACGGGTACGCATATCGGGCTCCTCGGGGGTCGGTTCGATCAGGCGATGCCGCGGCGCAGCTTCTGCAGGGCGGCGGCGGCCACGATCACCAGTCCTTTGATCAGCAGTTGGACGTTGGCGTCGATGTTGTTGAGCGCGAGGATGTTGTTGAGGATGCCGAGCAGCAGCGCGCCGGCGAGGGTGCCACCCATCGACCCGGAGCCGCCGGCCAGGCTGGTCCCCCCGATCACCACCGCGGCGATCGCGTCCAGCTCGTAGCCGGCGCCGTCGTTCGGGCTGCCCTGGTTGAGCTGTCCCGCGTGGACGACCCCGGCGACCGCCGCCAGCAAGCCGGCGACGGCGAAGACGGCGACCTTGACCCGGGTGACCGGAACACCCGAGAGGCGGGCCGCCTTCTCGTTGCCACCGATCGCGTAGACGTGCCGGGCGAACGCGGTGGTCCGCAGCACGGCGATGGCGGCCACGCCGATGGCGATGAAGAGCACCGCCGGCACGGGGAGGACCCCGTTGATGGAGCCGTTGAGGAGTTCGAAGGCGGGCGGGGCCTGCTGGGGCCCGTCGCCGTAGGCGATCGGGATGCCGAGCCCGCCCGACCAGATGCGCGCCAGTCCCCGGGCGACCTGGAGTCCGGCCAGCGTGACGATGAACGACTGGATGCCGAGGCGGGCGATGGCGTACCCCTGCACGGCGCCGAAGAGCCCGCCGAGCACGAGGACCGCGGCGACCGCGGGCAGGATGCCGAGGCCGGAGTCGACCATGAGCGTCGCGGTGCCCACCGCCGACAGGCCGAGGATGGCGCCGACCGACAGGTCGATGCCGCCCAGCAGGATGACGAAGGTCATGCCGACCGCGATGATGCCGATCTCCGACACCGCGCGGACGATGTTGCCCAGGTTGCCGGCGCTCAGGAAGAGGATCTCGCCGTCGCGGCGGGGCGAGGCGAGGATGGCGACGGCGAACACCACCGGCAGCGCGAAGAGGCTCTGCGCGGCGAAGAGGCGGTCGGCGAGTTCGCGGCGGCTGCGCGGCCGGCGCAGCCAGCGGGCCGCGGTCGCGCGCAGCCCGACCGTGCCGGCGGCGGGCGGGACCGCGGTCACGGCGGGCTCCGGCGGCACCCGGGTGTCGGTCATCAGGCGTCCCTTCCGGCGGCCGGGCCGCCCATCGCCGCGGCGAGAATGTCGGCGCCGGTGCAGTCGGTGGTGGGCAGGTCGGCCACGGCACGGCCGCCGCGCAGCACGACGACCCGGTCGCAGACCCCGATCAGCTCGGGCAGTTCGGAGGAGGCGAGCAGGATGCCCATGCCCCCGTCGGCGAGCCGGCGCAGCAGCCGGTAGATCTCGGCCTTGGCGCCGATGTCGACGCCGCGGGTCGGCTCGTCCAGCAGCAGCAGCCGCGGGCCGGCGAGCAGGTGCCGCGCGAAGATCACTTTTTGCTGGTTGCCGCCGGACAGGGCGCCGACCGGCGCCGCTGCGGAGGGCGTCTTGATGGCCAGTTCGGCGATCTTCTGCCGGACCGCCGAGCGCTCCCGGCGGCGGCGGACGATCCCGGCCGTGGTGACCGTGCCCAGGGCGGCCAGCACGATGCTGCGCCCGACCGGATGCTCGAGCACCAGCGCGGAGCGCCGGCGGTCCTCGGGCACGAAGCCGACGCCGGCCCGCAGCGCCGCGCGCGGGTGGCGCGGCGCGTACGGGCGGCCGGCCAGCCGGACGGTGCCGGTGCGCCGGCCGGGCGGCCCGGCGCCGTAGAGCGTCTCCAGCAGTTCCGTGCGTCCGGCGCCCATCAGGCCGGCCAGGCCGACGATCTCGCCGGCGCGCACGGTGAGGTTGACCCCGGCCGGCTCCGAGCGGCCGGGCCGGGCGGCCTTCGGCCGCACGGTGAGGTCGGTGATCTCCAGCAGGGGCTGGCCGGCGTGCCCGCCCGCGCTGCCCGGGGGATGGTGCGCGGCGTCGTCGGGGGACGCCGCCGGAGCCTCCGGCGCGAAGAGCGAGCCGACCGGCCGGCCCACCATCAGGGCGATGATCTGCCGGCGGTCCAGCTGCCCCGACCGCACGACGCCGGCCACCCGGCCGTTGCGCAGCACCGTCACCCGGTCCGCGACGACCTCGATCTCCTCCATCCGGTGCGAGATGTAGACCACCGCGACCCCGCGCCCGCGCAGGCCGTCGATGGTGTGGAAGAGCCGCCGCACCTCCGCGTCGGCGAGGGCGGCGGTCGGCTCGTCCATGATGAGCACGCGGGCGTCGAGCGCGAGGGCCTTCGCGATCTCGACCAGCTGCTGCTCCCCCACCCGCAGCGAGCCGACCGGCCGGCGCGGGTCGAGGTCGGCGCCGAGCTGGTCCAGCTGCTCCCGGGCGGTACGCAGCATGGCCCGCCGGTCGACGGTCCGCAGGCGGGTGCGGGGCTCGCGGCCCAGCACCAGGTTCTCGGCCACCGACAGCGCCGGCACCAGGTCGAGTTCCTGGTGGATGGTGGCGATGCCGGCCGCCTGCGCGGCGGCCGGTCCGGTGAAGCGGACCGGCCGGCCGTCGACCGCGACCGCACCGTCGTAGTCGGTGATCACGCCGGAGAGGATGTTGATCAGTGTGGACTTCCCGGCGCCGTTCTCGCCGAGCAGCGCGTGCACCTCGCCTGACCGGAGCGCGACGTCGACGCCGTCGAGGGCCAGCACGCCGCCGAACCGCTTGGCGATGCCGGTCATGCCGACCACCAGCCGGTCCTCCATGCCCGCCTCCCCCGGTCCGGTGAGAAATCGATTTCTGGTGTCGGGAAAATTAGATACTTTTCGATCTCCTGTCAACCGTCGCGGGCTCAGGGCACGGCGTTGATCGCGGTGTAGGCGGTGTCGGCGAAGGCGACGTCCCGGCGCACCCCGCTCGCCGTGAACCGCCAGGTGCCGCCGGGATACTGCCCGGGCGCCCAGGACGTGCCACCCGAGCGCCACAACGGCTGCCAGGCCGCCATCCCGTGGCCGGCGTCGTACCAGGTGTTGTCGCCGCGCCAGGCCGACGCCCACCGGTGCACGGCCACCACCGAGAGCCCGTCGCCGGTGGCCATGGTCCAGCGCGGCATGCCGGCCACGTCACCGGTGGGCCGGGCCTCCACCGCCGGGTCCCCGACCGCCGGCAGCGCGCCGTCCACGTTGAACGCCACCTCCCAGACCGCCGCCGTCGGCCAGTTGTTGACCGACCAGGTGACGTCGCTCTGCAGGGCCGGACCGGTCCACCGGGGTGCCACCGTCAGCAGCCAGTCGGCGGTGACCGGCTCGTCCCCGAACGGGATGCCGACCAGGTTGATCCGGGCGCCGTCCGCCGACACGTCGACCCGCGCCGGTGCGCCGGCCCGGTCCGTCACGTCGAAGCGCCCGACCGCGAGGTACGGGCCGGTGCCGCGGTGCGACGAGTCGAGCGCCGGCCGGTAGTTGCCGGCCCCCGCCGGATCCACCGCCAGCGCGGCGATCCGGGCGTTCGGCCAGGTGCGGACGTCCGCCCGGAGGAACCCGGTACTCACCGTGTAGCCGCGGGCCACCACCCCGGTCGACCAGGTCAACGGGGCCAGCCACAGCCCACCCTGCCCCCAGCCGGCATGGCTGAGGTACCAGTTCGGGCCGTCCACGACCACCTCGGCGGCGTGCGCGTCCAGCACCGTCACCCTCTCCGCGCCGTCGAAGCGCAGCGGGTCACGGCTGCGGTAGACCGCCGTCCGCCGGTACGCGGCGCCGTAGTCGGTGCCGTCACAGCAGACGAAGAGGTACCACCACTCCCCCCGGCGCACCACGAACGGCGATTCCGTCTGCCCGCCCGCCTGCCCGGTGTACGGCGACGCGTAGGCGATCCCCCGGGCGCTCCAGGTCCGCAGGTCGGTGCTGGTCCGGTACGCCACGACATGGTTGCCGCCGGTCGGGCTCGAGGTCGCCGTGTAGTACATGACCCAGCGGTCGCCGACCCTGGTCACCATGGGATCCCGGGCCTCCCACCCGTCGACGAAGAGCGGGTTGGCGGCGCTGCGGGTCCAGGTGAAGAGGTCCGTCGAGGTGGCCAGGTGCATCCGGTAGTGCGCGTAGTCCGGGCTCCCGGCCGCGTAGAACATGTAATAGACGCCGTTGTCGTAGACCACGTGCGGGGCCCAGATCCACTGCTCGCCCCGGCCGGGGTCGGCGACCAGCGCGGTGGGCTGCCTGGTCCACGGCCCGGTCGGCGTCGGCGCCGTCGCGTGCCCGAAGGACCGCTCGTCCTGCGGGGCGCCGGGCTCGGCGTGGGTGATGGCGAAGGCGTGCCAGACCCCGGTCTGCTGGTTCCGCACGATGGTGTGGTCGTTGTAGTACCAGCTCGTCGACTCGCCCGCGCCCGGGTCGTAGACGCGGGTCAGCGCGCCCCGCACCGGCGTCTCGCCGACCGCCTCGTACGGCTTCGTGGTGACCGCCGCCAGCGGTCCCACCCGGCGCAGGGTCACCGTGTCCAGACCGGCGAAGAAGCCGACCGAGGACGCGGCCCGGCCGGTCACCGTCACGGTCAGCCGGTGGTTGCCGGCGGTCAGCGACGCCGAGCCCAGCGGCACCGCGCCGGTGCGCTGCACGCTGCCCGCGTAGCCGTCGAAGAGTTGGCCGACCGCCACCCCGTCGACGGCGAACCGCAGCGTGCCGTAGTCACCGGCCCGGGTGAGCACCGCACCCAGGTCGTACTGACCGGCCGGCACCGACGGCAGCGTGACGGTCAGCGCGTCGCCGGCCCGGCCGGCGCGGAACCAGAGTTGCCGCCCGCCCGACCAGCTCACCCCGCAGCAGTCGGCCTGCGCCTCGACGGGCGCCGTGGCCGAGACGACCGGCAGCGACTCGGCCTCGACCCGGACCGGCTCGTCGGCGGCGGCGGCCGGGCCCGCCGGGACGGCCACCAGCGCCGCGCCGAGCAGGAGCACCGCGAACATCCGGTGGGCGCGCATCACGACACGCTCGGGCGGGGCAGGTCGCTGCCGGGCGCGAACTGGTCGTGCCACCGGTCGGCCGCCGGGCCGAACCGACCACCGTCGGACAGTGCGACGTACACGTCAGCCTCCGTTCCCCGGGTGAACGACACCACGTCCGCCCGCCCGTCGCCGTTGAAGTCCCCCACCCCGGGCAGGGCGTCCCCAAGGGCGAAGGCGTCGTGCCACTTCCAGGCGTTCTGCCCGAAGCGGCTGCCGTCGGAGAGCGACACGAACACGTCGCCCGCCAGCCCCCGGGTGAACGTCACGATGTCGTCGCGCCCGTCGCCGTCCACGTCGCCCAACGCCGGCAGCTCCGCGCCCACCGCGAAGCTGTCGTGCCACTTCCAGCCGTCCTCGACGAACCGGTTGCCGTCGGAGAGCGACACGAACACGTCGCCCGCCGACCCCCGGGTGAACGTCACGATGTCGTCGCGGCCGTCGCCGTCCACGTCGCCCACCGCCGGGAACTCGTCCCCCACCGCGAAGTGGTCGTGCCACTTGACGCCGGGGCCGAACCCGGAGCCGGTGGAGAGCGCCACGTAGACGTCGGCGGTCGCGCCGCGGGTGAAGGTGATGATGTCGGCGCGGCCGTCGCCGTCGACGTCGCCGACCGCCGGGATCTCGGTGCCGACGGCGAAGAAGTCGTGCCACTTCACCCCGGCCGCGAAGCCGGAGCCGGTGGAGAGCCCGACGTAGACGTCGGCGCTGTCGCCGCGGGTGAAGGTGATGATGTCGGCCCGGCCGTCGCCGTTGACGTCGCCGGTGAGCGGGATCTCCGCGTCCACCGCGAAGAAGTCGTTCCAGGGCTGGCTGTCCGGCCCGAACCGGGCGCCGTCGGAGAGCGCGGTGAACACGTCGGCGGCAGGGCCGCGGGTGAAGTCGACCGCGTCGTCCCGGCGATCACCGTTGGCGTCGCTGGTGTTGCGGGTCCGCGTGGTGGCCGACACCTCGCCCGACGCGGCCGCGGCGTTGCCCGCCGCGTCGACCGCCACCACCCGGTAGTAGCGGGTCTGGCCGGCCGGCAGCGGGCCGTGCCGGAACCCGGTGGCGCGGGTGGTGCCGACCAGGTTGGCGGCGGTGATCGCCACGCCCGGCGTCCGGGACGAGTAGATCCGGTAGCCGACCACGCCCGTGTCGTCGGAGGACGGAGACCAGCTCAGCGCCAGGGCGTGCACCCGCCCACCGCCCAGGGTCGGGGCGGCCACCGGGGTGGGCGCGCTGGTGTCGGTGAACGGTGGCACCATGCTGTCGGCCAGGTATCGCGCGGCGGTCCAGGCCGGGGCGTCCGGCGCCGGGGTGAGCCGCACGGTGACCGTCGAGCGGCCCGCCGTCAGCGCCGCGGGCAGGACGAAGTCGTCGGCCAGCCAGCGCTGCCGGTCGTTGCCCAGCGGCTGCACCCACACCCCGGCCGACGTACCGTCCACCGCGACGGCCGCCTGCTGGTAGCCGCTGCGCTGGTCGCTCTGGCGGCGCAGCCGTACGCCCTGGTTCGCCGGGTCGATCGCCAGCCGGAAGCTGATCGCGGCGCTGCCGGCCCGGACCTGCTCGGTCTGCACGACGGCGTCGTCGTCCCCCTCGAAGCTCGCGGTAAGCGCGGCCTGGGTGGCCGAGTCGGTGTAGCCGTGGGCCGACCGGCTGGCCGCGTCACCGGTGACGACCGTGTCGGTCCGCCGGGTGGCCGCGGTGCGCTGGGTGTAGAGGAAGGCGGTCGAGCCGTACTGCGCCGGCATGTCGTTGGCCGGCCCGTGCTCGATGCCGAACCGCAGCGCGGTGCCGTAGGCCACCGCGTCCCCGATCATCAGCCGGTACGCGGCGTCGCACTCGTCGACGCAACCGCCGACGCGGAACAGGTGTGCGGTGTTGCCGGTGAAGACCCCGCTGTACTCGCCGCGGTTGAAATACCACCCGGACTCGTAGAAGTCCTCGGTGCCGGTGCCGTGGAGCTGCGGCGTCGGCGATCCGTCGACGTACACCCGCTCGTCGCCCTCCAGGTAGTTGCGGGTGTTTCCGCCGGTGATGTGGCCGCGCATGGTCTGCGAGACGCCCACGAACCGGCCCCGGCCGGCCTGGTCCGCGATGATCCAGTCGGCCCCGCCGACGGTCTCGGCGCGGCGGGACTGGGTGCTGAAGTAGCCGTCGGTCCCGCTGGCGGCCAGTCGCTGGGTCCACTCGGTGCCCGGCGCCGACGTCACCTCCGCCTGGACGCCGCTGACCGTGGTGCCGGTCGTGTTCACCAGCGACAGCGTCGCGGTGGACCGGAACGGCATCGGCCACCAGGCGCTGTACCAGCCGCCGGGCGCGGCGTCCATGGCGAACATCAGCGAGCGGACCGCGCGTTCCCCGAGGCCGCCGCCGAAGAACTCGCCGACCGGGCTGTCCACGGTGGTCCGCCCGTCGAAGGTCATCCGCAGCCGCAGGCCGGTGAGGATCGGCTCGGTGGCCACCGCGTCGGGCACCCGTAGCCGCAGCTGGGTGACCGCCCGGGGCCCGGTCAGGGCGGCGAGGGACACCTGGCCCTGCGCGGGCACCGTGACGGTGGTCCGGGCGGTGGTCGCGCCGGGTTGCGCCGGCTTGGGGTCGCGGGTGCCGGCGGCCCGCAGGACGGCGAGGACGTCGGTGGCCTGGTCGGCGGGGTCGAACCGGGACACCCCGACCGGGTCGGCGAAGGTGCGGTAGGTGACGTGGTAGAAGAGCGGGTTGTACTGGGTGGTGATCCGCATGAAGTCGCGGTAGGGCATCGGCACCTTGATGGTGACGCCGCCGGAGGTCTGGTTGGCGTTGCTCACCAGCGGGAAGGTGAACGGGCTGCCGAGCCGGCCGTCGACCAGGTCCTGCAGGTTGGCGTCGATCACCGGGACGCCGTCGAGTTCGATCCGGATCCAGCCGGTGGCGCTGACGTCGCCGTTGTCCCGGGTGAACCAGATCGACTGCACCTCGCCGGCGCCGCGGGCCTCGGCGATCACGCAGCCGCCGAGTTGGCGCAGGCAGGAGTAGGTGCCGCCGAAGCCGTCGTCGTTGGAGCCGTCCCGGCCGAAGCTCGAGAACTGCCGGGTCCGGCTGCCCGCGGCCAGCTCCGGCAGCCGGTCGAGCCGGCGGTAGGCGTCCCAGCCGACCGGGCCCTTGTCGTCGGCCGCCGCAAGGGTGGGGGCCGCGCCGGCGGGCGCGGCGGAGGCGGTCACCGCCGCGGGTGCGGTCACGGCCAGCAGCGCCACGGCGGCGGCACCGAGCCAGCGGGGGATGCGGAGCCTCATCGGTGTCCCTTCCGAGCGGCCGTCGGAGCGGTGAGAAATCGATTGCTGGGGAGTTAACTGCGCCATTCTCACGCTTGTCAATACCTTCCAGCGCGCTTTCCGCCGACGGGCAAATTTCTTCACCCCGAGGGCCCGGCGGGGCGACCGTCCGAGCGGGACGGAGCCGGCCCGCACCGGTGCCCGACCCCGGCCGCCGACCATTTCCACCTGCCCTGACCAGCGAAAACAGGGGCCGAAGGATAGCTTCAGCCGGGCCGATCACCCCGACAGGTATTGACAGACTCCGAAGCGCGCGGTTTCACTTCTCCCCAGCGGCACCTGCCGAGCGAGCCGTCACCCGGGGCGCGAGGTCGCCCGGTCGCCTGCCGTACCGCCGCCGCAGCCTCTCCACCCGGCGCGACCTGCCACGCCCGCCGGTCGGGCGGCACCGGGCTGTCCCCGGCGTGCCCATCGCACCGCTCAACCCCGATCCAGGCATCTCCCGACAGGAGTGACTCCATGTCCCGGCTCCCGACAAGCACCGTCGCGCGCGCCCTCGTCGCGCTGCTCACCGTGGCCGCGGCCGTCCTGACCGGAGTGGTGGCCAGGCCCTCGCCCGCGCTCGCCGCGCCGAACTTCAAGGCGCCGTTCCCCTGCGGGCAGCGGTGGACCTACGACCACCACAGTGCCGAGGTGCGCCAGGCGCTGGACTTCGTCCGGGCCGACGGCGGGGTCACCAACGGCACCCCGCAGGTGGCCTCGGCCGCCGGTGTCGCCCACCGCTACTCCCAGCCCAGCGGCGCGGGCAACTACGTCGCCATCGACCACGGCGGCGGCTGGACCACCTACTACTTCCACCTGAGCGCCTACTCGGTGCCCGACGGCGCCTACGTGCAGCAGGGCCAGCAGATCGGGATCACCGGCAGCACCGGCAACTCCAGCGGCCCGCACCTGCACTACGAGCAGCTCTACAACGGAGTCGGCCAGCCCATCGTGATCAACGGGGTGTCGCTGGCCCCGTACCCCAGCCAGTACAACCAGAAGTTCCTGACCAGCGACAACTGCGGGCCGTCCCGGACCGGCGACGGCTACCTGGCGGGTTCCCCGACGGACTTCACCGGCGACGGCCGCGACGACGTCGTCGCGTTCACCCGGGGCACCCTCAACGACGTCTACGTCGCCTCGTCGACCGGGTCGTCCTTCGCCGGGACGTCGGTCAAGTGGCACGACTTCTTCGGCCTGGACGGCGAGACGCTGCTCTCCGGCGACTTCGACGGCGACGGCCGGGACGACATCGTCACCTTCACCCACGGCTCGCTGGCCGACGTGTACGTGGCGCTGTCCACCGGGACCGGCTTCGGCCCGTCGAGCCGATGGCACGACTGGTTCGCCCCGAACACCGAGGTCCCGGCGGTGGGTGACGTCAACGGCGACGGCCGCGACGACATCGTCACCTTCACCCACGACGACGCCGGCGACGTCTACGTGGCGTTGTCCACCGGGTCGTCCTTCGCCGGGACGGCCACCAAGTGGCACGAGTACTTCTCGATCGCCGGGGAGTACCCGGCGCTCGGTGACGTCAACGGCGACGGGCGCGATGATCTGATCACCTTCACCCAGGGCCCCGCGTCGGCGTCCGACGTCATCGTGGCGCTGTCCACCGGCACCTCCTTCGGCACCCCACAGAAATGGCACGACCTGTTCGCCGTCGGCACCGAACAACCCCGCGTCGGCGACATCAACGGCGACGGCCGCGACGACATCGTCACCTTCACCTG
>NZ_JBFAJK010000078.1:0-16865 GCF_040655175.1 Micromonospora sp. NPDC050495 | reverse complement strand
GGTCGTCATGCGTAGATCATCACGACCCGCGCCTCCCGCTCTCAGCAAGGCGCCAATCAGCGTGTACTACATCCAACCCAACCAAGACGCCCTCTTAGAAGTCACGCCAGTCGTCGAACCACTGGTCGGCCAGATTCACTGGGACTTCGGCCCGGACGGCGAGCTCCATGAACGCGTCGAAGGCTTCCTCTCGGCGCAGCGTGTCGATGATCTCGTACTTCTGGTCGATGCTGTTGAGCGCGTCCACCAGGGTGCGCAAGGCCGCTTCAGCTTCGTCTGCGCGCCCATCACGGTCCTGCGGAAGCTTGTCGATGGCGCGGACCGCGCTGGCGTATGCCTTGCAGGCGGCGGCTCCGCCTCGGGCGTCGTCGTCGACCCAGTCCCGGTACGGGTTGTTCAGGTTGGCGGCCAGCCACGTGTCGGGCTTCGCGCCTTCGATGACCAGGCGCACCCCGGTGCCGCGGTACCGGGCCTTCAAGGCGGGCGCGATGGATCGGCGTAGACCGCTGATGCTCAGCTGCGTCAGCGAGGTCAGGTCCGGCAGTGTGTCCGCGTCCAGGCCGTAGCCATCGACAAGCTCGATGACGGCCAGATGGGTCAGACTGGCCAGAGCCGCGGCGTCGATCAGCTGTCCCGGTGGCTTGCGCCAGTGAATCCGGAAGCTCTCCAGTTCCTTCAGTTCCCGCACGGCAGCGGCGGACATGGTGCCGCCTCCGTCCAGGGCGACCTCTCGAACACCGTGCAGGCCGGCAGGAACCGTAGTCTCCGCGTCGGCGCCGGTCAGGGTGAGATGAAGCCATCGGCCGTCGTCCGACGCGTACACGGCCAGACCCCGGTCCACTGCGGCCAGCTCAAGGCCGTGCAGGCCACGGGGCAGCCGCACCTCGCGAACATCCGCGCCAGCCAGCAAGAGGTGTTGCAAACCGGTATCGGTCAGATCCACGACCGGCGGGGCGTCCCGCCACGTCAGCGACGAGACAACAGGGTGGTCTGCCAACGCGCGCGCCAGGCCACGGTCCGGGCCGGCCCACATCAACGCGGTACAGCGGGGCAGCTGATCGAGAGCGGACCACCGCACCGGCCCGGACGCAGGCACCCGCATCGGACCCTCACCACTCAGGTCCAGTCGTCGAGGCGTGGCCGCGCCGAGCGTCGCCGCCCCGGCGCCGAAGTCGACGTCGACCTGACCCCGGGTGGCGGCCGCACGGTAGGCGTCCTTCGCTGCCGCCGGTAGCTCCCGGTCCCAGCGGCGCTGCCTGACCACATCGTCGGCAAGTGACTGCCAGCCGGAGTACGTGTTCGCCAACGTCGGCACGCCCTCCGGGACGGGCAGGGTTCCGATCCACGTGAACCCCGGCGGCACCGCATACCAGGTGCCAATCGACACGTGAGCAAGGCGCCCGTCGTGGGCATGATGGTCAAGCGTCAGCGGCTCAACGCCGCGCAGCTCGTCCAGGCTCGGCCGAGCTACCGAGTGCCAGCGCAGCGCATAAGCCGACGTCACACGGTCTTCGACACCGGTGACCTGACATGCTCCAAATCCACCGTCTGACAACCTCATCACCGCGACATCGCCAGGTCGCACCGCTCGATCAACCACCCGGCGAAGCTACCCGACCGGGACGACCACCGCGCTCCCCCGAACTGCAAGCCGCGGAACCGGTGGTGATGATCTCGGCGTACGAGCGACTCTGCCCCGCCGCCCGCACACCAACACCAGCCTCGCGCCCGACTCGGTCAGAGGTCCCGTGTGAACCTCAGGTCACGACCGGCGGTCGGGGTCGAACCGGTCGGCGAGTTCAGCCAGCACCTCGGACGGTGCGCTGCTCATGCTGGGCGGCCGTCTCGTCGGATTGGGCCGATGGTCGCAACGCTCAGCAGAAGCCCGCGATGACCCGCTGCTCGTCGCGTTCGACCACGTACATTAACGCCGGCCGCCACCCTCGCCCGTCGCGGGCGTCCACCTCGGCACTCGCCGGCAGGGGCACGTAGCCACCACACGGAGCCCCTGCCTCGCTGAACCTCAGTCCCGCGGTCCCGGGTCGAGCATCCAGTGCTCCGTTGTGGTCCAGCCGAGCAGCCGTCGGCCGCTGCCGGCCCTGCCGTCCGGGTCGAACTTTCCACCGCTGATCACGTGCGCGAGTCCGGTCACGGCCAGCGCTATCCGGGCCCGCACGTGGTCTGGCTGGGTGGCCAGCCGCTGCTCGGCGAAGGCCGGGAAGGCCGTCTGTTCCTCCCAGGTGGACAGCGACAGGAAGAACAGCATTTGCCGCCACGCGTACGCGGTGTTCTTGACGGTGCCCAGCGGCCGGGGGTTGTGGTGGATGCGCGCCGTCAGCCGCAGCACGGTGTCCATGCAGCGCCTCGCGAGGTCCGTCGCCGGCAGGTCGATGCCGAGCTCGGCGATCGTGGCCAGGTTGTGCGTGGTCAGAATCTGCGCCTGTTCGATGATGATCCCGTTGGCCGCGACGTTGAACCACGACCGCCTACCGGAGGCGCCAGCCCGATCGCGGCACAGCTGGTCGAAGGCGTCCGAGGTCCGCGTACGCCGAATCAGCCGCCAGCTGGTGTCGTCGATCGCGGCGATGGCCGGGTAGTCGATGTCGTAGTACCGCGCGTACAGGCTGTCCGCGAACCGCCGGCCAGCGAGTGTGGCCGCCTGGAGGAACTTCGCCGAGAACGTGCCCATGAAGATGTCGGCCGCGAGCTCCTCGACCCACGGCAGCTGCAGGCCCGCCTGCTTCGACAGCGTCGACAGTTCCCCGACGAGCGGGTTGGGCAGCACCGTGGCCGGGAACCCGCAGACCGCGGCGGAAGCCAGCCGGACCAGGGTGCGACGCGCCTGGTCGCGGGTGTCGCTGGTATCGATCCTGGCGGACGCGACCGCCTGGACCCAGGGCAGCTCGGCCAGGCGCACTTGGTGCTCCAGGTTCAGCAGCAACAGGGAGCGGCGATTGCGGAAGGCGCGGTACGTGGCGTCCATCAGGACGCGCAGGGCCGGGTCCGGGTACGCCGAAGCCGCAGTCGCCGCCGCCAACCGCGGGGTAAGCCGTGCCAGCTCCTCCGCCGAGGCGACGACGCCGCGGTCGATCAGCTGCTCCGGGGTTCCGGCGGCGGCGCGCGCGACCACCCGGGTGACCGGGCGGGGCGTCGGCCAGCCCGCCACCACACCGGCCAGGTGTGCCTCGTCAGTATCGACTGGGCGTAGCACGTGGTCGACGTCGCTGATACCGCTGTCCTGCGGCAGGCCGGCCAGCCGGGCCGCGACCAGCTGCGCGAGCTGATGGTGGCGGGGCAGCGCCGCCTCGCGGGCCTGCTGCCGGCGTATGGCGGTGTGCTCGGGGCTGCCCGGGTGCCCGCGCTTGCGCAGCATCGCATCCACCACGCTCTGGACCAGGCCACGCTCGCGCGACGTCAGCTCCGCTCCGGCCACGCGTCGCTCCAGCGCAGTTCGCAGTACGCCGACGCTGCCCTTCGGGTTGCGGTGCTTGCTGCAGAGGGTGTGCTCGGCGGCGAGGTGCCGGTAACGGGCCAGCATCTGTACGGCTCGCGGCAACCAGCCGTCCGGCGTCACCGCGCCGATCCGGCCGCCGTTACGGGTCTCGCACCACAACGTCAGCAACTCGTCGGCGAACGGATTCCACACCGTCAGCGCCTCACGCATCGTCTCGATCTGCGCATTCGGCTGCCGCTGCTCCAGGATCCGGCGTGCATCGCCTGCCGTCTGCCGATACACGACGTCCGGGTCGCCGGCGCGCTGATCGCTCGGAGCCGGGGTGAACCGCAGCCGGTCGGCCAACGGCGCGATCTCCTCCAGAACGCCCAGAGCGCCGTCGCGGTCGCCAGCGCGCAGCAGCCACGCCACCACCGGCAGCGCCGCCTCCTCCGCGTACTCCACTCGGTAACGGCCGCTGTCGAGCAGCTCGCCCAGCTCAGCCAATCCCGCGTCGGTCAACCAGGACCAAAACAGCGCCCGGCGCTCGGCCGGCAGGCCCAGCCGCTGCGCCCGGTCGGTCTCGTCCGGGCGCAGCGGACCGCCCGCCGCCGGCTCCCCAGTCGCGAACCCGCCGTGGACCACCTCCGGCGTCACCCATGCCGGCAGACCTCTCACCGGGGTACGCGAACCGATGTCCAGCCCTCCCCCGGCCATCCCGTTCACGACCTGCTGCCAGCGACGTACCCGCAGCTCCGCCCGCTGACGGGTGGCCGCATCCTCATGCGTCCCGGCGGTCGTCAGGGCACGCGCCAGCTGGCCCAGGGGGAAGCCCACGCCGACGCGGATGTCGTTGTCGCTCACGCCAGCGTGGCGGGCCCCGCCCCCGCGCCCTCCGGGATGCAAGCCCGGTGCTCTCCTCACTGAGCTACACGCCGATGCCGCGACACTCTACGCAGGTCACCGCCGCCTACGCACCCGAGATCCGAAGCAGCGACCACCGACTGCCGCGATCCAGCCCTCGCCAATGCTGATAGCCGCGGCGGAAGCTGTCGCCCCCGTCTACGACGATCCGCTGACGATCGTCGCGGAGGTGAGCTGATGGGCGTCGACTACTTCTGGAAACGCGTGCCAGGCGAAACGATCGGCGGCGCTACGCCGAAGGACCTGGCCGACCTCGTGCCCGACTGGTTCGACGACAACTTCGCCAGGCAGCAAGAGGCCCGGCTTCTGGTCGGCGTCGAAGACACCGGAGCGCTCATCGATGCTCTTCTCGGCATGGGTGCCACCGGCACCAACTGGGAGGCCGCAGCCAGGGCGTTCAGCGGCTCGCCAGCGAACTGGGATGACTACTGGATGGTCGGCACGCTCAACACGGCTACGGTCGGTCTGGTGGCCGAGTTCCTGACCGCCGTTCCCGTCGATACGTGGGCCGCCCGGCATCGCACCGACCTCGCCGACTATGCAGGAAAGCTCGGCCACCATCGCCCGTTCGACGACGATTGGGCCGAGCAGGTCGTCAGCGACATCCGCGAGCTCACCGGACTGTTCCAGGCCGCGGCCGCCGCCCGCGAGACCATCATCCTGAAGATCGTGGCGTGACTGCTCCCTGGTGAAGCCGTCGACCTTGAGGGTCAGCTGTGACGGCCCACGTTTCCCGGCGACCGGACGGACTAACCCCCCGGACCCCGTCCTGCCTCTGGTCAGGGTGGAACTGCCGAAACGTGGTGGCCCTACCCAGCGCTGTCCAGCATCCTGGTCGCCGTGCTCGTCGTGCAACGTGTCCGGGTCCGCTGGGGTGCCCACGCCCGCGGGGCGACGCACGCGGTGCGACGTCGGTCGGTCGCGGAGGCGTATGACCTTCCGCCGCTTCCGGCGGGCGAGACGTTTGTCGTGCACGATGTTCTGGCTGACGAGGCTGACGGCTACCGGCGTGCGTCGTCCGTCGGTTCGGGTGTTCAGGCGGTGCAGGCGGTCGGGCTGCATGTCGGCCTCACCGCCGATGGCGTGGTGATTGAGAGTCTCCCCGGCCGGGCGGCGTACCCGGCTTGGCGTACGTCCTACCGGATGTTCACGCTCCGACCTGGTCAGTACGGCCGCTACCGGGCCAATTTCCGGTTCACCGGTTGTGCCTGCGCCGCCCGCTGGTACTACGAGGCCTGGACGGTGCACGTCGCGTTCGCGTCACCTCGGCCGGACCTGTTCCTCAGCGCCGTCGCTGACCGTGACGTTGATCAGCGTGTGCATTTGTATGGCGGTCCGGCCCGCCGTACGGCAAGACAACGGCCAGCATGATGCGGTCACATCCGATCAGTTGGCCGGACCGCGCAGATTCTCGCCGTCAGGCGCTCCGATGACAAGCGATCCGCCGGGGCGCAGGACCGAGCAACCAGCAGGCGCGCTCGCCGAGGAGGAGAGACTGTGGGAGTTGCGCTCCGGCTTGGCGCGTAACCCTGCCCTGCCCGCCTCCCTTGTTGAACAGCTGACTGCGCTGGGCGACGCCTCGGTGTGGCTTGAGCTGGCCGACCGTGACGATCTCAGCGGAGACCAAGTCCGCCTCCTGGCTCGCCGCGGCGACGCCCAAGTTGTGACTCGTCTGCTGTCTCGCGCACTGTTGCAGCCGGAGAAGGTTGACCGCTTCGACCCACCGGTCGTGATCGCCATGGCGGACATCGCCGCGATCCCCGATGACTGGGCATGGCGGCTCGCCGCCAGCCCAGACCCGGCCATCCGTGGAGCTCTCGCCGCAACCACGCATCTACCAGCCGACATCGTTGCAGCCCTCGCCGACGACCCGGACCTGGAGGTGGTCGCCGAGGCCGCCAGGTCACCGAAGATCAGCGACACCTTGGCGGAGCGGCTCGCAACCCACCCGCATCTGAGCGTGCGCCGAGCACTGGCCTGCAACGAACACGCACCGAGTGACCTCCTCGTCGCGCTGGCCGAGCGCCGCGCGCCGGCCGCACAACTGTGCCCGGCCTGTGACGGCTCCGGCCATTGGCTGGCAGAGCATTGGAGCTGCGACGGTAGGCACCACGACGCACTGCACGACCTGGACTACGCGCTCACACTCAACCCGCGTACGCCCGCCGAGACTGTCAGCCGGTTCACCGCGCATCCGTCGATACACGTGCGCTGGCGGCTTGCCGTCCGAACCGACCTGCCGCAGGACGCCTACCGAGCCCTGGCGCAGGATCCGACTCCCGGCATCCGCGGCGACGTCGCCGCGAACCCGGCCATCGACGAAGCACTCATCCGGGCCATGGCCGGCGACCCCACCTATGACGTACGCCGGCGCCTCGCTCACAACCCGGCCGTGCCTCTCGATGTCCTCGCCGAGCTGGCCGCATCGGCGAAGATCGGCCCCACCCTGCTGCCGCGCATCGCGGCAGCCACACCGGCCGAGATCAGCGAACTCGCTGCTTCGAGGGTCCCGGCCGTGCGGATGCTCCTCGCTGCGCGACACGACCTTCCCAGCCAGATCATCGATCAGCTCGCCAGCGACCACGACGCCAAAGTGCTCACGTCCCTTGCGACGAACCCGGCCTTGAGCGAAGCCCAGCTACGGACGATGGTGGCGGCGCACGGTCCACGGGTCGCTGCGAAAGCAGCCGGCAGCCCGTCCTGTCCGCCGGACCTGCTGATACAGCTTGCCCAGCAGACACCACCGGTGCACAGGGCGCTCCGCCGCATCGCCGCGCACCCGAACGCGCCAGCCGAGGCCCTCCTTGCCTGCCTGGCCGACGAGCAGGCACGCCGGATCGCCGCGAGCCATCCCGCACTGCCCGCACAGACGATCATCCAGTTGCTGACCGACGCCAACACCAGCGTTGCCGCTGCTGCGGCAGCCAATCCGTCGCTCCCCGAAGAAGTAATGCACGACCTCGCGGCGTCAGATGACGGATCCACTGGCACCGGGTGAGGCCTACGCGTCGGCGTAGGTGTGCTGCTGTAACCGCCAGGGCTCACCCGGGTTGGGCCGCCAGGCCTCGGTGCCTGGCGGCATCGCGGCCAGT
Source organism: Micromonospora sp. NPDC050495 (assembly GCF_040655175.1). Taxonomy (NCBI): domain Bacteria; kingdom Bacillati; phylum Actinomycetota; class Actinomycetes; order Micromonosporales; family Micromonosporaceae; genus Micromonospora; species Micromonospora sp. NPDC050495. The sequence goes on along the minus strand of NZ_JBFAJK010000078.1, from coordinate 9,416 downwards.
TCGGCGATCGTGCCGTCCGCCGCGACCAGATGCTCCATGCAGACCAGGACGGCGTTGCCGTTCGGATCGTTCACGTCGTCGGAAACCAGCCAGTCACCCTCTGCATCATGGACTACTGATCTGGCCGGCTCGGTGCCTTCGAGCACGGTGCGCTGGACTATCACCCCGCGGTGCTCCGGGAACCGGCTGCCGGGGTACGACCAGGCCACGCCACAGACGACTTCATGCGTCATCCGGCCAGCTTGCCAGACCGCACCTCCCGCACTTGCCCATCAGGGGATCTTGGAGCCTGATCCGGCTCGTGGAAGACTCTGGGTGTGTCGTGCGGCGTTCCCCGAACCGTCAAGGCGATCGACACCGCCGAACTCATCCGGCTGGACGCCGAGGCGATTGCGTACGGGTTCAACCGCAACCACCGCGCCGGCTGGCTCGCCGATTACGCCGCCCTTGAGGCCGTGCACTACCTACGCCCCGTGTTCGTGCACCGGGCAGGGCGGCGGGCTGAGTTTTCCCCGCACTGGCGGTGCATGCTGCTGCTGACGATGCGCGACGGCCAGGAAATCTTCTCGCTGCTGGATGTCTGGCCCGCGTCGTTCGATCGCCTGCCCGAGACTCTGGATTCGGCCACCAAGCGCGCGATTGCCTACCGGCTGGACTACGGAGGGCTGCCGACCTCCGCGCAATGGGTGACCCTCAACACCTGACATGTCCGTGCGCAGGCACACGAGCAGATCCGCCGGCCCGGGGTCGGTCACTGACCATTGTGAGGCGGGGAGAGCACTCATGCGCCGGGGCGGGTACGCGCAAGCCAGGTGGTGAGCATCCGGCTGGTGTCGTCGCCGAGTGCCCCCGCCGCTCGTGCCGCCAACGCGACGAGCTCGCCGTGCTGCGCAACGGTGACCGGCAGCTCGGGTGGCGGAGTGCGGCGCCAGGTGGTTCGTGCGCCGGCCCGGGCGAGGCGGGTCACGTCGGCCTTGCCACGTTCGGCCAGGCGAGAGTCCGGGTCGAGGGTGAGCATCAGGGCAGCACGCAACTCGACGTCGACGCCGTGGCCACACAGGAGGCGATAGCCGGCACGACGCAACTCCACCCGGGCATCCCCGAGCAGCTCCCACGGAAGGCCCGGCGGCAGGGCGCCGGTCAAGGGCCGCAGCGCAGTGGTCACCTCTCGGACCACCGCCGGCGACGGATCCCGCAACAGCGGAAGCACCTCCTGCGCGACAACCGCCTCGATCAGGCGCAGGCCCCGTACCGCCTGGGCACGGACCTTTGATTGCGGGTGGCTCAGCAGCGGCCGCAGCAGCGGGGCATCCGCTGCCGAACCGGTCTCGGCAAGCCCCACGATCGCACCCAGCGCCGGCTCTCCGGCGCTGACCGCAGTCCGGTAATGCTCCCGGGCGTCGATGCCCAGCCGGCGAGCCGCGTCCCGGGCCACCGCCCGGACCAGCGGCGCGTCATCGTCCAGGTACGCGGCAACGTCGCCGTCCTGACCGACCCGGACCAGCCCGGTCAACGCCACCACCCGCACCTCAGCACGAACCGACCGGGCCAGGCGACGCAGAACGTCATGCCGGCGGGTCCAGACCGCCTCACGGCAGGCGGCGTCCGCCGCCCGGACCCGAATCCCCACATCCGAGTCAGTCTCGGCGCAGGTCACGTAGTCGGGCAGACGCAGCCATCCCTGAGCCAGGACAATGTCGAACACGAACCGCCGCTGCCGGCGGCCACCCGAACCCAGCAGCCCACGCCACACCTCCGCCGGACCCGACACCAACGCCGCCCGCGTCTGGGTGACGGCGAAGCCACCTCGCAGCCGCGCGTCGAGGCGCAACGCCATCGGCAGCACCGCCGGCAGGTAGCCGCCCGGATCGTCGGCGAGCAACAACGCCAGCCCGGCCCGCGCCCGATCCCGTACCGGCTTGACCCAATCAGCGGTACGCAGCACGAGGAACGGCATCACCTCCCGGCACGGCCGGCCGACCATCGCCGCGACCGCGCGTTCCCGGATCCGCCCGTCGCCATGCATGCTCGCCAGCGCCATCGCGACAGGCCCCGACGTCGCAACCGAGAAGCCAGCCCCGACCCGCCGCAGCGCGGGCTCCTGGTACGGGCCATACCAGGGTGCCTGCCGCGCGTGCCGGTCCAGCCGGGCCACCAACCCCGCAACGCCGACCACCAGCGTCAGGGCCGACCGTGCCACCACCTCGTCACCGGCAGCATCGACCTTGCGCAGCACCTCGACCAGACTGTTCAACGCCTCCCACCGACTCGCGGCAGCACCGTCGATTGCGACCCGCACCGCCCCGAGCGGCCCGCCCTCCCCCACCGCCGACGGCTGAACCCCGCTGCCCCGTCTCCCCCAGATCACCCCGCCATCCTGCCCGAGCCAACACACCCGATCGAACTCGATTCGGCCCAGTCGTCGACCCCGCAGACGGCTTCGCTGCTTCCACCCGCTGCGCCCGGCACGCGTTGAGGCACCTGGTCTCGCCCCAGCACCATCCCTGCGGGAATAGGCCACCAGCTGGCTGGACCGTCACGGCTACAAGATCGTCCAGCTCGACGCGTCACATTGGGAGACCGAGGACGGCCGACGTGACACCGGCACTCGACTTCCCTGCCCAGTGGATGCTGGACCCTCGCCGGCCGTTCAGACGAGTCCACGCCGGTCTCGCAAGCCTGTTCAACTGCCGGGCCGGAACTCGTGGACAACTTCGATCAGCCCGACGATGTGCTGGTTGAACTCGTCAAGTTCCTCGGCTGGCACCCACAGCTCGAGGATGTCGCGCCCGCCCACTTGCTGGACCGGGTAGCGGGAGGCGAACTCACGGTCGACCTCGAACCGGGTGACGTAGCCGACCCCGGAGGCGGGTACGTTCCAGTCCCGGGCGATCATGATCGCGTACTGCTCGTTGAGGACCGGGTAGAAGATCGGCTGGTCGGGCAGACGCGGCGGCCACGCCTTCCAACCGGAGGCGCACACCAGGTCGAGTTCCTTGGGGCCGGTTGGCCGCCACAAGGTCATCGTGTCGGTCACCGCTGTCTCCTTCCCTGGCCGAGGCAGGTTACCGGCAGGTTCCGGGCGGTGGCCAGCGGTTTCTCCTCGAATTACGGGCATGCCTGCGGAATGAGGTCTGCGGCGCCGGCGGTCCGGAGTGCGCTGCATCAGTCTGGCGGTACGGGCGCTCCGGCTCGTCGCCGCCCCTACCGGGCTGGGCGCCGCCGGCGATCGCGCAGGTGGTGTCCATGTCACCGCTGGCGCTGAGCTACTCGGCGCGGTACGTCAAGCGCTGCCGGAAGGGGCCGTGTAGGTCAGGCACGGTGCCAGGTCAACGGGAGGCATTCCATGCCGTCGACAGTTTCCCGCCGCACGCGGCGCAGGTGAAGTCGTCGTCCTTAACGATGGCCAGCTGGCCGCAGGCCGAGCAGCGGCGAAACTCGAACGCCGTGGTGAACCCGCCGGGATGCGGCAGGCCCGCCCTTTCGCACGCGGCGGCCACGACCGGCCACGAGGACGGCTCGGGGCAATACCCGGTCGACTGGTTGCTCACCTCGGTGACCGTCCAGCCCGTGTCCTGCCGGGCAAAGGCAATCTCACCAGCGCCGAGCACGGGTCGGCCGCCCGCGCAGGCGACGTGCTCGCTGCGCCTGGGCGCGAGTCGCAACCCGCCGGCGACATCGACGACGAACGTGTGCGGCTCGGCGCGCTCGGCCGGGCTCAGTGTCGCCAGCCACTCGGCCAGATCGCCGGCCGAATCGATCCGGCGGCCGTCCTCGCGCGACCCGGAGGCAAGCACATCGGCCGGACCGACGTAACGGTACGGGCGCTGGTGACCCATCTCGACCTGTGCCACAGCCACGAAGTCTCACCTCTCGGACGGGGCCGTGCCAGCCGTTTCTACAGGTCGCCGGGTGCGCCCGTGGCGGCGAACACCTCGACCGTGTCACGTAGCCGGTCGAGAATTTCGGTCAGATTCGTTGCCACCACGTCGAATCGCGGGTCATCGCTGCGGTAGACACTGGCAACGGTCTCGCCGGCAGGAAGCCGGTACACCGGCGAGCCGGTCACCGCCTCCACCGCGAACAGGGTGCCGCCGCCATCACTGGCGAACACGACCACGTCCGCGGTGAAGCGCCCCCGGATAGACGTCACCTCCCGATGCAGGACCAGGCCGGGATAGTGGATGAAGTAGCCGTTGCCGACGTCCGGCAGGCTCACTTCGCGCACCTGCCGGTACCACGCGAGCAGATCGTCGGGCGGGCGCATGCCCGCCAGGGAGGCAAGCTCCTGCTCCCTCGCTGGGCCGCCGATCGTGTGCCGGCCCGGCGGGTAACCAAACCGGACTTCGAAGCCCGGCAGCAGCCGGTCCAGGCACGCGGTGATGTCCTCGCGCCAGCGCCGGATGTACGCCACGTCCATTGGGCTATCAGATCCGTCCATCATCGGCCGACGCCCCGGCGCCTTCTGCGCTGTCTCTGCCGGCCTCGATCATCCGATGTCCCACCAGGCCAAGTGCACGCCGCAGTGCAGGCACCGGAACAAGTACGCCGTCGGCTCACCGGTCCGGTCCATCCGCCGCAGCATCTGGTCGGCCTGATCTGCCGGCCACCCAAGCCGGTGCAGATCATCCCGGATCATCGTCAGAGCATCAGGGTGGGTGCGCAGCTCCTCGTATCCCGCGGCGCCGAGAAACGCGGCACCGTCGCCGCAGTGATACAGCCAGCTCGGCTGCTGCCAGGAGTCGAACCCCGGCGTGCGTTGCGTGACCTCCTCGACTACGGCGAACGGAACGCCTGGTGGCACGTCGGTCGCGTCGGTGAACATGCACGGGAAGTCGGCGACGCCCGTCAACGTCCGCGCCGCCTCACCCGAGGCGATGCAGCGCAGGCACAGAACGTCGGCCTGGCGGCCGTAGATCGGACCGGCGTACCGCCAGCCGCGAGCAACCCCGCACAGCACGCACGCCTCGACAGTGGGGACGGCCGACCCGGTCGCGACCGGATCGGGGTGGTAACGGAACGGCGGCTGTGCCACTCGACCACTCCTGTCAGACCCGAGCCATGAGATGACCGCTGGGCGAGTAGTCGATTTTCCAATCGGCGTAGACCCCGAGGGCGCCGTCCGCGGTGCGTCGCAACGCCACCGACACCCACCGCACCTCACCGTCTTCGCGCGGCGCGAACCCGACCGCAGCGTCGAACCGCTCACCGCCGCACAGGCAGGCGGCGTCACCAGGATCGGCGTCCTCGGCGACGTCGAGGGCATCGAGCATGACGCACCGGTCACCGCACAAGTGGCAGGTGCGTTCGGCGTAGCCAGCGTCATCGTCGACCCGCATCCCGAACTCCGACCCGCCGCACCGCGCACATGCCGCGTGGACGCCCCGGGCCACCGGATAGCCGGCCGCCCGGAACTCGCGTAGGTACGCGTCGAGCTCGGCCGCTGCCGTCTCAGGCCGCCGCTGCCCCGACCTGCCGATCGCCATCCGGGCACCATAGCCGCCTTCGTGTTCGGTGGGGTCCTGTCGGTGGCCGGTGCGAGAATGCCACGCACCCGATCTTGGGAGGCTTCGTGGGGACCTGGGACAGCGGACCGTTCGACAACGACACCGCCGCTGACTGGTGTGGTGACCTCGACGACGCCGACGTGGCCAAGCGCCCGGCGATGGTCCGCGAGGCGCTGAGCCGGGCCGCCGGCGAGGACGGCTACCTCGACGCCGACGTCGCCTGCGAGGCGATCGCCGCAGCCGCGATCGTGGCCGCGCAGCAGCCCGGCGGGCAGCCGATCACCTCCCCGTACGCGAAGAACTTCCTACGCGACGGCGGCCGGCTCGATCTGCCCGACGACCTGGCGGTACTCGCGGTGAGGGCCCTCGACTGGATCATGGCCGCGACTCCGAATGGCGCGACCTGTGGCAGGACGCCGCCGAGCACGCCAACCCGGCCTTCGACGCCGCCCGCGACCTGCGCAAGGTCCTGACGGCGTAGTGGGCGGCTGGTGCAACGCCCGCAGGCACGCCGTTATCGCTGCCTACTTGCGGCTCAAGCGGCCGAGGACCTGGTGACGGGCATGGGTGTCCCATGGCGGCGCAGCGCTGACGAGTTCGCGCGGATCCTGCGCAAGCACGGTCAGGAGCTGGCAGCCGTGACCGACGTTGCGGCGGCGTGGCGAGCGTTCCGTGAGTTCCTTCACGTCGAGATCGAGGGTCTCGTCCCCGAGCCGGACGCGGACGTCGACGGCTTCATCGTCCAGTGGGGCCGCAATTCCTGGCACGGAGGGCGACGATGCGTCTCATTCACCCGTCAGCTGGCGGTGCCGAGCGGCGGTGGCGATCCGCAGCCGGACTATTGGCAGGTGGACCTGACGTTGGTCTTCGACGATGCAGCCGGGCTGGCCGTTCTGGAAAGCGGCCACGAGTCGGACACCCGGTTCTTCTTCCGGCCCATCGGCCCGCAGCGTGACGACGCGGTCGCCGAGGCCGGGCGGTACCCGCAGTTGCACGCCGCCCTGACCGCGAGACCCGCCCACAGCCATCTGTCCTTCGACCGCGTCTGCTGACCATTCCGACCCGCACTGCCCTCACCCTCATCTTCCTGCGTGCCGAAGTGCGAGCATGCGCGTCGATCGTCCCATCGGCCATTGCCGCAGATCCGTTCGGCCTTGTCGACTGACGAATCCGCGCCGCCAGAGGTGTAGCCCTGGCGCGCCTCAGCGGCCGAGCTGCCGGTTGAGCTCTTCAAGCACATCGATAATCTCCAGTCGGCTGGCGCCGGCCGGCATGACGCGCGTGGTGCCGTAGGCGAGCTCGACCAAAGCCGATCGCACGGCGGCGAGCTCGTCGGCGGTGACGTCCAGTTGATGCCAGGATGCGTTGGTCGCGGGGGCGACCTCTTCCCCCAGCCGCGCGGCAACCGCCCGTGCCGTGTCGGCGTCCGCGCCCGTCCGAGTCTCCCACTCGTCGTCGCCGAGGTCGTCCAGAGCGATGTCGAGGACGCTCGCCAGCAGGTGAAGCATCTGGAGATCGCCGGCGAGTCGGACGCCGGTCGGGACGGCCCGGACGACGGTGCGAACAATCGGCACCTCGTCCAGGCCGGCGTGGCGCTCGCCCAGCATGAACTGGACGTTCTGGCCCTGCCAGCCACGGGCCAGTTGCAGCGCGGTCATCCCGTCGATACTGACGGCGTCTATGGCGGCGCCAGCCAGCAGCAGGGCCGCGATGACCCGTTGCTCGTCGCGTTCGACCGCGTGCATCAGCGCCGTCCGTCCTCGCCCGTCGCGGGCGTCCACGTCGGCGCCCGCCTGCAGGAGCACGTCGACCGCGCCGTGATCGCCGCGCCGGGCTGCCACGACGATCGCTGGCGTGCCGTCGGAACGCCGTTGGTTGGCGTTCGCACCGTACGTGAGGAGAAGGCGCAGCACCGCCGGTGCGACGGGTCGCATGACTGCGGTGATGGGCGGTGCTTCCTCGCTCGGGCCGGGGGTCGCCCCTGCTTCCAGCAGGACCCGTAGTGTCGCAAGAGCTTCCGCGGTCGGGCGGAACGCGGTGTAGGACAGGGCCTCGGTCAGCACGCTCGACCTGGTGGCGGGCTCCGCCGCCAACGCCCCATGGGCGACGAGGGACTGCACCACCTCCGCGTGCGCCTCGAGTACGGCGGCGCGCAGCGGCGAGGCGGTGTAGGGATCGGCGGGGCCGATGCGGGCGCCGGCGTCCACCAGCAGGCCCACGATCCCCAGCCGGCCGCTGCGCGCAGCCTCCGCCAGCACCGACCCTCGGAGCCGACCTAGCCTGACGTTCGGGTCCGCGCCCCCGGCCAGCGCCTGTCCGACGGCCACCTCATCACCGGCCTGCACCGCCTCGACCAGACGCTGATCGGCTACATGGTCCATCGATCATCTCCATCCGTCAGGTCAGTGAATGCTCGCAACTGCAGCCGCGCTGCCACGTTGGTGAACCAGGCGAAGAAGTCGCTGTCCGGGTCGAGGTCAGCGCGAACCATGTCACACCAGTCCTGCCGATCCAGCACCGCGACGTACTGCCGCACCAGGTGGTCTCGCTGCTCGGTGGTGCATCCGGACCGATCAGGGGCCTTGTCTGCCAGGTGGTCGGCGATGACCGCCGCGTCGACGTACCTGCTCACGGTCGCCGCCTGCCGACCGAGGTGGGCCAGATGCGCGGCAAGCACCGCCGATGCCGGCGGGTAGTGCTGCAGGGTCATACCCATGCCACCGCAGTCAGCCATGATCTTCAGTAGTCGCCCGGTGTGATCGATCAGGTCATCGTCGACCTCGGTGCCGACGATCGCTTCGTGCAGGTGGGCTGCGGTGGCGACTTGGCCGGCGAAGTAGCCGTTGAGATAGTCGCCGTCGCAGGCATGGCGCAGCAGCCACCGGCGGGAGGCGTAGACACCGCGTCCGCAGAGCGCCTCGATGACATAGACCCGTCCCCAACCGGCAGCCCGCTGAGCCAGCCACAACAACGCTTCTTCGCCGCCGCGGCGGCGTCGCAGCGCCTCGGCCGCCAACGACCCGAACCGGTCCGACAGCAGGCCGATGGTCTGAATCAGCGGAATGTCTTCCTCCGCCCAATCAGCGGCGAGCAGCGCCAGCCCGACTGTCGCGGAGCATCGATCAGTGCTGTGCCGCACCAACCAGCGGCCGGTCTGCCGCACCCGCCGCCGGTCCGCGCGCAGCGCCGCGGCAGCGATGTGCTCGTTGTGGTGGATCGGGACGTCGACGTCATGGAACGCATCGGCGAGTTCGCTCGGTGGCGCATCGGCCTTGCCGAAGTGCATGTCGAGGATGGCAGCAACGTCAGCGCCGTCGAGCCGCCGGTCTTTCCGGGTCTGCGGTCGATGCCGCCGGCGGTGGTGGAGGTCGTCGTCCGGATACGGCTCGCCATCACGCAGAAGAGGAGAGTCCGGATCTTGCTGATGCAGGCGCAGAGCGTGTTCGAACAGGGAGATCTGGGGTCCGAGCGATCCAGGCTCGGTCGTCACGCTCACCGGCGGACGGAGGACTCGATTCTCTCGATCATGGCCGGGGATGATGCCAGCCCGAACCCGCCAAGGCAAGTAGCGCACGCGGCGTCAAGCACCTCCGACCCTCTGGTTGACGGCCGGGAGAAGTGCGGACATGCCGGCACCGCTGAAGACGGCCACCCGACAGCACCTTGGCGAGGACGTGAAGAGACGTGGTGGGGCGTCGGGTTGAATGACATGGTGATCACAGTGCAGGCGGTCATCGAGGTTCCAGCGTTCGACGCCGGACCGCCGCGACCATGGCCGGTGGCCCCGATGGCGCCCGGCTCGTGGTTGGCGCTCGGGAGTTGCCCCCTGGTCCTGGACACTTGAGCCTTGGATCGTGATGGTCCGGGGAGATCAGGAGTCCCTGACAGATGGTGATGAAGCACTACCCC
>NZ_JBFAJK010000077.1:0-16869 GCF_040655175.1 Micromonospora sp. NPDC050495 | reverse complement strand
CATAACCACACAGCGCCAACCCCATCCCGGCTCCGCTGCGCTACGCCGGGATGCTGCCGCGCGTCTGGACACGGTCATTTTCGGATTAGGTGGTGCCGCTTCTCTGAATGGGGGCGGCGCCGCTCCCTATGGGTGGCGGTTGCAGGTCGCCGATCCCGGTGTCGAGGAGTTCGTCAGCCATTCGGAGAGCTACCACGACGCTCTCCTGCGGCGAGACGCCCACGGGCAGGTGCTTCCGCGCTAGTTGAACCCGAAGGGCGGTCCCCCGCGGTCCGCTGATGACCTCGATTGAGCCGTGCGCCTCGTCGGGCCGGCACGCTTCAAGTCCGAGATCGCGCCAGCGAACGAGTCGCCTCACCAATGGGGCCGGTTGCCCGATCACCGTGAGCAGGTTGAGGTCGGTCGCGTCGTTCAGGGCACGATGCACGCTCTCCGTCAGCCCGGGTCCGGCCGCGTCGCCGCCACGCAGGCCCTCCCTAGCGAGGAGCGCGCTCGCGTGGACGGCGACCCGCAGAGGTGGCGGTGCGGCCTCGAAGGCCGAGGTCACCCTGGTGTTGAGGTCGGTGGGGCGGAACCCGCTTTGGCTGAGAATCCCGTCAACGGAGAACCCTCCGCGGTAGCCCAGCCGGCCGCGCAGGGCCTCGCCCGTCCACCGGGTCAGCTCTATCAGGGCAGGCTGTTGGGCCACGGGCATGGGTGCGGCGCCCGCGCAGAGGAAGGTCCCGTCGGCGGGCCTGCGCGGTACCAGAAGCTCCAGTGGGGTGAACGCGACGGTCGACTCGACGAGAACCAAGCCGTGCAGGCGGCAGGGCACACCAGGGATCATCGGCATGACTCGGATCCGCCGTCGCCCTGCCGACTCCGCCCGCGGACTGGGCATGCCCGCCCTCGACCATCGGATGTCCCCACCGCCGGCCGAGGGCTCGGCCCCGCACGTCTGCCTCGCGGTGACGATTTCGGTCCCAGGCGGGAGGACAGGCTGCCAATGCGATGCTGGCTCGTCGTACACCACTGATTCCGCGCGTGGCAGGCCGATGGAGTCCCACAGCACATCCACCACGCTCTTGTGTTCGAAGAGGCTCCAACTCGGGTGCTTGGCGCCGATGCGGGGCCGGCTGCCTGTAGCCAGCGGCTCCAGAGGGTCGGTGACGAAAAGCGCCGCTCGCCTGTCGGGATCGAAACGATCTACGAGTGCGCTCAGCGGCGAGTCCGTCGCGAGGGTGGCGAGGAGAGCGTGCCGGTCCGCGAGCAGTTGGGCTGCGCTGCGGGTGCCGGGCGGGCTGGGCAAGGCGGCAAGGAGAGTGCCATCGAAGGCCAGGACCAGGACGTCGGCCGCGCCCGCAGCCGACAGCAGATTTCGCCAGTGAGGCTCGTCCGCGCTGTGGGAGCAGAAGACCACCGCCCTCTTACCGGCTACCTTTGGCCGGATCGCGGTGGCTAGCGCTTCGAGGAGATCCTCATCTCGCATGGCGCCACCGTCGCTGGCTCACCGGATCCAGTCCTCGCAGGACGAGGTTGGCTGGAGTTCGATGTAGGAGCTCGAAGCGATCAGCTCCGAGAGAGCGGATGATCCGCTCCTCAGTGCGATCAGGGTCTCGGGAGTCGTACTCGATGATGACGATCCCAGGGCGGTGCTCGGCCGGGTCGAAGGACGACCAGACGTCCAGCTCTGTGCCTTCGACATCGATGTTCAGGAGGTCTATCCGCTCGATTCCGAGGTCGTGGAGCAGGTCTCCGAGCCGGAGGCAGGGAGCGGTGCCCACGGTGTAGCCGTGGCCCCGGTCACCCAGGCCGGACCAGGAGGGCTTGGCGTCGTACTGGCTGAAGGTCTGCTCGCCGGCGGTGTTCGAGATGGCGCAATGGCGGACCACGCAGTGGCGTCTGGCCAGGGGCGCGCGGTTCCGCGGATCAGGATCGACGCACAACCCCGTCCATCCCCGCCTCTCGAAGTAGAGGGTGTTGCTACCCCGTACTCCGTCGCCTGCCCCGATATCGACGAAGACTCCCTGCGCCGGTACGGCCAGATGTTCGACGAGCCAACGGTCCTCACCCCACTGACCGAAGTACGGGTGCGGTTGGGTGTATGGCGGGTCGAAGGCGCGGTTCGGAGACTGAGAGGCACCGCCGGTCGCTCGGTCCGGCGGATCCGCTGCGGCGGTCATGAGCCGCTCGCCGAGTAGCCGAGAACCAGCAGTCGCCGCGGTCTGTCGGTGCTGTTCGGCCCGCTGGCGTGCACGAGCGCGGCATCCCAGGCCAGCAGCGATCCGGCTGACGCCTCCAGCGTCACCGCCTGATCGTCAGGCGCGTCATCGTCCGGGACGACCGGCCCCTGGTTTGGTGTCGGTTCGTGTCGCACAGGACGTCGGTGAGTACCGGGCCAGACCCGCAGCGCTCCTGCGGCTGCGGGGCAGTCGTCGAGACACAGCGCCATCGTGATCACCCGGCCGTAGCCGCGCGCCGCGAAGTACGAGGCATCGGAGTGTTTGCGGACGTCCTCGCCGAGAACCGGCAGGTCGGCCCAAGCGGCGGGATCGGCGAGTGCCGCCTTGTAGGTGACCTTGTCCTCCATCAATGTCGCCTTGGCGCCGAGCATCGACGAGGCGAGGAACCCAAGATCTTCGCTTGCCGCTATGCCCGCGAAGCCCGGTGCGAGATCGACGACAGGCTTGATCTTGAAGACATACGGTCGACCATCCGGCAGGCGCCACCAGGTGAGGCGAGGATGCGCCGTCCGCAGGGACAGACTCTGGCCGATGATCTGCTCGAATGCCAGGTCGGCGGCGGCGCGCAGATGGGACAACGTCTCGCGCTCCAGGAATCCCTCGATGGCGAGGTAGCCATCCTGGCGGAAGCGGTCCCGGAGGTCTTCGCCGGTCACTCGCATCATTGGACCCCCTTCCGGGCGCACGGCACGAGGAAGTCACCCGTCGGCTTCGTCCAGCCGCTCGGCAGTCGATTCGCAGGGATGGTCACCTTCATTACGCTCCAGTCCGCGAAGAAGCGGTCCAGCACGTCGGCGCGCGACTTGGGCAACTGTGTGCCGCTGTGGAAGAAGCTGAAGCGGCCTCCGGGCCGCAGGACGCGGATCGCTACCCGTTCCACGAAGCTGGCGAAATCGGCGTCGGCCTGCCCATCGGGCGGCCAGGTGTCGTACATAATCGCGTCGATGCTCTCCGGCTCAAGATCGAGCACCTGCCATGGTTCGACGACAACCACGACGGGACAGGGCAGGTGCTCGCGGACTCTCGGTGCGACCAAGTCCACGACCGCCGGATGGGGTTCGACGGCGGTGTACCTAGCGGGTCGCAGCGGCGCGATCTGCTGGGCGAAGACGCCCAAGCCGAGGCCGATCTCCAGCACATGGGCTTCGTGTTGACCTCCGAGCAGGGCGGCGGCGTGCTCGGCCATCAGGGCGGACTCGGCGAAGAACATCACGTACGTGTCTCCGAGGCGGAGGCCCTCATCGTCGATCATGACCCGGCGTGCACACAGCTCGCGGAGATGACGGAGATGAACCTCGTCCAACGTCGCCGGCATCAGACGTCCTCCTGCGCGCGGAAGCGGCTCACCGGGTCGGTCCTCAGGAACTGCTGGATGTATTCCGGCGCCGTCCGCATCGTTGCCCGGGCGAGTGCCTCGCCAGCGACCCCGATAGGTGCCTCTGATCGGATGAGCACATACGCCGGATCGTCGAGCTGGTCACCGTTACGGGCCGCGATGACGACCTCGGCATACGTTCCGAGGTCCGTCATAATGCGTCGCGCCAGTTCGTCGGCCACCGCCGTGTAGATCTTGCCTACGTGGTGAAGCGGGTTCTTGCCCGCGGGCGCCTCGCCGCTCGCCGGGCGCAGGGGCTCGATCGCCCCGTTGTATCGGTTCCCGCGCCCGACCGCGCCGCAGTCTCCCTTGCCGAGCGAGGTGCCGAAGGGGGCGAGATAGCCACGGCCGGGCACGTCCTTGGTGTTCAGCGACAGCCGCGCGCCGACGGCGATCGGCGTCTCGTCGAGCACCCGCTTGAGCTCACCCTCGATCTCGTCCCGGGTGGCGTCCAGCGCCGTCCGATACTCCGACCACGCGTGAACGTTCGCGGGATGGAAGGGTACCGCGGCGGTCACGTCCAGTTGGCCACGGTCGCGCACCACCATGACCTTGACGTCTGTGCCGGTCTGATAGCGAGTACGGAAGGCAGAGCTGGTCAACAGCGTCTCCAGCTGGACCGCCGTCTGCGCCGCGAGGCCACGGAGGCTCGTCCCCGCGCACATGACGGTGTCGTTGGCGACGGACTCACTGGCGAGCACCTGATTGATCGCGGCGGCCATCCGGGGTTCGTAGAAGTCCCTGTGGTGGTCGGTCCCGGTGCCGGCGGTGTTGTTGACATGGATGCGGAGATGCCGGAGGACCGCTGGGTCGTCCAGGGTGCTGACGAGAACAGCGCGGACCGTGTCGTCGAACAGTTGAGCGACACCCACATCCTTGCCGTCGATCCGCTCAGTCACCTTGCCGAAAAGGTAGCAGTCGACCGGCTTGCGGATGTCGTACCCACCGAAGCGGACGTCGGCGGCCGCGCCCACCAGCGTGACCTTGTCGACCCAGTGGTTAGGCACCGCACCGAAGCGCTCCTGGCAGCTTGCGGAGTAACGGCGGGAGAAACTGTCGGCGACCAGGTCCGCCAGGCTGTCGGGGTGGCCGATGCCCTTGCGTTCCGCGACGTCGAACGGTGCCTGATCGGGGTGGACCGCCCCGAGGCTGGTGATGACCTGCATGGCGCTTTCTCCTCTCATGAACGGGGCGGGCTAGCGGCGGATACCGGCTTTGGCGGATCGACGAGGTACGCCATGCACTGCGACAGGACCAGGACCCGCTTCGCCGGGCACGGCGCCGGTACGGAGTCGGGCCGGAATGTGCCGTTGTAGAGGTTGCCGTAGCTGGTCGGCACGGAAGCGCACCGCCGGACCTCGCCGGTGACGGTCACCTTGAACGAGGTCATTCCCGCCGTGCAGGGCTGGCCGCGAAAGGCGAGCATCCCGTCGAGGTACGGCCGGTTGAAGGTGTACTCGCCGGAGTTCTCGAGGATCAGCGCACGCTCCGCGTCGGTGTACGCCTCCGGGTACCGACGCCCTTCGTAGACGCCCTTGAACACCTTGGCCCGCAACGGATCCACTCCAAGAGCCGCCAGCGACGCCAAGTCGTCGCGGAGTCGGGGGAGCAGCGGCGGAAAGAGCACGTACAGCGCCACCACGTCGAAGCCGGCCCCACGCAGGATTCGGAATGACTCGGCGTACTCCGTCATTGGCAAACCGAGGCGGTCACGCTCCGGCACGTGCAGGGCTGCCACGATCTTCGCCACCCGCGTCGGGTCGACCTCGTTGGCGAAGCGGGTGACTAGCTCGGGCGAAGCCAGGTTGGTGTTGATGCTGATCCAGTTGCGGCGGGTCAGCCCGGCGCAGAGTTCCACGAAGCCGGGATACAGGAACGGCTCCCCGCCCGACATGTGTACGAGACTCGTGCGGCCGACGTCCTCGAAGCGCCGAACCACCAGGTCGGCGTCGGGCTCGTTCAGGTGCTTCTTGTTCAACACGTAACGGATCTGCGGATGGCAGTACTCGCAGAAGAAGTTGCAGCGGTTCGTCAGATGCCAGTCGAACTCCCACTCCCACGCCTGCGTTCCGCAAGATCACGTTGCTCTGGCGGCATGGAATCGAGGGGTGAGCTGGGCAAACAGGGCTTGGCCCGGTGACATGGCGTGTCACTAGGCGGTGGTGTTGGTGCTGGTCAGGCGGTTGCGGGTGTGGCGTCGAGGACGCGTGGCGGTTCGGTGATCTTCAGCTTGGCCAGCAGGGCCTTCTGGGGCTGGGACAGTTCGGTGCGTTGGCTGAATGTGCCGGCAGGGCCGGTGAACACGCCGAGATGGATGCGCTCCGCTTCGGTGCGGATCTTGGTCCAGGTGTGGCCGGTGGTGGTCTCGGCGACGCGGATGAGCAGCAGCGCGAGCCAGCAGAGCAGGATGTGGGCGCGGATGCGGTCTTCGCGGCGGTGGTAGACCGGTCGCAGGTCCAGGGTGGTCTTCATGTCACGCCAGCCGCGTTCGACCTCGAGTAGTTGCTTGTAGCCCAGGGCGATGTCCTCGGCCGACAGCTTCGGGTCGGAGCAGCGCAGCAGGTACTTGCCGTCCAGACGCTGCTCGGCCTTGACGGCGGCGGCGTCGATGCGCAGCAGCCCGCCGGGGGTGACGCGCAGGTAGCGGTTGAGGCCGGGCTTGGTGGAGATCACCCCGCGCAGCTCGGCGCGCTTGGTGTCGCTCAGCGTGTCCGAACCGTCGATGGTGTCGGTGAGCTGGGCGATCAGGCGTTGGCGCACGGCGGCATCTCGTTCGGCGGCTTCGGGGTTGAAGCAGATGACGAACCGGTCGTCGGTACCGATGTTGACTTCTTTGACCTGCAGGTTGTCGGCGACAGTGGCGTAGCGGCCCTGCCGGGCCAGGGCGGCGTCGGCCTCGGCGGTGCCTGAACGGAGCTTCTCGCCGAGGATGTAGTTCCCGCCGCCCTGCTGCAGGAACCTTCTGTTCTCGGCGGAGGCGAAGCCGCGGTCGGCGACCCACACGATGCGGGCGAGGCTCCAGTCGCGCATGTCGGTCTTGACCTGGCGGATCAGCGCCGAGTCGCTGGTGTTGCCCGGCCAGCACCACACCCGCACGGGGATGCCGGTGCGGGTGACGGCCATGCCGACCACGACCTGGGGCAGGTCGTCGCGGTGGTCCTTGCTCTTGCCGTGGGTGCGAAACCCGGCCTGCTTGACCGCCGCCGGGTCGCCTTCGGCCACGACCTTGCCCTTGTCGTCACGCCAGAGCAGTTCATCGGCCTCGTCCAACTCGAAGTACGTCGAGGTCGTATCGAAGAAAAGAAGATCCACTTCAAGGTTCAGCAGGTCGGCGATGTGGTCGTAGACCGCCCGGGTCAGCGCGGGCTCGACGCCGATCAGCTCGTCCATCGCCCGATAGCAGGCATCATCGGTGAGCGTGTCGAGGCCCGGCACCGCCACGTCGTGGCAGACCCACTGCGCGGCGGCCAGCTTGCTCGACGGCGCCAGGGCACGGTTGGCCACCAGCGCGAACAGCACTCGCTCCACATCGGCTTCCCGCCAGCGGGTATCCACCAACCCGTTAATGATCTTGTCGATGCCCAGCTGCTGCCACAGCCCGTCCAGCAGCCACACCCCGCCCAGCGGTCGCGACTCCACAAACGACAGCCCCGCCGGCGCCGTCGCGGCCAGGGCGTCGGCCGGCTCTAGCAGCCGCGACAACGCATCCACCAGCCGCCGCACCCCGGCCACGTCGAGCTGGTCCTCGCGGCCGAACGAGTACAACACCCGCGTCTTGGACGCCTTGGCCACCGGATCCCACTCGTTGTGGGCCAGCTGCAGGTAGCGGATCGTCTGCCCATCGCGGGTGCGGCGCGTGGACACCTTCACATACACGCGCCAGACCGTACACCGACTATGCGACCACCGGAAGATCTCCAGCTAGCTAAGGTTATCCACAGACAGGCGTGTCACTAGGGGATTTCGCCGCTTCCACCAGGCCACGATCCCGTGACCTGCAACTTCATCGCCGCGAACCGACTATATCGGCGTGATCTTGCGGAACGCAGGCCACGGTGCCGGTTCCGATGTCATCGCTGACACACGCACGGTCCACCTCCTCACGTCTGGCGCCAAACCAATTTGACGGACGCCGATGTCAAGCTTGGCGTGGAAGGTGCCGACCGGGACACCTCACGGTGGGGTCTCACGCTGGCCCCTCACCGTGGGCTGTCCCGCCCGCCGTGATCACGTAATCGTTGACTGGTCCCGTGCTGCTGAGGTGCAAGACGGATCACCTGAGCGCCGGGACCTGCTGGCGTGTGAATTGCGGGAGGCCATCCTCCGCAAGCGCCCTAACCAGTGCCGCTGCAGGAGGAGGCGTCGAATATGAGCAGAACGACTTGACCCGGTACGGACATGGCTGGTCGGCCATCGACCGGCCTGCGCCTACGCCGCCAACCCTCACCCGCCCTGCATGGAACTTGGCGCGCGCAACTGCGCTCTCGTCTTGGATCGAGCCCCGGAATGAATAGCACCCAGTACGCGTGGGCCTTTGAGGTAGTCCAGCGACGCCTACGCAGTGCTCGACGTCCTCAAGGAACTCAAGAAACTCGCCCTAATACAAGTTCCGACCAAGGAAGGCCAGCAGCGGTGATTCCCACACCCCCTGGCGCAGACGACGGCCGCCCGACAATGCACCTGCACCTCGAGCCCATGCATGCCAGGCACCGGCAGGCGCGGGGAACTGGCCCGGACCGGCCGGCGCTCCTGGCTGACGAGTTTTTCCTCATCTCTCACGACGATCAGAGCGGCCGGCCTCGTCTGCACCAGAGCGCGGTCACTCACGGGCTGGCGGCGGCGCTGCTCGGTGAGCTGGCTGCCGCCGGGCGGATCACCTTCGATCGGGGGCACCTCTACGTGCTTGACCATCGGCCGCCGGCCGACCCGCTGCAACATCTCATCCTGGACCGGCTGATCGGCGAATCGCAGCACACCGCTACGCGCACGTGGCTGTCGTACCTCGCGGCGACTGCTCATGATGAGGTCGCGCGGCGGTTGTGGCAGGCCGGCAAGGTCGAACCGCAGCAGCAACGGAAACTCCTGCGCGCGGTCACGGTGCACGTCCCGACGAACATGAACGTCGCCGCCTGGTCATGGGCCCGCCTGTCAACGAAGCTGCGCCAGTACGAGGACCTGGACGCATTCGACCTCGCTTTGGCCGGCATCGCCGCGTCCTGCCACTTGGACCAGTTCATCCTCGACGGTGCCCCCTACGCGGTCGGCGCGCACTTGCGGCGCCTGCTGGCAGCCGCCCCGCAGCCGATGCGTGAACTCCTCGCCGATCTCGACACCGCGATTGGTCACACCGTTCTGAGCCACCGCACCTGAGCGCAGCTGCGGCGCACCACCCCACCGTTCACCTTCAACTCCTTGAGAGGGGCAGCTTCCTCATGCCCAGGAACCACCCTGACACCGTGTCCGCGGTGCTGGCCCGCGGCCGGCTCGGC
Organism: Micromonospora sp. NPDC050495; assembly: GCF_040655175.1. Lineage (NCBI taxonomy): Bacteria > Bacillati > Actinomycetota > Actinomycetes > Micromonosporales > Micromonosporaceae > Micromonospora > Micromonospora sp. NPDC050495. Next base: position 7,783 of record NZ_JBFAJK010000077.1, on the reverse strand, counting down.
ATCCCCGCCGTGGTGTTCTTCGTCGTCGCGGCCGCCGCACCGTTGACAGCCGTCGCCGGCGGCGCAACGACCGGCTACGCCGTGACCGGCGTGCTCGGCATCCCGCTTGCCTATCTGGTGGTCGCCGGGGTGCTGGCCTTGTTCGCCGTCGGCTACGTGGCCATGTCCCGCCGGATTGTCAACGCCGGCGCGTTCTACACCTACGTCGCCTGCGGCCTCGGCAGGCCGGCCGGGGTCGCCGCGGCGATCGTCGCCCTGGTCGCTTACAACACGATGCAGATCGGCCTGTACGGCGTGTTCGGCGCGGTCCTGTCCGGGTTCCTCAACGACCGGTACGGCATGAACACCACCTGGTGGCTGTGCGCCTTCCTGGCATGCGCGTTGATCGCCGTGTTCGGTCTGCTGCGTATCGACCTCAACGGCAAGGTCCTCGCCGTGCTGCTGGTCGCCGAGTGCGCGATCGCGGTGGTCTACGACGCGGTCATGGTCAGCCACCCGGCGGAAGGAGTCATCCGCTTCGACACGCTGGCCCCGAGCCACCTGATCGGGGCGGGCGTCGGCGCGGCCCTCGTGACAGGCATCGCCGGGTTCGTTGGCTTCGAGGGGACCACGGTGTTCGCCGAAGAGACGAAGGACCCCAAGCGCACGGTGCCCCGCGCCACCTACATCGCCGTGGCAGTCACCGGCCTGCTCTACGGCGTGTCGGCGTGGGCGATGTCGGTGGCCACCGGCCCGGACAAGATCGTCGACGCGGCCCGCAGCGACGGCACGGACCTCATCTTCAACCTGGTGTCCCCGCACCTGGCCGCCAGCGTGGTCACCACCGGCCGGTGGCTGTTCATCACCTCACTGTTCGCCGCCCTGCTGTCCTTCCATCACACGGTGGCCCGGTACGCGTTCGCCCTCGGCCGCGAACGGGTGCTTCCGAGCGTGCTCGGGCGGACCAGCCGGCGCACCGGCGCGCCGAAGGCCGGCTCGATCCTCCAAACCGCCCTCGCCGCAGCCGTGCTCACCGGCTATGTGCTCGCCGGCGCCGACCCGATCGTGCACCTGTTCTTCTGGCTCACCTCCACCGGCGCGCTCGGCGTGCTGATCCTGATGACAGCCACCTCCGTCGCCGTGGTCCGCTACTTCACCCGCATCGCCCACCACGACGGCCTATGGCGCACCACCGCAGCGCCGTTGCTGTCCGCCCTGGCCCTCGGCGCGATCCTCGTCGTCACCGTCGAGCAGTTCGACACTCTCCTCGGGGTCGAGCCGACCTCCCCGCTGCGGTGGATGTTCCCCGCCAGCTACGCCCTCGCCGCGGCGATCGGGCTGGCCTGGGCGCTCACACTGCGCGCCGTCCGACCCGACATCTACCAGACGATCGGCCTCGGCGTCGACAGCGCGACAGCCTCGCTGCGCACCCCCGACCCCGTCCGCCAACCCGCCTGAGGAGCCACAGCATGCCCACGACCCGCACCGATCTCACCATCCGGCAAGCCACAACCGACGATGTACCGGTGCTGCTGCCCGTGCTCGCGCAGGCCTTCTCCACCGGCACCGTCGCCGAATGGGCGGTCCCGGAGCCCGCCGACCGGCTGGAGGTGTTCACCGGCTACTTCCGGCTCATGCTCGCCCTCGGCCTGCGCCACGGCAGAGTCGACACCACCCACGACCTGTCCGGGGCGGCGATCTGGTACCGGCACGACGAAACACCACCGCCTTACGCCGACCACGTGTACGAGCTGGAGAAAGCCACCGGCCAGTACGCGCCAAAGTTCCTACTACTCGGTGCGATGTTCGAGGCCAGGCACCCCCGTCTACCGCACGCCTACCTCGCCTACCTCGGCGTCGCCCCCGCCGTGCAGAACCGAGGCATCGGGTCGGCGCTGCTCACCCACGCCCACAAGGCCCTAGACCGGGAGAACATGCCGGCGTACCTGGAGGCCAGCGACCCCCGCAACCGCGACCTGTACGCCCGCCACGGCTACCAGGCAGGACAACCGATGCAACCCACATCGGACGGGCCACTGTTCTGGCCGATGTGGCGCGGCCAGGTCAACGGCGGCGTCCGCTCGTCGTTCCCGCCTCTCAATCCGTACTACCGGCGGCCGCGGTGACCGCCGCCATGACCACCCCCGTACGCCGGGCGCGCCCGGCCGACGTTCCCGCAATCACCGCGCTGCTGGCCGACGCGCTGTCCCGGGACCCAGTCGCACACTGGCTGGTGCCGGACGCCGACCACCGGCCGGACGTCCTGCACCGGCTCCTCGCCGTCGACGTCGACCACGCCATCGAAACCGGCCACGTCGACGTGACGGGGGACTGGTCCGCGGTCGCGGTATGGCGGCACCACGACCTCAACGCCCAGCAATGGGCCCTCGGCGACTACCACCTCACGACGTTCGCAGGCCGGTCGGCTCCCCGCTTCAGCGAGCTGAACACCGCCATCCGCAGCTACCGGCCCAACGCCCCACACCACTGGCTGTCCTGGCTGGCCGTGCAACCCGACTACGGCTGGCACGTCGCCAGTGACCTACTGCGCGCCCACCACCAGGTCATAGATGAGACCGGCGACCCGGCGTACGCCGTCGTCACCACCGACGGCGCCCGACACCTGCTGCGCGCGAACGGCTACCGGGAGGACCTGCCGCTGCACCTGCCCAGCGGGCCACGCCTGTGGCCCCTGCGCCGCAGCGGCCGGTCCACCCCGCGCAACCCGTAACCCACCCCGGGCGTCGTGGCCGCCCCAACGACGCGGCAGCCACGACGCCGGCCAGCAGGCAACCCTCACCGCGATCACCAGACACCCGAGCACGGAAGCCCTCATGCCCCGCACCCCGATCAGTCTGATCTGCACCGACGCCATCACCCGCGTCGGCCTGGTCAGCCAGCTGCGCCCCCGCCCTGAGGTGCTGCTGCTCGACGACGCCGAGGCCGACCAGGCCGAGGTGACGCTTGTCGTCTGCGACAGCGTCAACGAGCCAACCCTGCGAACCCTCCGCGCGCTGCGCCGCCGGAGGACGGTCCCCGCACTCGTACTGGTGGTGACCCACGTCGACGACGCCGGGCTGGTCACCGCAGCCGAACACGGTGTCGCCGGGATCGTCCGCCGCTGCGACGCCGACGCGGACCGCCTCGTCACGGTCATCCGCGCCGCCGCAGCAGGCGACGGCAGCCTCCCACCAGACCTGCTCGGCCGACTACTCCAACAAGTCGGAGCACTGCACCGAGACGTGCTCACGCCACGCGGCCTGACCGTCACCGGACTACGCGACCGCGAGATCGAGATACTGCGGCTCCTCGCCGACGGCTTCGACACCGCCGACATCGCCACCAAACTCTCCTACTCCCCACGAACGATCAAGAACACCCTCCACGACATAACCAACCGCTTCCACCTCCGCAACCGCTGCCACGCCGTGGCATACGCCCTGCGCAACGGCCTCATCTGACACCAGCACGACCCACCCGCAGACCTCCGCGCAACGACTTGCCCGCCACTGCTCAACCGAACACCGGGGCCGCGTCGGCCTCGTGTCCGAGGGGTACGCGTGGGCGTCGAGGCGACCGGCCGGGGTGGTCAACGTCGAACGGTTCAAGATGAGCCGTTCATTCGCCGCCACGAGGTTGACCGTGGACTACACGTTCGACGGCATGCGGCACCGGGAGTGGTTTTCCAGCGAACTCGATGACAGGCATTCAACGTCGGGGAGGTACTCGTCGCGATCATGATCTCATCATGCTCTTCAGAAGGTGTTCCCGGCGCAAGTAGGTGGGCGGGACGCCGGACCGCTGCCCCAGCCAGGGGCGGGGCGGCAGTTTCACAGGGAGGGAGTGTCTCGCTGATGATGATTCCGGCGATCTTGCTCTGTGCCCCGGCTTGGCGCTCTAGAACGGCTCTGTTGAGGCAGGCAGGGAGGCACACGGCCCGCTGGATGATGCTCGCGCCGGCGCGCCGGCTTGGCTGGACTGCCCGCGACGGCCTGAGATTTGGAAAGCTGCCCTGTCAGAAATCGAGGGAGCCTTTTGTCCGATTGGGTCTTTGCTGGGTGGTGCCCACCTCACTAGCTTGGTTGGGGTCCGGTGGTGTCACCGCTGGCCTCTGTATTGACAGCCGGCACCTGATTGGGGTGGCTCGTGGAGGACGGGGCGATCATTCCCTCTCGAGACGACGAGATGGTGCGGTCGGTCGGCCGCAGGCTCATCGACGTAGGGCTCGGTCAGGGCGGCTCGCTGCTAGCCCTTGGCGGGCGGGCATGGACGCAGCAAACCGTGCGGGAGCTTTTCCGCGCCTACAACGAGCGCCCGGACGAGGGCTCGGATGCGTTCCTGGTCAAGTTGCGACGGCAGCTCGACGACGCCTCCGATGAGGTCAAGCTGTTGGCTGCGGAGTTGTTGACCCTGCAGGCGCTCCCGCTGAGCAACCTCACTCCGGTGACCAAGCGCAGACGTGTCGAGGCCGTGCTGGCCTGGATGCGTACACCTCCGGCCGTCCCGGAGCCAGTCCTGGCCGCTTTTCAGCAGAAGACCTGGAACGGGGGGACCGGCGCCCACACGATGTTGTGGAAGTGGCTGGCCGACGCCGTCGAATTTCTCCTGGCCTGGTGGGCGCTACCCGAGCAACGGCGCGCTCGCGCTCTGAGCGACCCCTGGGTGTGGCAGGAGGTTGTGTACGAGAAGAAGCTGATGCCCTCGTTGCGGGAGGCGCTGCTCTACCTCGCGTTCCCCACGCAGTTCTTGCCAATCGTCAACGTGGCCCACAAGCGGGCGATCCGCGACGCGTTCGCTCCGGGTGCCGCAGTGGCGCCGACGCAAGACCTCAACAGAGACCTGTTCCACATCACCACGCAGGTGCAGAAGCAGGTCGGTGGGCAGCGAGTCGATTTCTACCGGCCGCCGTTTGCGAGTCAGTGGAAGCCGCCACCGCAGGGCCGGCGTGCCTGGCTCGTCCGGTCCCGGGCGAGTGAAGATGTGCTCGACCAGTGGAAGAGCGACCAGGTCGTTTCGCTCGTGGCCACCCGCATCGGCCAGCTGCCGGTGGGATCAGAGCGATCCGCCGTGCGGTCAGCTGTGGATGCCGGGTTCGGGCATGTGGACTACGCCGGGCGGCTCGTGCTCGCCACGGAATACCACGCGTTCCTGTCGCTGATGAACGTCGAGGACATCGTGGCGACAGTGGTCAACGACGAGCTGCACCTCGGTGTGATCGATGGCGAACCGGACTACGTGTTCGACGGAGACGAGTTGCTGCTGGTCAGACCGGTGCAGTGGGTGGCGATTGGCCCGGTCCCGGTGGACACCCTCCCAGCGCCCCTTCCGGCGGAGCTGGATCAACAGGGTGTTGTCGTTGACCTGACCGGTGCGTTGGAGGCGCTCACGGGTCTGATCGAGGAGGTCGTAGAGCCTGCCGGCCACGAAACGGAGGGCAACAGTCGTAGCAGGCAGGCCCCGCACGCTGTGCCTGCGTTGCCGCCGGCTACCGGCGACCTCGCCGATCGCCTGAACCTGCCTCAAGACTGGTTGCAGAAGCTGCTCGATCTGTGGCAAGAGCGGTCCCAAGTCGTCCTGTTCGGCCCACCCGGCACGGGAAAGACGTTTATCGCTCAGGCGGTGGCCCGACACATTGCAGAACGGGACGCGATTCGTCTGGTCCAGTTCCATCCCTCGTACGCCTACGAGGACTTCTTCGAAGGCTTCCGACCCGTTGAGGGCGCGGACGGCGCAGCGGTGGGCTTCGCCAAGGTTCCCGGACCGCTTCGGGAGATCGCCGCAGCGGCGAAGGAGAATCCAAGCAAGCCGCACGTCTTGGTCATCGACGAGATCAACCGCGCCAACCTCGCGAAGGTCTTCGGAGAGCTGTACTTCCTCCTGGAGTACCGGCAGGCCACCGTCCGCCTTCAGTACTCGCCGGCGGAGGCGTTCAACCTGCCACCAAACGTCTTGCTCATCGGCACGATGAACACCGCGGATCGGTCGATCGCGCTGGTCGATGCCGCGATCCGCCGCCGCTTCGCGTTTGTCGAGCTGCACCCGGACGAGGAACCGGTCTCGTCGGTGCTGCATGTGTGGCTGAAGAAGCAGGGCAAGGCCGATGACGAACGTCCCGCTCTGCTGGGCGCCCTCAACGCGGCGATCGGGGCCGCCGACCACGACTTCAAGATCGGCCCTTCCTACTTCATGCGCCCCACCGCCGGGCATGTCGAGGGCCTGACACGGATTTGGGACCACGACCTGCTGCCACTCCTCGAGGAGCACTATGCGGGACGCCTGTCACGCGCAGCGGTCCGCAGCCGGTTCGGGCTGTCAGCGATCCGCACGGCCATCGCTACACAAGCTTTCCCTAATGGGCGGGTAGTCGACGACACCGACGCTGCGCGCGTCACCGTGCCAGCCCAAAACGCTGACATCGCCGCGAGCCTGGGGTGAACACCAGCGCCACACCGGGTTCCATCGTCCTCACCGAGGTTGGATCCAAGGCGGTCGTGCTGGCACTGGACGACCACCAGGTCGCCGCGCTGCGTGCCGCGGACCTCGTTACCGTGAGCCCTGCCGTCGACGGCCGATGGAAGATCAAAGCTGGCCGAAAGGTCGGGGCAATCCGTGTCGGCAATCTCGAGGTCGAAGTGACGCCGAAGGTCGGCCTTGCCAACCTGCTTTTCTTCCTCGGCTACGCGGCCAACCCCGGATTCCGGCCGGAAGACGTGGCCGGCGTCCCCACCGCCGGGCTGTGGCCGGCCCTGGCCACATCGCTGATTCGTCATACCCGTCGCGCACTCGCCTCCGGTCCGCTGCACGGGTATGCCACCGTCGAGGACGCCCTGCCGCTCGTGCGCGGACGAATCCGGTTCGGCGACCACGCGGCCGCACGCCCCGGCGTGCAGTTACCGATCGAGGTGCGCTATGACGACTACAGCAACGACATCCCGGAGAACCGTCTCCTGCGCACGGCCGTACAACGCATGCTGACCGTTCCGCGGCTACGCGAGGCCGATCAGAGCGATCTGATCGAGCTGGATGCCCGCCTGGCCGGGGTGCGCGTGCTACCGCAAGGAGCTCCGCTGCCCGTGTGGCGTCCGAGCCGGCTCAACGCCCGATACGCCCCGGCGCTGCGCCTCAGCGAGCTGATTCTGCGGCACTGCTCCGCCGACCCCGGTGCCGGCCGCTATGCCATCGCAGCCTTCGTCGTCAACATGGAGAAGGTCTTCGAAGCGTTCATCGGCGTGGCCCTACGCGAGGCGCTGTCTAGCTACGGTGGCCACACGGAGACACCTGGCAAATGGCCGCTCGACGTAGGGCAGAGCATCCGAATCGAACCGGATGTTCTGCACCTCGTCGACGGACGACCGGTGGCCGTCTTCGACGCCAAGTACAAGATCGAGCCACGGGCGGCGAAGCCGACCAACCCCGATGTCTACCAAATGCTCGCCTACTGCACCGCGCTGAACCTACGCAGCGGTTGGATCCTCTACGCCCAGGGCACAGAACCTCCCACAACATGGCGCATCCGCAACACCGACACCACCATCGGCTACCGACCACTCAACCTGCGCCAACCGCCTGAGCAACTCCTGAATGACGTGAACCTTCTCGCCGGCCTCGCCATGCACGAAGCAGCTGTACCGCTTCAACACCCCGCCTGAGATGGCTCAGTCATGGAGGCTGTTCAAAGTTAGGCGGGGTTGAGGTGTCCGCGGTGGCGGCGGGTGGTTGCGGTGCGGGTGCGTAATCGCTGGTTTTCGGGGTTGCGGAAGCCGTAGGCGTCGCGGGCGACGGTCTTGATGACCCGGTTTGTTCC
>NZ_JBFAJK010000076.1:0-17124 GCF_040655175.1 Micromonospora sp. NPDC050495 | reverse complement strand
CGCCGCGATCTGGCACAACAACGAAACCGGCGCACCCGTCACCCGGTCACTGATCGCCTACGACCACTGACCGGAATTCGGAACAACTCGTCTAGTGCCGTGACCACGAATGTTCACGGTGTTGGTTGACACGCCGTCGGCCTGACGGGCGTACGGCGTTGCGGCGGTCAGGCTGTGACGGTGGCAGATCCCGTACGCGTGCGGCGGCTGAGTGACCAGGAAGGTCAGCAGCTGCTGCGTATCACTCGTAGAGGCACCGGTTCACCGATTCGTTTACGGCGAGCAATGGTCGTGGATGGGCATCGCCAGCCTGGACCCTCGGTGGGCGGGTGGCCCTCCCCGCCTGATCAGTCGCGACGACGAGCAGTTCATCGTCGAGACGGCTAACACCCGCGCCGAAGCCTTGGGGCGGCCGTTCACCCGGTGGAGCGTCCGCAAGCTTGCCGACTATTTCGCCTCGCGGCCTGCAGCCGAGGAGCGCGAGCGAGGTGCACCTTGTGTTGACGGCCGGGTGGAACGACCCGTCAAGTGCCTACGCTGCCGACGGCAACGAGCACTGGACGCTCGACCTCGTGCGGCAGTGGTGGGCTGAACGCTGCCGGCCGGCCGCGCGGATCGATGACCCACAGGGTTACTGGTCTTCGGGGAACGGGCTGATGGACGGGAAAACGCGACGGGCCTCCGCGACTTCGCCTCGTACCTGACCAACGGCCTTGAGGCCGATCTTCGCGACTACGGGTTCTGGCTGGACAACCGGCGGCCACCCCTGCCACACGAAACGGCTCCTCGCCTGGGCCGCCCGTAGTGAGCCGCGGGGCTTGCGGCTCGGCCAGCTTCGACGTACAGGACCGGGGTCGACATAGACCGCAGTTGACACGTCCTATCGTCTGCCATACCGTTCCAACGAATCGATTCGATGAAGTAGATCCGCCGTGAACCGCAGTTGCTCTGCTCACCGGCGGGGTGCGGTCGACCCGTTGTCGTGTCGTGCCAACTCGCGGTCGCGGACGGTGGCTCCACGCTCACTTTTGGGAACCCGTGGCCGGTCCTTGGCCGCATCGAGCGGGGGAAAGTCGCGTCGACTTTCTCCACAGCCACACGTCTTTCCATCCCCCTTCACCGTGCTTAGCGGACAGTCCCCACGAATCGACACACAGAGGAGACGTCAGGTGCGCGTGCCACGAATGCAAGGAGCGTTCAGGCGCGGCGTTCTCGCCGCGGTGCTCGTCCTCACTTCCGGGTTCACGGTGTCACTCGCCCGTCCGGCCCTCGCCGCCAACGAATCCATCAGCGTCAACTTCGCAACGACCACCGGTACGCCGACCTACCGGGCATCCGGCTGGATCTACGGCATGACCGAGGACGGCTTGAACCCGCCGGACAACTTCTTCCGTGATGTCAAGTTTCAGGCCATGCGGGCCGGCGGAGCGCAGTTACCCGGCGGCGGCTGGGTCGGCGGCGGCTACGACCGGCGGTGGAACGCCACGCGCGCGCAAGCGCAGCGTACGGCGGCGCTCGGCGGAAAGTTCGTGTTGCTCAACCACGACCTCTGGGGCGCCGACGGTGCATCGATCAGCCGGTTCCCCGGCGACAACGGGGACTGGACCGACTACGACAGGTTCCTGAATCGTCTGTTCAACGACGTGAAGGCGGCCGGGATCACGGTCGAGTGGGACATCTGGAACGAGCCGAACATCACGCTCTTCTGGAACCGGCCCCAGTCGCAGTACTTCGAGCTGTGGAAGCGCACCTACCAGCGAATCCGTGCCACCTTCCCCAACATGCTGATCGTGGGGCCCAGCTTCGCCGGCGTGCCGTCGACCGGCGGCTGGTGGACGCAGTACCTGGACTACGTCAAGGCAAACAACGTCTTGCCGGACATCATCAGCTGGCACTCGCTGCCCGGCGATCCGGTGTCGAACGTCGCCACGGCCAACCAGACTCTGGACTCACGCGGCATCGCACACCAGCGGCCGTACCAGATCAACGAGTACGGCGCATCGAACGAGCAGAACCCGGGCGGCGGAGCGTGGTACATCGCTCGCCTCGAGCGTGCGGGCGCCGACGGCCTTCGCGCGAACTGGGCCGGCGGTCAGAACCTGCACAACGACCTGGCCAGCCTGCTCACCCGCAACGCGGCCGGGCAGTACCAGACCAAGGGTGAGTGGTGGGTGTACAACTTCTACGCCTCGCAGACCGGCCAGGTTGTGTCGGTCACCCCGAGCGGGTCGTACGACGCGTTTGCCACCAAGACGGCCGGCTCCGCGAAGGTCCTCGTCGGCGGCAGTCGCACGACCGGCAACGTAGCGGTGAACCTGCAGCGGCTCGACTCGACCAGCGGCATCGTGCAGAACAACCAGGTTCGGGTGCTTGTGCAGCGCATCCCCTACAACGGGGGTGGGGCCGTGGGGGGCCCGGTGACGGTGCAGGACAGCGTGGTGACGCTGTCGGGCAACGCGGCCACGGTCAACGTGTCGCACACCACGATCGAGGACACGTACACGATCACGGTGCTGCCGCCGTCGGGTAGCAGCGACGGTCAGGGTCAGCAGATTGTTGGCGGGCAGTCCGGCCGTTGCGTGGACGTGCCGAACTCCAGCACGACGAATGGCACCCAGGTGCAGTTGTGGGACTGCAGCGGGCAGACCAACCAGCGCTTCACCCACACCTCGGGCAAGCAACTGCAGGTGTACGGCAACAAGTGCCTCGACGCCAACGCCCAGGGCACCAGCAACGGAACCCAGGTGATCATCTGGGACTGCAACGGGCAGAGCAACCAGCAATGGAACGTCAACGCGAACGGCACGATCACCGGCGTGCAGTCCGGACTCTGTCTCGACGCCACCGGCGCCGCCACCGCCAACGGCACAAAACTCATCCTCTGGGCCTGCAATGGCGGCTCCAACCAGCAATGGAGCCTGCGCAACTGAGGTGACCCCCGGTTCGCGACGTTGTCTCCCGCGAAACCGTAGCCCCGTTCCCGGCCCAGACCGGGAACGGGGCTACGGCGCACCAGGTGGTCATGCTGCTGTTGCGGCACTCCGCTTGATGTGGGCCGCGGCGAGGATCAGGTAGGCGCTGGCGGTCCAGGTGTAGGCGCGGTCGCGCAGTCCGATGCCGGTGTGCGCGTCGAAGTTCTCGGCGAATCCGGACCGTTCGCACAGCCTGCGAAAGCGAGTACTGATGTCGTCGGCGAGGTCGGTGTACCCGGCGCGGCGAAGGCCATCCTCGATCAGGACGGTGGAGGGCGCCCAGATCGGGCCGCGCCAGTAACCGTCGGCCTCATAGTGCGGGGACGCGGGTTGCTCGGTCGCGGCTCCGAAGGCCGTGAGGTGGGTCCGGATCCGCGTTGCCAGGGCCTCGCGTATTGTGGCCGGCAGGTCGTCACCGAGCGTGATGGCCATAAGATCGAGCAGGCTTTCGCTGGTCCAGGTGCGACCGGTCGTGGGGCTGCGGGCCGCGAACCGTTCGCCTTCCCACAGGCGGTTGAGCATGGCGGCCCGGATCTCTTCGGCCGTTGCCGTCCAGCGAATCGCGTCGTCGTCACGGCCGAGGGCCGCCGCGAGGTCGGCGAGTTCCCGTAGCTGCAAGACGAGGAAGGCCGCGAGGTCGGCGCTCTGCACGACGCGCTCCGGTTCGAACGTGGTGGCGTTGTCCCAGCCGCTGTCGTTGCCGTGCTGATAGTGCGGAAGTTGCTCGCCGGGAGCGCGGCGCGCGTCGAGCCAGAACCTGGTCCAGCGGGCGAGAGCTTCGTAGGTGGCTGCCAGCTCCGTGACGTCGACGTGCCGTAGCCGTCGGCGTAACTGCCGGAGGGTCCAGCCGTGAATGGGTGGCTTGACGAAGTTGTAGAGCACCTCGGAATGGGTGATCGAGTCGGGCAAGGCACCGGCGGGGTCCTGGTGGTCGAAGGCGACGCGGAACTGGTGCCAGGCAAGCTCGGGCAGGCCGTCGGCGAGCGCGAGGGCGTTGAAGCAGTGGTCCCAGCTCCAGACCTTGTCCATCCAGTGCTTGGACATGAGCACCGCGGGACGGGTGACGAACCCGGCAGGACGGACGGTTGCCGACCACAGGACGTAGGCTGCCAGCTCGGCCGCCGGCGTTTGCGGGCCGCGCCAAGGCGCCATGGCCTCGAGGAAGCCGGTGAACTCCGCCTCGGCATCCTTGATGACCTGCTCGAACGTGAGGTGGCTTCGGTAGGGCGGACGCGCGGTGTCGTACTCCTCGATCACGACCTCCCACGGCTCGTCGTCATCGACATTGATGCCCCGTTCGCCGGTGCCCAGGATCTGCACGCCAGTGCCGGTGGCGGTGCCAACGAGCACGGTGACCCGATATCGGCGGCCAGTGCCGTAGTCGGTGAACACATGTGCACCGTCGACCGGGTCCTGGTAGAAGTAGGTGCCGCTGAACGGTGTGAGCGTCGCCTGAGCGGCGCGGATCGTCATCCCAAGGCCATGGCCGCGCAGCCGGACCGTGTCGACCGTCTCGTAGGCGAGCTCCACCCGGCCCCGGTCATCGGTCCAGGCCAGCACGGACGGCGATGCGGACACGGTCGTCTCCACCTCGGCACCGGCCCGTACCGGCACGAGCATCAGGACGGCGTGCAGGCCCGTCTGGTGCGAAACCAGGTGTAGGTGTTCGGCATAGGTCTCCTCGGCGATGACCGGCGAGATGCCGAACCAGGAACCTGCGTAGCTGAACGGAATGTGCTGCACAGAGAAGACGGGGCCCATGGGGCTGCTCATGCTGCGGCTCACTCTCTGGGGCGGGTCAGTCCTTGATGGCGCCGGTGGTGACTCCGGCGGTGACGTACCGCTGCGCGACGACGAGCATCACGGCGGCCGGGATCGACGCGACGACGGCCGTGGCCATGATGGCGTTCCACTGCTGGTTGTTGTTTCCGATGTACTGGTAGATGCCCAGGGTGATGGGCCGCACCGGGCCGCCGCTGTCGAGCGTGCTGGCGAAGACGAAGTCCGACCAGGCCCACAGGAACGCGAACAGGGAGACCGTCACGATGGCGTTGCGGCTGATGGGGAGCACGATGGACCAGAAGGTGCGCAGGGTTCCAGCACCGTCGGTGCATGCGGCCTGTAGCAGGTCGTCCGGGATGCCGGACATGAAGGCGGTGAAGACCAGCACGGCGAAGGGCACGGCGATGGTGGAGTCGGCGAGGATCAGGCCGGGCCAAGCGTTGAGCAGGCCGAGGTTGAGGTAGATGGCGTAGAAGCCCATTGCCATGATGATGCCCGGAATCATCTGCGCGGCCACGAGCACGAAGCCCAGAAGACCGCCACCGCGGGGCTGCAGCTTTGCCAGGGCGTAGCCGGCCGGCGCAGCGAGCACGATGGTAAGGGCGACGGTGCCGAGGCCGATGAGGAGGCTGGTGCCGAGGTTGGGCAGCTGCTGCTTGAGCACGACCCGGTACCCGTCGAACGTCGGGTCGACGGGGAACACCGTCGGCGGCTGCCTGCGCATGTCGTGGTCGCGGGTCAACGACACGTTGACCATCCAGTACACGGGGAAGAGCATCACAGCGGTGAACAGCAGCCCGAGCAGAGTTCGCCACCGGCTTGTCCAACGGTTCATGGCCGCCTCTGTTTCCGTTGCGTCCGGATGTAGAGCAGGCTCAAGGCCAATGCCAGGACGATGAGCAGGTTGCCTACCGCGGCGCCGGGGCCGAACTGGGGCAGGAGGTTGCCGAAGCCGAGGCGATAGGACCAGGTGGCGAATGTGGTCGAGGAGTCCACCGGCCCGCCTTTGGTCATGATCCAGATAATGTCGAAGACCTTCAGCGTGTACACGAGGCCGAGCAGCAGTGTGATGGCGGACACCGGACGCAGCAGTGGGAAGGTCATCCGCCAGAACTGCTGCCAGCCGGTCGCACCGTCCAGCGCTGCGGCCTCGTACAGCTCACCCGGGATGGCCTGCAGACCGCTGTAGAGCACGACGAGGTTGAACGGGATGCCGATCCAGACATTCGCGATGATCACCGAGACGAGCGACCAGTCGGGCGAGGTGAGCCAGTTGACGGGGCCGACGCCGAACACCGACAGCGCAGCGTTGACGACGCCGGAGTCGCTGTTGAGCATCCATGACCACGTCGAGGCGGACACGATCAGCGGGAGCAGCCACGGCACCAGGAAGAGCGCGCGCAGCGTCGCCGACAGGCGGAAGTGGCGGTTGAAGAACACCGCCAGGGCCAGGCCGGCGGCGAACTGGAAGAGCAGTGATGCCACGGTGAAGAGGACCGTGTGGCCCAACGCCGGTCCGAAGGTCGGGTCGTCAAACACCTCGCGGTAGTTGTCCAAGCCGCTGAACGGCGCGTCACCCTGCACGAACGAGCGGACGGTGTAGTGCCGCACGCTCAGGTCGACGTTGCGGTACAGGGGGTAGGCGTAGAAGGCGGCGAGGTAGCCGACCACCGGTGCCAGGAACGCCCATCCGACCCACCTCGTCGTGCGTGCCCGGCCCGTGCGTCTCCTTGCCCGGGCCGAGGGCGGGACCGCCCGGGCCGTCCCATCCTCGGCACGCACCGCCACCCGTGCGTTCCCGGGCTGTGTCGTACGGTCCATGAGGCGGATGGGCCTACTTCGTCGCCGCCGCGGCCGTCGCCTGCGCGGCGGCGAGCGCGTCGGCCGGGGACTTCGACCCGCTCAGCGCGCCCTGAACGGCGGTCCACAGCGGCTCGGAGATCTTCGGGTACTTCGTGCCGAGCTCATCGCTGGTGCGGCCCTTGGCAGCCTTCACCGCCTCGACCCACACCTTCAGCTCGGGGTTGGCCGCCAGCTGCTTGTCCTGCACCGCTGAGGTCGGCGCGACATAGTTGAGCGCGCTGACGGTGGCGTAGGAGTTCTCGGTATTGGTCAGGCACTGCACCAGCTTCTTGCTGGTGTCGTAGCGGCCGGTTTCCTTCTGCACCGGAATGCTGACGAACTCGCCGCCGGTCGGCGCCGCCGCGGTGCCGCCATCGCGACCCGGGATCGGGATGATGCCGTACTCGAAGCCGGCTTTTTCCGCGTTCCCCAGCTGCCAGGTGCCGTTCTCGGCGAACGCGTACCCGCCGGTGGCGAACTCCTGCCAGCTCGTAGTCTGAGTGTTGTTGATGACGGAGTTGGGCGCGTAGCCCTGCTTGAGCCAGTCGGTCCACAACTGCAGCGACGCGACCGCCTCCGGCGAGTCGAGCTTGCGCAGGTCCGCGCCGGAACCCCAGAACCACGGCAGGAACTGGAAGCTGCCCTCTTCCGTACCGATGCCGGAGAAGGTGATGCCCTTCTTGCCAGCCGCCTTTACCGCGCCCAGCGCCGCGGTCAGCGACGCCCAGTCCTTGACGCTGCCGATGTCCACGCCGGCCGCCCGCAGCACCGCCTTGTTGTAGTACAGGGCCAGGGTATTGGCGCCGATCGGCACCCCGTACGACTTGCCGCCGATCGTTCCGGCCGCGATCAGGTTCGGCGAGATGGCGCTGACGTCGAGCTTGTTCTCCTGAGTGGTCGTCAGCACCCCGGCCTCGGCGAGCGTGGAGACGACCGGATTGTCAACGATGAGCACGTCGGGGGAGTTGCCCTGCTGCGCGGCCAGCAGCGCCTTGTTGGTCAGGTCGCTGGTGTCGTAGGCGGTGCGCTTGATGCTCACGCCGGCGTCCGTACCGCACTTGCTCAGCAGTTGCACCCACGCAGAGCCGTCGTCGTACTGCGGATACGGGTCCCAGACCGTGTAGCTGCTGCTGCCGGAGGAGCCATCCCCGGGAGCGTCCGACGACGAGCAGGCGGCCGTGCCGGCGGTGACGGCAAGGGAGATCAAGGCGGCGCCGAGGACGCGGCGCCCGGTACGGAGCAAGGTCATGGTGGCCCTCCGCGGGGTAGGGATGTCGGGCTGTCGCCAGTCGTGCCAGTCGGACATAAGGGACAGTGGGGCTCGACGGTGGAGCAGCAACCGCAGCGCACCAGAGTTGTGGCTGTTCGCGCGAGCACAGGCGGGTATGTGCTTGGTGACGAAGGCGGTTGAACGGGGCGGAGCGAATCGGTTCGACCGAACATAGGCGTGTTCTTCGGGTCGGGTCAAGTGGTGGAGGCCGGCAGATCGCAAGTCGGTTCAACGCTGGGGAGCTGTTGGCCGGTGCGGCGTTGGGTATCGGAGCAGGCCGATTTGCTGTGGACGAACCGATTCGGTCCGGCGTACATCGTGGGCCAGGGACCCGGTACGGTCCATACGATGCGGCGTTGCCGCAGGGCGGGCCGACGGTTGGTGAGGGAGCAAGGATGAACATCGGAGAGATCGCTCGCCGGGCGGGTGTGTCCCGAAGCACGGTGTCATACACGCTCACCGGAAAGCGACGCGTGTCCGAGGAGACCCGCCGACGCATCCAGGCTGTCATCGACGAACTCGGCTACCGGCCCAACGCCAGCGCCCGAGCCTTGAAAGAGGGTCGGACACGAACTCTCGGTTTGGTCATTCCCCCGGCGAGCCAGCGGTTGACCGAGATGCAGCTCGCGTTCGTCGCCAGCATCGTAGAGGCGGCCGCCCGAGCGGATTTCGACGTGTTGTTGTCCCCGTCCGGCGGCGACCACGAGCGCTCGTTTGAACGGGTCGTCACCGGTCGCCGCGTCGACGGCGTCATCCTGATGGAGATAAGGCTCGAAGACGACCGAGTCACGCGGCTGCAAAACGTCGGCCTGCCCTTCGTCACCATCGGCCGAACCCGCGATGCCGAGCACATGTGGTGTGTCGACATCGACTACGCGACGCTCGTCTCGCGATGCGTGCACCACCTCGCCGACCTCGGCCACCGGAACATCGCCCTCGTCAACCGCTCCACCGAGCTCGTTGCCGCCGGCTACGGCCCGGGCCACCGCGCCCTCACCGGCTTCACCGACGCCGTCGTTGAACGGAACGTGACCGGAGTCGACGTATGTTGCGCCGACGACGCACCGGCCGGGGAGGCCTGCGTGGAGCAGTTGCGCGATGACCATCGTGAGGTGACCGCGCTGGTCACCGTCAACGAGGCCGCGCTGCCGGGAATCCAACGCGGCCTGGAGCGCGCCGGCCTGCGAGTGCCCCGCGACTTCTCCGTCGCCGGCGTGGCCGCCCGGCACTGGGCTGAGGACTTCCGGCCGCCGATGACCGCCGTCGACGTTCCCACGCACGACATGGGCGCTCAGGCCGTCGAGCTCCTGCTGGAGCGCCTCGCCAACCCACAGGCGCACCCGCGCCACATCCTGCACGCCCCACCCGTGTCGTTGCGCGCCACCACAGGCCCCGCCCCCACGCGGTGACTCAGCTGCGCCGAACCGATTCGCGACCTTTTACGCGAGGATCTCATAGGGACGTATCGCGTCAAGGATTGCCCAACGGCTGACCATCGCGTCTCGTCGGCATGCTTCGGCTACCGGCCACTAGGGGTTGGCCACGGTGGGCGCCGTCAGCCGGCGTGGAACCGGTCGAACCTCGTTGCGAACCGATCCGAGTGCGAGCGGGCCGCGCGTTGTCGGCATCCGGTCGTGCCGATGAGCGGATGCCCCAGAAGCCCGTGAGGTGTGATGATCGGCGGCGATGAACAGCAGTGACGATTCCCGGTCAATGACCGCGGCACTGGGCCGGGTGGTGGTGCCGTCGCGGACTGTCGTGCTTGGCTGCGGTGGGTTTCTCGATCAGTGGGCCGACCTTGGAGAGCCGTTGTCGGTTCGTGCGATGCGGGCGGCGGATACGGGCGGCGCTCACCTGCAGGACTGGCTCGCCGAGGCGGTCGCCGTGCCAGCCGGACCTGGAGCGTTAACGGTCACTGCGCACACCCGGCCCGGTACGTACGAGGCGATCGACACCATAGCCGCGCTCGATATCGACCTGAACCTGCCGTGGTCGGCGGTGTCAGCAGGAGAAGAACCGGTGGTGCTGGGTGATCTGCCCGTGGACCCGTCCGGGATGGTCATCGGTGACGCGGTTGCGCTTGATTCATGGGTCGGCTTCCTGCCGGCGGCGCGCAGTGTCGACGGGTTAGCTGACCTGCGAATCTGGGGCAAAGGCGATGAGGAGGCTTGGGCGCGCTTCGGTGCGCAACCGATTCCGGCGTTCCGCACCAACCGCCCGCACGGCTGGTTGGATCTACCTGTCGAAGTCGCCCTTGAGAGGGCGGCGGAGATCAACCGGTGGGCGGTCGCGCGGGGCCACTTCGCGCACATGGCGTCCGTCGACCTGCACAGCCATCACCATCTCGGATGGCGAGCCGGCTGGCAGGATCCGCTCGGCGCCGGAGTGATCGAGGTAGCCGGCTGCCCGATCCTGTGTGTCGGCTGGGCACCGAGCGAACTTCAGCGATTCAAAGCAGGCAGGTCGGTTGGACAGGTGTACTCGCTGACTCTGAAGGACGTCGCGGGCGGGGCCGTACTGCGGTGGAGCATCCCATCCGGCGGCGAGGTCTGACGAGTGCGCCAATCAGCGCTACGAGGCGATGCTGATACCTGCACGCTCATGCCGCTGATCGCGCGTTGTCGGCATCCGATCGTGCCGATGAGCGGAAGTCGCCGGTCCATAGGACACCTACCATCGGGACGTGCAGAACACCGACAACTCCGGTCACGACCGATACCGACCTGAAGAGTTCTGGACGCTGTCGACAACCTCCATGACCCAGCAGGAGGCTGAGGAGGCGGCGCGGCTCGTCCAAGAGCGCTTTCCTGAAGTCTTCGCCCACGCGGTGGATCCACGCGACTGGATGACGCTGCACCTTGACCGTTCAACCGCCGAAATGCTACGAGATGCGGTCGCCATGTTCGTGGCAGTGGGTGGTGACGCCGGCGCCATGCTGGAGGAGTTCGAGGGATTCCTAGCCATCGCAAACGCCGGCGAACGGGAGGGCTGACAACATCCGGATCTGCCGGGATCCGCGCGTGCAACGTCGCGGATGGTGTCCGCTCCTGCCGATGAGCGGACGCTTGATCTTGATTGGCGACTCGCCGAACGACCGGCGTGGCAGTCACACGGGTCGCTGTCGGCCGTCTGAGCCAGGTCAGTCGCCGCTGTAGCCCACGAAGTAGATCGCGTGCGGCACGTCACCGTCATACCCGATCACGTACCGGCCGTGCCATCGCTCATGGCCGGTGAGGGCGCCGTTCTCGATCGCCTCGGCGACTGCGGTGGCGGCCGGCCGACCTGTGCCGAACAGCTCGTCCAGCTCCTCGGCTGGCACTGGTGCCACCATGTGCGGTGCCGATGTGGCCGAGACCCCCGTCATGTCGATGATCGAGTGGGTGCCGGAGAACGGCTGCGACGCCAGCAGCGAGTCTGGGTCCGTCACCTCGATCTGCGCAGCACGCCATGCCTCTCGGGACATGCTGTCGTCCGGTTCCCAGCCGTCATCGTCAAATGCGTCGCCGATGCCCTTTCGAATCTCGGCAAGCTCCCACGCGACATAGTTGTCTTCGCCCATCGATCGGGCCCGGCTGTTCGGCTCTTCGCTATAGAACGAGCCCCGCGCGTACGCCTCCCGACGAGCTTGCTGCAACGCGCCAGCGAGATCCTGCTGATACGGCACCTGCCAGCTCCACGCCGATGCGCCCACCCTGTCACCTTCCTCTTGTCACCGGGCAGGGAGCGTACTGCCGCCCAGCAAACCTGTCATGCCGCGGATAAGGCGCGAATCCGTGAGCGTGTCCGGTTGGCAAACGGGCCATGGGAGCAGGTCGGGGAGCACCAGAGCCCAAGTGGCGCTGTCGTGCTCGCCGATCAGCTGGCACCCGGGTCATCCAACGACCGCCAAGAAGTCCGAGTAGAACAGGCCCAGGCCGGCCGCCACGCCGACGCCGGCCACGATCCAGAACCGGACCACGATAGTGGTCTCGCTCCATCCGGCCAGCTCGAAGTGGTGGTGCAAAGGCACCATCCGGAAGACGCGTCTACCGGTGGTCCGGAATGAGACGATCTGGATCACCCAGGTCGTCGTGATGATGACGAAGAGCCCGCCGATCATGATCGAAAGCAGCGTGGTGCGGGTTACCACCGCGAGCCCGCCGATCAGGCCGCCGAGTCCGAGCGCGCCCACATCACCCATGAAGATCCGCGCCGGGGACGTGTTCCACCACAGGAAGCCGACGCAGGCGGCGGCGGCCGCCGCCGCGATTATGGCGATCTCCAGGGGATCGCGTACCTGGTAGCAGTAGTCGTTCACCCGGGCGTACCCTTCGTCGGCGCACCAGTGCCGGTACTGCCAGAAGCCGATCAGCGCGTACCCGCCGAGCACCAGGATTGACGCGCCGGTGGCCAAGCCGTCGAGGCCGTCGGTGAGGTTCACGCCGTTCGACATCGCCGTGATCACGAAGACGATGACCATGACCGCGCCAACCTTGCCGACGTCGAGCCAGCTGATGTCGCGGATGAGCGAGATGTGCTCGCTGGCCACGGTCTGGCCGTTGGTGCTCGGCACGTAGAGCGCGGCGATACCGAAGCCGCCGCTGACGATCGCCTGGCCGAGCAGCTTGCCTTTGGCGGACAGGCCGTCGGAGTTGCGCCGGCGCACTTTGAGGAAGTCGTCGAAGAAGCCGACCACGCCGCAGAAGACGAAGAGCCCGAGCAGGACGAGGGCAGTCATCGTCGGCCCCTCCTGCGCGATCTGCCGCTCGGGCAGGGTCATCAGGGCGAGGTGCCCGGCAACGTACGCGAAGACGGTGGCCACGATGAAGACGACGCCGCCCATCGTGGGCCTGCCGTGCTTGCCCTGGTTGCTGGCCAGCCCGATGGATCGGATCGGCTGGCCTGCCTTGAGCGCGGTGAAGACGCGAATCGCCACCGGCGTGCCGAGCAGGGAGATGATGAACGCGACTGCGGCCGCGACGATGACCGCCCTCACGGGCGAGCCTCCACGCGAACCGGATTTCTCACGGCTTCCACACTGAGCTTCCAGATCAGCGCCTGACGTATCGACCTGTGCTGGCGGTGCAGATAGTCTCTAGCGAAGTCACGGATCATGAGAGATGAGCTTGCCATCCGACGGTGAGGGGACAGGAGGTTGAGGCGCTCGGAATACCGCTGGTCGGCCGATAGTCCATCTGCTGCGTCCGGTCACACTGGTGGTGTGAGACGGGGGACTTGGGTACGCGTCGTGTCCCTGGCCGTCTGTGTCCTGCTCTCAGCGGCCGTCGGCGGGTGGCAGGGCTGGCGGAATGCGACGGTAGACCCGCCTGCACCTCCGGCGGTCTGCCCGCTCATCCGGTCGGAGGTGTTCGACCTCCTCGTTCCTGGGCGCGGTGCCTTGCAGGTTGGGGAGCAGAACGGGCCAGGCATGCGCTCAAACTACTGCCTGGTCAAGAGCGCGTCCACGAAGGAGGGCGCACGTGGCTACCTGTGGGTGTCACTCGGGCGTTACGGGCGGTACGAGGGTCGCGGCCCGCGTTGCGTGGACCGAGCCGGGCTGCTGACGGTCATCAACAATAGGAATCATCCCGTTGCGCTCGGCGACCGCGCCGTCTACTTCATCGCGGGTGACCGCGAAACTGGCCGGCGCATCAACTTCTCGACGTGTTTCGGCACCTACGGAGTGCTGGTCGAATTCGAGGCGACCGGTGCCGCCGATACGGCGATGGTCGGGTCGGCCGCCACCGTCGCCCAGGAGGTGCTGTCGTGGCTATGAATGGCCTCCCATCGTGGGCACCCTCTCCGGAGAACCTGCAGCCCCTTCGTCGCCTCGACCGCCGAGTGCTACCGCGGCGGTGGCTGCTGGTTGCTGCGGCGGTGTCGCTCATCATCGCCGTCGGCGTTGTCGCCTGGCGCGTCGGCCGGCTGGCGGCACCCACACTGGGCAGGTGGCAGATCACCATCACCGACGCGACGAGCGACGCTCCGCCGCTACCCGACCTGCCAGCATCGCCGTCCGCGCGGTAACCCCCGGCTTGGCCGGGCGACGGCGGGTGACTATTTGAGTGACGATCGGGACGGACGCCGCGGACTGTTGCGGACACAGGGGGATCGTCCTCGCAGCTCAGCGGTTTCGAGGGCTGCTGCCGGCAAGAGCGCGAACGGCGGGTAGGTCGGCGAGGTTGTCGGGGTTTTGGGCGGCGTGTTGCCACCAGTGTTCTCCTTGGCCGATGAGCCGTGGTTGGAAGTACCAGAACGCGTCGCTGCTGCAGAGGCCGTCCATGATCTGGTTGGCGGCGCCCCACATGGCGTAGGTGTCGATCTGGCGACGTGCGGCCTGCAGGTGTAGCTGGTAGTCCGCGACGTGCTCAAGTGAGAGCGGCTGAGCCGGTGTGCCAACCAGTCGAGCCTCCGGGCGGTACCGGTCGCCTCCTCGGCTGATCGCTATAGGAACTGCCAGAACTCCGCAGTGTTCACGTCGAGGACGGTAACGGCCTGCCGTTGTGTCTGGGCGAGTAGACGGGAGCCTCCGTACGAGATTGCCTTCGGGGTTCCCCTCCGGCCGGCTCAATATCGGTGACGCCGAGGAGAGCGACGAGGTGACGCTGCAGCCGGGTCGCTGGCTGCGGCAGTTCAGGGTGGATGACGCGGCGCAGGCGCGACACGTCGATCTAGTGACGTGACCACTGTAGGGAGGTGTCACAGGATCGATGGGCCACCGAGCGCCGGCGTGCTGCGGTGAGGCCGTACCGGAGTTGGCGTTGCTGGTCTGATCCTGTGGGACGACGCGGCGTGTCGAAGCGCTGACGACCGCGACAGGCGCAGATGGCTGCGGGGTGTCTGGTTGCCGCGGCCCTTGTCGCTTTGAGGTAGGCGCTGTATGGCGCCGTGGGACAAATCTTGTCGGACCGCGTGCCTAGGGTCAGCCGCATGTACTTCGTGTGCCGTTGGCGGGAGGACAATCCTTTCGGCAAGCGGGTGGTCACCCTGCCCGAGGCGACCGTGCTCGACTGGTTCCGCTGCGGTTGGGAGCAGGACGATCCGTGCCTGTGGATCGAGGGCGAGCTGGGTGGCAACGTGTACGGCCTGGAGTCGATTTTCGAGGAGGTCCGGAAGCGGCGCCTGCCGCCACCGGAGTCGGTTGACGAACTGCGCGAGCTGCTGACCGAACACCTGTGGGTCGAGGGTGATGATGACTTCATCAGGCTCGGTGAGCACGCCCTGAGAGTGCGTACCGATGACGACGAGGTGGACCTGGCCTACTACTTCGTCGACGACGAGGCCGTTGCCGCGTCCCCCGACCGGCTCGCGTTCCTGCTGCACGACACGTGGCCCATGCCCGCCACCGCGGGTGTCTCGGAGGCGGTGTTCACGCACAGCGTTCCGGTCCGTACCGTCCGGCTGGCCCCGCCCGGACCGGATTCCGTCTTCTCGGTCCGCCTGTGCTGGCAATCGCCTGATGCCTATCGAAACCTGGACCTGATCGGCGCCGTCCACTTTCCCGGCCTGAGCCTGCCGGACCTCGCCGCCCACCTCGGCGTCGACGGCCCCGGCGCCCACGGTTGGCCGCACGACGTCCGGCTGCTGCGGGCCCTCGTCGCTCCTGGGGAGAACGATGTGGGCTGGGCGTTGGAGCGCTATGCCCAACTGCCGGGTTACGCCCCGTCACCTGCCAGTCTCGACCGGATGCCCACCCATGAGGCGGTTCACCGGGAGATGCTGGACCTGCTGCGCGCGCGGCGTCCCACCGAATCGCTGATCCAGGTGGATGAGCACATCACGCAGGTCGCCCGCTACATAGACGGCTTCTTCGGGTTCGACCAGTGGTTCCTGTTTGACAACCGGTGGGCGGCGGCCCACCCCGACCTGGCACGCTCGCTGCTGCACTACGCCGCTCACTGGGACCCCTACGGAACATAGCCCGCAATGGCGACAGGTTATCCTCACACGGCCGGTCTGGCAGGGCGCGCAGGTCGGCAGACCTGCGTTAGCTTGTGCGAGTGGCGCTGCAGTGGACCGAGGGATTCTCAGGCGACGAGCAGTCCTGCGACGTTCCGACTGTCGAGGAGTTGGACCGCGTCCTGGACCAGCTGAAGGACGGGCACGGCAGATCGGAATACCTTTCAACGTATCGCTTGCCCACGCTGATGCCACGACGATGACGATCGTTGTCGCCCCGACGTTGCCTACGTCGAGTGGATTCGCCTGCAGCCATGGTCCTGCCTCGGGTGCGAGAGGGAAGCACCCGCCTCGCCTTACGAGGACGACGAGCTTCTGGTGTTCGCCGGCAACGGCCAGCACAGCGAGCTGCCTAAGCGGAGGTGGATCGAGGTACCGAATTTCATCGGTTGATCCGCGCACCGGTGCGGAGGTGCTGCTGTGGACGCGGTAAGCGTTCCTGCCGAGCTGCTCAGCGAGGCTGTCCTGACCTGGACTGGCTGGGGTCGCACGACCTGGCCGGCCCAAGACGAACGCCTGGTGATCGAGCGGTTCGGAAACGAGCGAGCAGCCGGCCTTCTTCCGATGATCCGCCAGCTTGAGGACGACTTCTACCGGTCCGACGCCCGGTTCGCCACGGCTGATCTCGCTGAGATGGGCGACGCTGCGGCGGCAGAATTCCGGATCCGACACCCGGAGGTCTCCGATGCTGCAGTGCGAGCGTTGGCGTGGTGCTACACCTTCGACTACAAGTAAGCTCCGGCAGGTGGTGTCCACCTACCCTCACCCTGCTTCCGCTTTTTGCATGCTTCAAGGTCGGAGCACGTGCGGTGGCGCCGGGCGTCCAGCGCTTCATCGAGGCTGCCTTCGCGCCCGGTAATGCGGTTGTAGGCGCTCGGTGCCACGTAGGCGAGTTTCTCCCAGTCCGGCCATTCCCCGTCGGCCCATTCGCGGGGGCACGGCCGGCGAGCGCACGGACGGGGGACAGGTCGGCGAGGTTGTCGGGGTTTTGGGCGGCTTGGTGCCACCAGCGCTGCCCCTGGCCGATGAGCCATGGTTGGAAGTACCAGAACGAGTCGTCGCTACAAAGGCCGTCCATGATCTGGTGGGCTGCCCCCACATGGCGTAGGTATCGATCGAGCGACGCGCAGCGTCCAGGTGGATCTGGAAGTCCGCGATGTGCTCAAGAGAAACGCGGGTGAGTCGGCTGGCCAACTAGGCCGTGTCTCCTGGATCATGAGTAGCAGCGGTCGGGTTTCGCGCGTAGCCAGATGAGGATGTCGGCGATCTGCACGGTGGCGCGGTAGCGGCAGGCGAGCTTGTCGTACCTGGTGGCCACGG
>NZ_JBFAJK010000075.1:0-17678 GCF_040655175.1 Micromonospora sp. NPDC050495 | reverse complement strand
TGGGTGGCGGGCGGGAGGTGTGGGGCCAGTGCTGGGTTCTGTCGCTTCTGCCTACTCAGCCCCCCCCCCGCCGCGACGGGGTACTCGGTCAGTGCGTGCCCTTCGGTCTCGGTCCGGACGGTCCTGTCGGCTTCGGCGGGCCGCCCGGACGGGGCTGCCCGGGGCTCAACGCCGGGACCGTGGCGCCCTGCACCATGGCGGTGATCTGCTCGCCGGTGAGTATCCGGTGCTGGACCAGGGCGGCGGCCACAGCGGCGACGTCACTGCGCCGGCTCACCAGGATCGCTTCGGCGTCGCGCATGGCGGCGGGAATGGCGTCCATGCCGACCAGCTCGATCGCCTGCTGGGTGTCGTGGGTGGTGAGGGGCCCCCACAGGTGCCCGCCGCTGGCCATCCAGCCGGCGAGCGACACCACCGCGTCCGTGTGCGGGTCGCGGGCGGCCACCAGCGTCCCGCCGTAGCCCGGTCCCGCGTCCAGGTCGGCCCAGTCCACGAGGCAGCCGAGGACCACCGCGACGACGGCGTGCGCCGCCTCGTGCCAGGCCACCCAGCGCAGTTCCTCCGGTGACCACTGCGACACCTCGCCGGCAAGCCACCGGAGCTGCTGCTCGGGTGGCCACTGCGTCACGTCGGCGAGGTGTAGCCGCCAGGTGGCGTGGCTCTGGAGGATTTCGTCGCTGGCCAGGTTCACCTCCACCGACCGCTCGTAGGTGCCGGCGGCGGTGACGCTGGCCGCGTCTTCGACGGTCGCCTCGGACCCGTCGGGCCGAGACACCGTCACCCGGTTGCGTAGGAGCTGGTCGTCGTCGACGGGCTCAAGCGGCGGCGCGACCTGCCCGGCCGCGTAGTCCAGGGTGAGCGTCGTCGGCCGGTTGTAGCGGGCGTAGCGCGGCACGTAGGCCAGGCCGAAACCCTGCTCGTACAGCGCCCCCAGGTCCGCTTCCGCGCACTGCCGGTACAGGTCCAGGCCCGCGCCGGCCGGCTGCGGCCCCATCCGGCTCGACGCGTCGTCGGGCACGTTCGGCATGGATAGCCGGACGCCGTCCTCCGCGCACAACCTCGCCAGCCGGGTCGTCGCCGGCTCGCCGGCGTGCCCGCGCATCGCCTCGACATGCCCCACAATGGGCACGGACGGCTGCCACACGGCGATGTGCCCCAGCTGCGGCATGCCCTCGATCGAGCCGACGTCGGCGGACGTCCACTCCTTCACGTTGGGGGTGATCGACGTGACCCATCCGGGCGGGAACACCAGGTTCGGCGCGGCGATCGTGTGGACGATCCCGTACTCGAAACCGTCGATGTAGACGCGGGCGGCGAGTGCTCCCAGCACGGTCAGCGCGTTGACCTCCACGAAGTGCGGGCGCCCGTCGAACAGGTTCACCGGGTCGGTGGCGGTGCCGTACCCGGCCGTCCCCAGGCTGTCCTGCGCGGTGACGAACAGGCCGCCGCTGTCGGCCTGGATCTCCCAGTACGGGTAGGTGCCCTCGCTGACCGTCCAGCCAATGAACGTCGTCCCCGAGGCCTGCATGTCGCGCGGGAACACGGCCACGAACGCGACCCGCCACGACTGGGTGCCCGACGTGGGGCGTGGAGGCTGGCCCACCAGCACCCCACCCCGCGACCAGTCCGGCACCGGCAGCGACCCGGGAATACCCGACCCGGTAGCGAACTCCGGCAGCCCGGCGGCCGGCTCAGGCCGCCCACCGGAGCCGGGGATCTCGAACCGGGAGTACCCGTACGGTGCCATCGCCGCAACGCCGTCGACCGCGCTCGCCCCCGACGGGGCGCCGGGGCCGTCCTCCAGTGGCCAGTACGCGGTCGGTGCGAGGTTGGGAATCGCGCGGCGCAGCGGCGACCGGGCGGGCGCACCGCGGACAAGCCGCCGGGCGGGGTCTACGGGGAAAGTCATCTGCGTCCTCTTCTGCGATTGGTGGGGGGTGCGGCGTGGCGCGCAGGTCGCGTCACAGGGCCCGCAGATTGGGCCCTCCGCGCCTTCCTGTCCGTTGCCCCGGTGTGGATCCCCGAGATTGGGCACCGGCGGTGAGGTTGACGCGCCACGCCGCAAGATCAGGTGTCAGGCGGTGGTCGGGACGTCCAGCAGTCGGGCGGCCTGCGGCCGGACGACCTTCGCACCGGTCATCCGGTACAGCGTCATGTTCCGCTCACCCTTCGGCCGGGAGTTGGCGCCCAGCCGGGGGGTGATCTCTACGAACGAGCCGATCCGGTCGACCACCACGTACGCCCGCGACAGGTTGCCGTACACCATCACGTAGTTGCTGGCGGTCGCGGCCGCGTTGTAGCTGCCGTCCATGTTCGACGTCTCCCACACCCGCCGGCCGAGCAGCGACGGCGGGTTGGCCATCAGCTCCGGGAACTTGATGGCCCCGTTCGTGGTCTCGAACTGGCGGGCGGCGTTGACGATCGCGATGTTGGCGTACCACGCGGCGCCGTCGGAGAACCGCGGCGGAAGGGCGTTCTGCAGTGCGTAGATGTCGGCCGCGGTGAACGCCTCCGACACCGACGAGTTGATCTCGCTGGATGTGCCGACCAGACCGGTGATGAGGCCCTGCGGCGCGGTCGTGCCGTTGCCGGTGGTGAACGCGGTGGCCTCGAGCTGGTCGACGGCGTCCATGACGACCGGCTGGAGCTCGGCGACCAGGTCGCGGGTCGACCACGCCAGCTCGTACGAGTAGACGACGTTGGCGTCGGCGAGGAACAGCGGAATGTCCACCTCGGCCAGCGCCGGCGAGCCGTCCGCCGCCTCGGCCGCCTCCGTCTTCCACTCGGCGGTGGCCCCGGCGGACGTGACCACCCGGTGCTGGTTGGTGGCGGTCTGCACGACCCGGCTGTTGCGGCGGATCGGGTTGATCGACCCGTCAGAGGTGAGCAGGATCGACGGGTCCAGCGACAGCGGGATCAGCTCGCCGCCGACGTTGTTGCCGGTCGACATCGCCGAGCGCATCTCGTCGCCGAGCGCCCGCGCCCGCCGGTACGCCTCCGACTCCCGGCCATCCCAGGTCAGGTGCCCGCGCTGCGGGTCGGCGAGCAGCTTGCCGAACGCCCGCAGGTAGTCCGGGTCCCCGGCGGCCTCCGCCCACCGGGCGGCGTTGGACCGTTCGCCGGTGGTGCCGGTGCGCAGCAGCCGGTCCACCTTGTCGGCGCTGTGGGTGGGCAGCTCACCGGCCCGCTCCGCGGCCTCGACGAACCGCAGCGCCTTGTCCCGCTGCGGGCCGCGCCGGGCCTGGTCCCCGCCGTCCTGCCGGGCGCCGTCACCGCCGATCACGCTGCCGCCGGCGGCCAGGTCGGTCACCGCGTCGCGCATCTCCTCGTCCAGGCGCTCGACGTCAACCCGCGCCTTGGTCTGCCCGGCGGTCAGCCGCTCCCACCGCTCCTGCTGGCCGGCGGTCGGGGTGCCGTCACCGATCGCCCGGTCCAGCTCGCCCATGTCGGCCTCGATGCGGGACCGCTTCGCGCGCGCCTCGTCCAGCTCCGCGCGGATGATGCTGATGCTGCGTGCCATGTACTCACTTCTCCTCAGGAAGGCACGGTCAAGGGTTCTGCCGTTGCTCCCTGGGAGGCCCGAACGGGCGGCCCGGGTCGGATGCTCGCGCCGGTACTGGTCGACGGGGCGGGAGGCTTGCGCGGCCCGCGGCGCCGGCCCCGGGCGCGGCCCGGTGGCAGATCGATCATAGGTCACTCGGTGGTGTCGCCGAGCCGTTGCCCCGGCCGCCACGCGGCCAGTACCTCCAGGTACCGCTCACGGTCACCGAACGCCGCCGGGCCGAGCTGGTCGACCAGCCCGAGCAGCCACCCGGCCAGCGCCCACGGGTCCACGGTGGCCAGCACCGCGTCAGCGCCAGCCACGTCACCCCGAGCCATCGCCGACAGCACCGCGACCGCGGCTCCCGTCACGTCGTCGTGGTCACGCGTCACGCGTCACGCCTCCCGTCACGGCGCACCCGGGGCGCGGGGGTCGGACGCAAAACCGCAGGTCGCGACCCATCCGTCCCTATGGCGGGAATCTGTGTGCGGAACATCTGGGGCGTCACGCGTCACGCCCCAGCGTCACGGCGTCGCGGGGGGAGAAACGCCTGACGGAAGGCGATGGGTCAAGACTTGTGACGTTGCGTGACGTACCCGCCCCCCTGCCTGTAACGGGCGTCACCGCACGTCGTCTGGTGCTTCGTCGCATCAGGGCGATGGCGTGGTAGCTGCTGGCGACTGCGGCGTAGAGGTCGGCGACCAGGGCGTGCCATTGGTCGGTGGTGGGTGGGGCGGACTGGTGGGCTGGTGTGGTCATGGCGTCACGTCCGGGACGGCGGCGAGGCGGGGCCGGCCGGTGGTGCGGGGGCAGGGCACGTTGTGGACCTGGACGGGGTTCCACTCCCCCGAGGGTTCGATGTGGATGCCGAGGCCCCCGGCGCAGTCGGGGCAGGGCTTGATGTCGGCGAGGGCCGGGAGAAGCTCGTCGAGGTGGATCAGGTATCCGGTGCTCGTGATGGCGGTCATGCTGCGTCCAGTCCCTCACAGTTGATCGAATGGCAGAGCGACCCGTACGGCTCGCCACAGTCAGGGCATGTGTCCGCGACAGCCGCGACAGGAGTGACATCCCTGCTCAGAGGCGTCGCGGCTTGTCGCGGCGTCGCGGCTGTCGCTGTGTCCGATTCATCCCCGCGACGCGGTTGACCTGCAATGTCGCCTGTGTCGCGGCTGTCGCGGGGTGCGTACCTGTTCCATGCGTCGTGAAGATCGTCTTTCCGGTAGCCCTTCCGATTCGGGCCGCCCGGCTCCCGCACGTCGACCGGCTTGACCCGGTAGTCCCTCAGCAGCTTCGCAAGATCCGCCGAGGTGAGTGGACGGCCGAAGTAGTTGCTCCACGGCGCATCTTCGATCTTGTGCAGCCGCTCCAAGACCGTCGTGGTGTAGAGGTTCTGCGCACCCTCGAACACGTCCCGGAGATCGGCGAGGAGCCGGCGGGCGAGGGTGGCGTCTGTGCCGTCGGCGTCGGCCTCAGCGACCATCGCCCGGCAGGCCCGGCGGATCCGCTCCGGCCAGTCACCGCCGGCCAGGTCGGCGACCGCTACCAGGGGCTCCCAGGTGTCGGCGGCGCGGTCCTCTACGGGCATCTCCGGCTCGACCGTCGACAGCATGGTCAGGTTGGACGTGACCCAGTCCCTGATCCGGTTGCCGAGGTCCCGCAGCGCGGGTTCGTCGCGGCGGCGGCGGTACGGCGCCACCTTCTCGTGAGGCGCCCGGCGGCGCATCCTGGCGATGACGGACCGGTCCATGATGGTGTCCGGCATGTCACCGATCCCGGCCAGCACCGCCATGGAGAAGGTGGGGCACCGTTCTAGCGCTCGCGCCGCGGCGTCCCACCGGATGTACGGCCGGCTGCGCTGGTGACCGGCGTTGAGGATGCCCCGGAGGTCTTCGTTGTTGTCCGCGGCTTTCTTCCCGAACACCGTGTCGGCCTCGTCGAGCAGGAGCGTCGGCGGGTTGTCGCCGAGGGAGCGCACCAGCGCGGCGGGGGAGATGTTCACCGTGATCAACGGGGAGTGGCAGGTGGCCTCGATGATGTCGAGCAGCCGCGACTTACCGCACCGCTTCTCAGGAGAGAGGATCATCAGGCGGGTGGCGTGTTCCCACGCCGCGACCCCGTAGGTTGCCGCGATGTAGCACGTCACCGCGTCGGCGGTCTGGTCGCTGGGCAGGACGACGTAGCGGGTGATGGCGGCGCGTAGTTCGTCGAGCAGCTCGGCGCCGTCGGGTTCGCTCATGCGGCCAGCCGTCCGAACATCTCCCGCTCGGCCATCCCGAGGTCCATGCCGTTCTCCGAGGAGGCGTAGGCCTCCGGGGTGCGCTGCCGCTTGTCGAGGTCGATGGAGCGGCACAGCCACTGGATGACGGCCTTGGCGGTGTAAGGGCGTACGCCGGTCGCACGCACCACCTCGTCGGCGACGGCCTGCCACCCGGCGGCGTACCCGGCGGCCCAGCCCTCCGCGTACTGGTGCGCGTTCTCCCAGTCGGCCTGCTCGTGCCATGCCGCAGGAATGTCGCTCGCACGCGTAGACTGGCTACAGGTCTCGCCGGCCTGCTGAGCGGGCGCCCCGATTGCACCAGCCTCGGGGCGCCCGTTTTCTGTCGGCTGCATCAGGCCGCCGCCCGGCCGGCGTTGCGGGCCGCGTCGAGGTACGCCTGCACGTCCTCGCGGGCGTAGAGCACCTTCCGGCCGAGCTTGAAGCTCTTCGGCCCCTTCCGGATGTGGCGCCAGTAGCGGACGGTCTCCGGCGACGTGCGGCACAGATCCGCGACTTCCTGTGTGGTCAGGTACTCCGGCATGACGGGTGGAACCTCTCTGAAGGTGGGTATCACCGTTGGCACATGTTGTACCCCGCTTGACGGGGGTACCGCAAGTGCGTAACCTCCGTGTCATGGCCGACCGTTGGAAAGTGGTGATTGAGCCACCGCCGGACGCCCCGGAGGGCGTGCCGTGGATCCCGTACGGGCCGGCCGGCGACCGGCTGCCCGAACGGTTCGTCGCGCTGGTGGAGTACGAAACCCAGCCGCTGCGCGCCCGCATCGCCGCGTCCTTCAACGGCGCGGAGCGCGTCCGGGCCGACGTGGTGTCGGTGGAGCGCACCGACGGCGCGTCGGTGTCACCGGAGGACCTGACGACGCTCCAGCTCGGCGCGGTGATGTCCTCCGTGGTGTGGCAGGCCACGAGGCGCGGTAAGGGCGTCGCCGAGCAGTGGGGACGCAGCCGGACCGGCCCGCTCGACGATGCGGAGGTGCTGACCCTGGCGCGGATGTACTGGTTCGAGTACGTGTCGTGGGGCAAGCCGCGGCTGGCCATCATGGCCGCGTTCAAGCTGCCGCGGTCGACTGCGAACCGGTGGATCCGCAAGGCACGCGAGGTGCACGGCCTGCCGGGCGCACACGCCGACGAGGAGGCGTAGCCGTGGCCAGCATCCAGAAGCGCCCCGACGGCCGGTACCGCGTCCGCTGGCGGGACCCCGAGGGTAGGGAGCGGGCAAAGCACTTCGCCCGCAAGGTGGACGCCGAGCGATGGCGGGCGACGGTCACAGCCGACATGGTGCGCGGCGCCTATGTCGACCCGCAGGCGGGCCGCGTGACGTTCCGGGACTTCGCCGAGCAGTGGCGCACGGCGCAGCCGGCCCGACCGAACACGGCAGCCCGTCACCAGTCCACCCTCGAGCGGCACGTCTACCCGGCGATCGGTGGGCTGGCACTCGCGGCCGTCAGACCGTCGCAAGTGCAGGCCATGGTGTCCGGCTGGTCGCTGGCGGCCGGGTCGGTGCGTACCGTGTTCTCGACGGTCCGGGCGGTGTTCTCCGCCGCCGTCAGGGACCGGGCGATCGGGCTGGACCCGTGCAAGGGCGTGAAGCTGCCGGCGGTCGAGCGGAAGCGGATCACGCCGCTCACGGTCGAGCAGGTGGAGGCGATCGCCGACGCGGTGCCGGCGGAGTACCGGGCCCTGGTCGTGCTCGCGGCCGGGACCGGCTTGCGGCAGGGCGAGGCGTTCGGCGTCCAGCTCGGCGACGTCGACTGGCTGCGCCGCAGCCTGGCGGTGCAGCGGCAGGTGCAGCCCGGTCCGGTGGTCGGCCCGTTGAAGAACCGGGCAGCGTACCGGGTGATCCCGCTCGGCGACGTCGTGCTGGCCGAGCTCGCCGAGCACCTACGCCAGTGGCCAGCCGGGAGTCCGCAGAGCTTCGTCTTCCGCTACGGCGACGGACCGTGCACCCGCAACACCTTCAACGCCTCAGTCTGGCGGCCGGCAGTGAAGCGGGCCGGCCTGGCCGGCGTCGGGATGCACGATCTACGCCACGCGTACGCGAGCCTGTTGATCGCGGCGGGCCAGTCGGTGAAGGTCGTCAGCGACCGACTCGGGCACAGCAACGCGGCCATGACGCTGAACGTCTACAGCCACCTCTTCCCCGCCGACGAGGACCGCACCCGGCAGGCCGTAGACGACGCGTTCCGGCGCAAGATCATTCCTGGTGCGGACCGTACGCGGACTGCGGAGGGATCATGATGACGGAATCGCAGGTCAGACGGCCCGCAAGGGCTCCCCCGGCTATTTGGCGTTGAAGTAGCTCGCCTCCGGGTGGTGCACCACGATGGCGTCGGTGGCCTGCTCCGGCACGAGCTGGAACTCCTCGGAGAGCTGCACCCCGATCCGCTCGGCGCCGAGCAGCTGGACGACCTTCGCCCGGTCCTCCAGGTCGGGACAGGCCGGGTAGCCGAACGCGTACCGGCAGCCGCGGTAGTCGGTGCCCAGCAGGCCGGCCAGGTCCGCCGGGTCCTGGTCGGCCACGGTCCGCCCGCTCGGCAGGGTCAGCTCGGTGCGGATCCGCCGGTGCCAGTACTCCGCGAGGGCCTCGGTGAGCTGCACCGACAGGCCGTGCACCTCCAGGTAGTCGCGATACTCGTTGCCGGCGAACATCTTCGCCGTGTACTCGCTGATCGGCTGCCCGACCGTGACCAGCTGCAACGCCACCACGTCGAGCTGCTCGCCCTTGGGGCGGAAGAAGTCGGCCAGGCAGAGCCGCCGCTCCTGCCGCTGCCGGGGGAAGGAGAACCGGGCCCGCTCGCTGTGCCCGTTCTCGTCCAGCACCACCAGGTCGTTGCCCTCGGAGTAGGCCGGGAAGTAGCCGTACACCACCGCGGCCTCGAGGACCTTGTCGGCGATGAGGCGGTCCAGCCAGTAGCGCAACCGCGGTCGCCCCTCGGTCTCCACCAGTTCCTCGTACGACGGGCCCTGGCCGCCGCGCGCGCCGCGCAGCCCCCACTGGCCGAGGAAGGTGGCCCGCTCGTCGAGCAGCGCCGCGTAGTCGGCCAGCGGGATCCCCTTGACCACCCGGGTGCCGAAGAACGGCGGGGCCGGCACCTCCACGTCGACCGCCACGTCGGAGCGGACCGACGCGTCGTCCAGCTCGGGCAGCGCCTCGCGCACCATCGCCCGCTGCCGCTCCCGCCGCTCCCGCCGGGCGGCCAGGGCAGCCTCCCGCTCCGGGTCGATCACCGGCGCGCCGCCGCGCTTGGCCGTCATCACCCGGTCCATCAGGGAGAGCCCTTCGAACGCGTCCCGGGCGTAGTGCACCTGGCCGGGGAAGATCGACCGCAGGTCGTCCTCCACGTACGCCCGGGTCAGTGCCGCTCCCCCGAGCAGCACCGGCCAGCGCTCGGCGACCCCGCGCGCGGCCATCTCGGCCAGGTTCTCCTTCATGATGACCGTGCTCTTGACCAGCAGCCCGGACATGCCGATGGCGTCGGCGCGGTGCTCCTCGGCCGCGTCGAGGATCGCGTTGATCGGCTGCTTGATGCCGATGTTGACGACCTCGTAGCCGTTGTTGGACAGGATGATGTCGACCAGGTTCTTGCCGATGTCGTGCACGTCGCCCTTGACGGTGGCCAGCACGATCCGGCCCTTGCCGCCGTCGTCGGCCTTCTCCATGTGCGGCTCCAGGTAGGCCACCGCGGTCTTCATCACCTCGGCGGACTGGAGCACGAACGGCAGCTGCATCTGGCCGGAGCCGAACAGCTCGCCGACCACCTTCATGCCGTCGAGCAGCAGATCGTTGATGATGGACAGTGGCGCGCGTCCTTCGGCCATCGCGGTGTCCAGGTCGGCCTCCAGGCCGTTGCGCTCACCGTCGATGATGCGCCGCTTGAGCCGCTCCTCCAGCGGCAGCGCGGCCAGTTCCTCGGCCCGGGTGGCCCGCGCCGAGGCGGCGTCGACGCCCTCGAAGAGCTCGATGAAGCGCTGCACCGGGTCGTACCCCTCGCGGCGCCGGTCGTAGATCAGGTCGAGGGCGACCTCGCGCTGCTCGTCGGCGATCCGGGACATCGGCAGGATCTTGCTGGCGTGCACGATCGCCGAGGTCAGCCCGGCCTGCGCGCACTCGTGCAGGAAGACCGAGTTGAGCACCTGCCGGGCGGCCGGGTTCAGGCCGAACGAGACGTTGGAGATGCCGAGGGTGAAGTTGACCCCCGGGTAACGGGCGGCGATTTCCCGGATCGCCTCGATCGTCTCGATGCCGTCGCGGCGGGTCTCCTCCTGGCCGGTGGCGATCGGGAAGGTCAGCGCGTCGATGAGGATGTCCCCCCGGCGCAGCCCCCACCGGCCGGTCAGGTCGTCGATCAGCCGGCACGCCACGCGTACCTTCCAGTCCCGGGTGCGGGCCTGGCCCTCCTCGTCGATGAGCAGCGCCACCACCGCGGCGCCGTGCTCGGCGACCACCGGCATCACCCGGGCGTAGCGGGACTCGGGGCCGTCGCCGTCCTCGAAGTTGACCGAGTTGACCACGCAGCGCCCGCCGAGCATCTCCAGCCCGGCCTCGATCACCGCCGGTTCGGTGGAGTCCAGCACGATCGGCAGCGTGGAGGCGGTGGCGAACCGGCCGGCCAGCTCGCGCATGTCCTGGGCGCCGTCGCGGCCCACGTAGTCGACGCAGAGGTCGAGCAGGTGCGAGCCGTCGCGGGCCTGGCCCCGGGCGAGCTCCACGCAGGCCTGCCAGTCGCCGGCGAGCATCGCATCCCGGAACGCCCTCGAGCCGTTGGCGTTGGTCCGCTCCCCCACCATCAGGATGCTGGCGTCCTGGGCGAACGGCACGTGATGGTAGATCGACGAGACGCCCGGCTCCGGCTGCGGCTGCCGGGCCACCGGCCGGGTGCCGCGCAGCCGCTCGACCAGCACCCGGATGTGCTCCGGGGTGGTGCCGCAGCAGCCGCCGACGAGCGCCACGCCGTAGTCGGTGACGAACTGTTCCAGGGCGTCGGCCAGTTCCACCGGGGTGAGCGGGAAGTACGCCCCGTCGGCGGTGAGCACCGGCAGGCCGGCGTTGGGCATCACCGACACCGGGATGCGGGAGTGCTGGGACAGGTAGCGCAGGTGCTCGCCCATCTCGGCCGGGCCGGTGGAGCAGTTCAGGCCGATCAGGTCGACGCCGAGCGGCTCGATGGCGGTCAGCGCCGCGCCGATCTCGCTGCCCAGCAGCATGGTGCCGGTGGTCTCCACGGCGACCTGGCAGATGATCGGGACGTCCCGGCCCAGCTCGGCGCGGGCCCGCTTGGCGCCGATCACCGCCGCCTTGACCTGGAGCAGGTCCTGGCAGGTCTCGATGATCAGGGCGTCCGCCCCGCCCGCGATCAGCCCCGCCGCGTTCTCCTGGTACGCGTCGCGCAGCGTGGCGTAGCCGGCGTGCCCCAGGGTGGGCAGCTTGGTGCCCGGCCCCATCGAGCCGAGCACGAAGCGGGGCTGCTCCGGGGTGGCGTACGCGTCGGCGGCCGCCCGGGCCAGCCGGGCGCCGGCCTCGGAGAGCTCCCGGATCCGCTCGGCGATGCCGTACTCGGCGAGGTTGGGCAGGTTCGCGCCGAAGGTGTTGGTCTCCACGCAGTCCGCGCCGGCGGCCAGGTACGCCTCGTGCACGCCCT
Organism: Micromonospora sp. NPDC050495; assembly: GCF_040655175.1. NCBI lineage: Bacteria > Bacillati > Actinomycetota > Actinomycetes > Micromonosporales > Micromonosporaceae > Micromonospora > Micromonospora sp. NPDC050495. The sequence continues at coordinate 6,224 of NZ_JBFAJK010000075.1, read as the reverse complement.
GAACCACGTCCGGCCGGGTGACGTTGAGGATCTCGTTGCAGCCCTCAAGGCCGTCGAAGTCGTCCAGGGTCAGGTCGGCGGCGTGGAGCATGGTCCCCATCGCGCCGTCGGCGATGAGGATCCGGTCGGCCAGCACATCGAGCAACGAAGTCCGCACAGGGCCAGGTTAGTGCGACGGGCCGCCGACGGGTGATCGCAACCAGCCGTTCCCACATACTGTCGGCGGGATCACCACGGCACGGTCAGCCGTTCGGTCCGCCGGGTCGGTCGGGCCGACCGGCGCGGCCGGCGGGCCGCATCTCCCGCCGGCACGTAGGCTGGCGGACGTGAAGCACATCAGGGACACCGCTCCCGGCGAGCAGGGTGAGGTGACGGCGTGACCGAGTTCGACGGGCTGCCGGTGCTGCGCTCCCCGGTCGCCATCGCGGCTTTCGAGGGCTGGAACGACGCGGCGGACGCCTCCACGGCGGCCGTGGAGCACCTGGAGCAGGTCTGGCAGGCGCGGCAGGTGGCCGAGCTGGACCCGGAGGACTTCTACGACTTCCAGGTGAGCCGGCCGACGATCACCATGGCCGACGGCGAGACCCGCCGGGTGGAGTGGCCCACCACCCGCTTCATGGTGGCCAGCCCGGAGGGCACCGAGCGGGACGTGGTGCTGATCCGGGGCATCGAGCCGAGCATGCGCTGGCGCACCTTCTGCGAGCAGGTGCTGGAGATCTGCCACAGCCTGGAGGTCGAGCGGGTGGTGCTGCTCGGCGCGCTGCTGGCCGACGTGCCGTACACCCGGCCGCTGCCGATCAGCGGCAGCGCCTCGGACGCGGACGCGGCGAAGCGCTACCAGCTCACCCCCACCCGCTACGACGGCCCGACCGGCATTGTCGGGGTGCTGCACGACGCCTGTACCCGTGCCGAGGTCGACGCCGTGTCGTTCTGGGTGCACGTGCCGCACTACGCCAACAACCCGCCCTGCCCGAAGGCCACCCTGGCCCTGCTGCACCGGGTCGAGGAGGTGCTCGACCTGCCGGTGCCGATGGCCGACCTGGCCGAGGAGGCCGCCGAGTGGGAGCAGCGGGTGCGCAGCGCGGCCGAACAGGACGCCGAGCTGGGCGAGTACGTCCGCGAGCTGGAGGAACGGGTCGGCGACGCGGGAATCACCCCGTTGACCGGCGACGAGATCGCCCAGGAGTTCGAGAAGTACCTGCGCCGTCGGGGCGGCTCCGCCGGTCCCACCGCCGGCTCCTGGTAGCTGTCCTGCCGAAGGCCGGGTCCTGCGGGGCCCGGCCTTCGGCGTGTCCGGGGTGGCGCCGTCACCGCCGCTACGGCATCCTAGGAACCTAGCTGTCAGGAGGAGGCGGGCATGCAGATCAACCCCGGTGCGGCCGAGTTCCCGCACCGCCAGATCGCCGCGCAGCTCAAGGCCCAGGTGCGCCGCGGCGACTGGGGCCCCGGCGAGCGGCTGCCGTCCATCCCGGCCATCGCCGAGATGTTCGGCGTGGCGAAGCAGACCGTCCAGCGCGCCGTCGACCAGCTGCGGGTCGAGGGCATCCTGATCACCAAGCCCGGCTCCGGTACGTACGTCCGGGGCACCCGCCGCCGCCTCAACCGGCTCTCCCGCGGCCGGTACGGCGGCTTCCGCGGCTACCACACCGACCTGGCCGCCCGGTACAAGCAGCAGCTCGTCTCCGTGGGCCGGGCCCCCGCCCCGCCCGAGGTGGCCGACGCGTTCGGGGTGGCCGACGGCAGCGAGCTGCTCTGCCGACGGCACCTGGTCCGCACCGACGAGTCGCCGGTCGAGGTCGGCGCCTCCTGGTTCCTGCCCGGCGACACCGCCGGGACCTCGCTGGAGCGGGCCGAGGCGTTCGGCCGCCCGCTCTACCAGGAGGCCGAGGAGGCCACCGGCCGGCGCTACGCCACGGCCACCGACACGATCAGCGCCCGCCAGCCCAGCCGGGAGGAGGCGGAGATCCTGCAGATCCGGCCCGACACCCCGGTGCTGCACCTGCTGCACGTCGCCTACGACGAGCGGCGCAAGCCGATCGAGGTCGCCCAGGCCACCTGGCCCGGCCCGATGACCACCCTCACCGAGGAGTACCGGATCCCGGCCCCGGCGCCCGAGCAGGACCCGGACCCGGGTCTCGTGCTCGGCTGAGCGCGCCGCCCTCACCGCTCACCCGGGCTGCGGCCGGGCGGGCCGGCAGGCGGCCCGGCCCCGACCGGAGGCGCCGAGCCGGCGGCCCAGCTTGACCGGAGGCGCCGAGCCGGCGGCCCGGCTTGACCGGATGCGCCGAGCCGGCGGTCCAGCTTGACCGGAGGCGCCGAGGCGGCGGCCCGGCACTGGCCGGGGGCGTTGCGGCGGGCCCCCGACCGGTGCCGGAAACGGTGCGCGGCCGCGCCTTACAGCCGGATGCCGAGGAGGGCGTCCACGGTGTCGGCGAAGAGCTTCGGGGCGGCGGAGTCGTCGCCGACGCCGGCCAGCGCCTGCTCGGCCCAGGCGTCGGCCACCGCGAGCGCGCCGGGGGTGTCCAGGTCGTCTGCCAGCCGGGCGCGTACGCCGGCGAGCAGCTCCGCCCCGGACGGCCCGGCCGGCGCGGCGGCGGCCCGCCGCCAGCGGTCCAGCCGCTGCTGCGCCGTGTCGAGCAGGTCGTCGGTCCACGAGCGGTCGGCGCGGTAGTGGCCGCTGATCAGGGCCAGCCGGACCGCCATCGGGTCCACCCGGTCGGCGCGCAGCCGGGAGACGAAGACCAGGTTGCCCCGGGACTTCGACATCTTCTCGCCGTCCAGGCCGATCATGCCGGCGTGCACGTAGTGGTCGGCGAAGGGCGCGCTGCCGGTGAGCCGCTCGGCGTGCGCAGCCGAGCACTCGTGGTGCGGGAAGAGCAGGTCGTTGCCGCCGCCCTGCACGTCGATCCGGTCGCCGAGCAGGTTCAGCGCGATCACCGCGCACTCGATGTGCCAGCCGGGCCGCCCCGGGCCCAGCTCACCGCCCGGCCAGGACGGCTCGTCCTCCCGGGCGCCCCGCCACAGCAGCGGGTCGAGCGGGTCGCGCTTGCCGGCCCGGTCCGGGTCGCCGCCGCGCTCCGGGAAGATCTCCAGCATCTCCTCCCGGGAGAGGTTGGACTCGTAGCCGAAGTCGGGGGCGGCGGAGACGTCGAAGTAGACGTCGCCGGTGCCGTCGTCGAGCCGGTACGCGGCGCCGTCCTTGAGCAGCACGAGGACCTTCTCGGCGATGTCCGGGATCGACTCCACCGCGCCGACGTAGTGCTCCGGCGGGATGATCCGCAGCGCCTCCATGTCCTCCCGGAACAGCGCCGTCTCCCGCATGGCCAGGACCTTCCAGTCCTCGCCGTCGCGCGCGGCCCGCTCCAGCAGCGGATCGTCGATGTCGGTGACGTTCTGCACGTACCGGACGGTCACGCCGGCGTCCCGCCACATCCGCTGCACCAGGTCAAAGGTGATCATGGTGGCGGCGTGGCCGAGGTGGGTGGCGTCGTACGGCGTGATGCCGCACACGTACATGGCGGCGTCCCCGTCCGGGCGACTGGGCTGGAGACCTTGCCGCGCCGAGTCGTACAACCGCAGTGGCTCGCCCCTGCCCGGCAGCCGTGGCACCTCGTGTCCCGTCCAAGACTCCATGACCATCAGCCTAACGAGCCATCAGGCGCTCGGGTGCCGAGCCACGGGTGATCAACGTGACAACGGTTCACATGGGCGGCCACGGCATGGCCGGCCACTCCTGCGGCGGCAGCGGAAAGCGACCGGTCTCGCGCAGCCGGTCCACCCGGGCCGCCACCTCGGCGATCTCGGAGAGCATCAGGTGCTCGGCCAACTCGTCACCGAGCGCGCCGGTGAGCTGCCCCGCCAGCCCGTCCAGCATCTCCACCGCGTCCGGCGGCAGCTGCCGGCCGGCCCAGCCCCACAGGACCGTACGCAGCTTCTCCTCCACGTGGAAGCAGACGCCGTGGTCGACGCCGTAGATCCGGTCGTCCGGACCGACGATGACGTGGCCGCCCTTGCGATCGGCGTTGTTGATCACCGCGTCGAGGACCGCGAGCCGGGCCAGCCGCGGGTCGTCGGCGTGCGCGAGGGCGTACGCGGCGCCGTCGTCGTCGCGGGCCGCGGCGACCGCGAGCCAGCGCGGCGGCACCGCCTCGGCCGGCACGAACCCGACCAGCGGTTCGGCGTCCTCCGGCTCGTCGATCCAGAGCTGGCAGGAGCCGGGCCCGAACGGGCCGTCACGCAGCACCGTCGGCGGCACCAGGTCCCAGCCGGTGGCCCGGGCGACCAGGTACGCGGCGACCTCCCGGCCGGCGAGCGTGCCGTCCGGAAAGTCCCAGAGCGGCCGCTCGCCGCGCACCGGCTTGTAGACGCAGCGGGCCGTCGCCCCGTCCAGGCTGAGGATGCCGCGCAGGGTCGTGTTGGAGGCGTCGACCAGCCGCCCCTCCAGGGTCAGCTCACCGTCGCTGAGCAGGCGCAACGCGTCGACGCCACCCTGTCGGGGCTGGAGTTCCGACGAGGTCACCGGTGGTAACCGTTGTGCCGGGGGCAGAGATGGCCCGCCGGATCCAACGGCTGGCCGCAGAGCGGGCAGGGCGGGCGGCCGGCGTTGACCACCCGGCGGGCCCGCTCGATGAACGCGCGGGTCGCCTCGGGGGTCAACCGCACCCGGAGCCGGTCGAGGTCCTCGTCCGGCTCCTCCGGCTCCTCGTCCTCCTCGTCGTCGTCGGAGGCCTCGCCCAGCTCGACCTCGACCTCCGCCTCACCGACCGCGATCGCCTCGATCACCACGGTGGCGGTGTCCACGTCGAAGGCCAGGCCCAGGGTGCCGACCCGGAACTCCTCGTCGACCGGGGTGTCCAGCGGGTCGTTGTCGCCGACGGCCGGCGGGAGCTCCGGCAGGTCCACGCCGAACCGGCGCTGCGCCTCGGAGAGCAGCTCCTCCAGCTTCTCGGCGAGCAGGGACACCTGGACCTTCTCCAGCGCGACGCTGACCAGCCGGCCACCGCCGCGCGCCTGCAGGAAGAACGTACGCTCCCCCGGCGGGCCGACGGTTCCGGCGACGAACCGCTCCGGCGGCTCGAAGGCGTGCACCTGGTGGGTCATACCCACGACCCTATCCGGAGCGTGGGAGCGTCGCGCAGCCCACCGACGCCGAATCCGCCCAGGGCGAACGCGCCGGCCCCGACCGCCCGGTGCACCCCGTTCCCGCCCGCACCCCAGGCCAACGCCGTCGCTCCCCCGGCCACGACGGCCGCGCCCCCGGCGACGATGGTCGCTTCCCGGGCCACGACGGCCGCTCCCTCGGCGACGACGGTCGCTTCCCGGGCCACGACGGCCGCTCCCTCGGCGACGACGGTCGCTTCCCGGGCCACGACGGCCGCTCCCCCGGCCACGACGGTCGTTCCCCGGGTCGGCCGGCTCACCGGGTCGCCCCCGCGCCGCCGCCCACCGCCGCGTCCGAGTCCGCCCGCCGCGTCGACCGCCCGCGCCGCCGGCGCGCCGGCGGCACCAGGCTGGACAGGTCGCCCCCGGTGTCATTGAGCCGGACCAGGAACGGGCGCAGCGGCGTGTAACGGATCGCGGTCACCGACGCCGGGTCCGCCACGATCCGCTGAAAAAGATCCAGATGTACGCCGAGCGCGTCCGCCACGATCGCCTTGATCACGTCGCCGTGGCTACACGCCAGCCAGACCGCCTCCGGCCCGTGCTCCGCGGTCACCCGGGCATCCCAGGCGCGTACCGCCGCGACCGCCCGCGCGGACATCGCCGCCATCGACTCCCCCTCCGGGAAGACGGCGGCGCTCGGGTGCTGCTGCACCACCGGCCAGAGCGGCTCCTTCGCCAGCTTCTTCAGCGGCTGCCCCTCCCAGGCGCCGTACCCGCACTCGATCAACCCTTCCTCCACCACCGGCTCGGCCTCGGGCAGCGCCAGCTCCAGGGTCTGCCGGCAGCGGATCAGCGGACTGGTCACCACCGCGCGGAGCGGCAGGCCCTTCAGCCGCTCCCCCACCGCCGTCGCCTGGGCCCGCCCGGTCTCGTCCAGCTCGACCGGTTGCCGGCCGGCCAGGCCCCCGTCGGCGTTGGCGGTGGTCCGGCCGTGTCGCAGAAGCAGAAGGGTCGCCACCCTGACCACCCTAGACGAGTAAGTCCTAATCCTGATCAGTGGTCGTAGGCGGTCAAAGATCGGGTGACGGGTTGGCCGGTAGCTCGGTTGTGCCAGATGGCGG
>NZ_JBFAJK010000074.1:0-19042 GCF_040655175.1 Micromonospora sp. NPDC050495 | reverse complement strand
CCGAGGCCGCCCAGACCGTGCAGGTCTCGGCCTACCCGGATGCCTACGCCCAGTGGGAGCAGCAGGCCGCCGACATCGTCGCCCAGCACTGGAACCGCTGACCAAACCCAGCACGAAACAACTGACCACAGAACCACATCGCACGCTGGCCGGCACCCGAACCCGGGTGCCGGCCAGCGGCGTCCTCTGTGCCCGGCCGACGACGCTCCTCCGATCGGCCGGGATCCATAACCTTAATTTCTCCTGAAGGCCTTTGCCCGCAGGCGATCCGGCTTGGTATGAACCGTCCGGCATTCCGCCCGACCCCATGTTGGGAGCGCTGCCATCCAGTGCGCTGGCAAGCGCTGCCATCCAGTGCGCCACGGAGGTCTGGAGGTGACATGGACAGCGCCGGTGCGGGTCGGTCGGTCCGGCAGACCACGGGTCTCGGCAGCCGACCGGCGCCCCGCGGCGGCCTGCGGCCGGTCACCGCCGGCGCTGCCGTCATCGTGGTCGTCGCGGCGGGCTTCACCCCGCCGGGCCGGGCCGCCATCGCCGGGTCGTTCGCGTTCCTGGAATTCTTCACCGGCGTGTTCAGCCTGGTCGGCCTCTCGATCACGGTGCTGCTGGGCCTGGCGGCGACCGACCGGTTGGTGCTGCTGATCCGGCACCGGATCCTGCTGCAACTCGCGCACCGGGCCACCGCCGCGACCGCCCTGGTCTGCCTGGCGATCCACGTGGCGACCAAGCTCGTGGAGGGCCACGCCCACCTGTGGGACCCGGCGATCCCCTTCCTCGCCAGTCACCGACCGGTCCAGGTCGGGCTCGGCACCCTGGCCGGCTACCTAATGATCATCGCGACGTGGACCGGGGTCACCCGCGCCTCGTACGCCGGGAGCCGGCAGCCGGGCCGCTGGCGGATCCTGCACGCCAGCGCGTACGCGGCCTGGCTGCTCGCCCTGATCCACGGGCTCGGCGCCGGGCGGTCCGCCAAGACCTGGGTGCTGGTCAGCTACGGCATCTGCCTGGCCCTGGTGGCCCTGGCTCTGCTGGTGCGCTTCTTCGTGGCGATGAACCGCCGCACCCACCTGGCCCGGGCCCAGACCATCCGCCGGATGCGCCCGGTGGGGCGGCCCGCGACGGCCGAGGCCACGCCGCTGGCCACGAACGTCCTGATCCCCAGCCTCGACGGAACCGAGTGGGCCGACGCCGAGCGCCGGCCCACCGACCACGACGACCCTCGACCGGCCGCAGCCTCGGCCGGCCGCAAGGACACGGACCCGGCCCGCGAGGAACCCCGGGCACGGCTCGCGCCGGTGGCACGCGAGCGGGCCCGGGCCCGCCGGGAAGCACCGGAGGACCGGGTGCCGCCCGCCGCCGCGCGCCGCCTGGACGACACCGCCGAGATCACCGACGAGGAGTTCTGGGCGTACATCCGTAACGAGGTCGGCCGGTGAGGATGCCGGTCGTGGGCGGCATCGGGCCGCCCCGCCTGACCGCCGGCCTGGACCGCGCCGACCGCCTGGACCGGCGGATGCACCTGGCCGTCCACGGCGACCTCCGCCCGCTCGACCTGATCACCGCCCTGGACCTCGCCGAGCTGATCAACCTGCGCGGCCGGGGCGGGGCGGGTTTCCCGTTCGCCCGCAAGCTGGACGCGGTGTCCCGCTCGGCGCAGCGGCGGGGCCTGCCGGCCACCGTGGTCGTGAACGGCACCGAGGGCGAGCCGGCCAGTTGGAAGGACAAGGTGCTGCTCACCCGCGCGCCGCACCTGGTGCTGGACGGCGCGGCGCTGGCGGCGTACGCGCTCGACGCCGAGAGCATCGTGATCGGGGTGGCCGACGACGGCATCGCCGCCGGCTCGGTGCTCGCGGCGGTCGCCGAACGCCGGATGCCGGCGCCGACCCGGCTGGTGACCATGCCGCACCGGTTCATCTCCGGCGAGAGCGGCGCGCTGATCCGGGGCATCAACGGGGACGTGCCCATCCCACCGGGTCGGAAGGGCCGGGCCAGCGAAGCCGGCGTCGGCGGGCGCCCCACCCTGCTCTCCAACGCCGAGACGTACGCGCAACTCGCGGTCGCCGCACGGCTCGGACCGTACGCCTTCGGCGAGGTCGGCACCGCCGACGAGCCCGGCACGGTGCTGCTCACCGTGGGCGGCTCGGCGCGCCGCCCCGCCGTGCTGGAGGTGCCGGCCGGCGTACCGCTGCGGGAGGTGCTCGACCACTGCGCCGCGCCCGTCGGGCCCGGCGTGCTGCTCGGCGGCTTCCACGGCAGTTGGATCGGCCCGGCGGCGGCCGCGGCCGCGGCGGTCTCCCGAGCGGGGCTGGCCGCGGTCGGCGGCACTCTCGGCGCGGGCATCGTCCTTCCGCTCGGCGACGGGACCTGCCCGCTCGGCGAGGCGCACCGCGTGCTGCGTTATCTCGCCGGCCAGTCGGCCGGGCAGTGCGGACCCTGCCAGTTGGGCCTGCCCGATCTGGCCCGCACGATGAGCACGCTCAGCCACGGGGGCGGCGGCACGGCCGCCCTGGACCGGGTCCGCGCGGCGGCCGGCGGGGTACGCGGCCGGGGCGCGTGCAGCCACCCGGACGGCACCGCCCGGTTCGCCCTCTCCGCGATCGACACGTTCACCGCGGACATCGCCGCGCACCTGTCCCGGGGCGGCTGCGGCGACCCGGTACGCGGCATCCTGCCGCTGCCCGGCGAGGACTCGACCGGTGGCCGGCTCATGATCGACTGGTCCCGGTGCGACGGGCACGGGCTCTGCGCCCAGCTCGCCCCGGAACTGATCACGTTGGACGCGAACGGTTTCCCGTCGGTCGCCGACGCGCCGGTGCCGCCCTGGCTGGCCGCCGGCGCCCGGAAGGCGATCTCGATGTGCCCGGCGCTGGCTCTGCGCCAGGATGTCTGAGCACGCCGATGACCTGAGCGCGGCCCGGTACGCGAACGGGTCCAGCTCGATGAGCTGGACCCGGGGTGGTGGGCGATACTGGGTTTGAACCAGTGACCTCTTCCGTGTCAAGGAAGCGCGCTCCCACTGCGCCAATCGCCCGAGCGCCGCACTGCGAGCGGACGACGGGATTCGAACCCGCGACCCTCACCTTGGCAAGGTGATGCGCTACCAGCTGCGCTACGTCCGCGTGCCACCGTCCTGCGACGGCGACGGGGAGAACTGTACCCGATGGCAAGATCCTCCTCCGACCCGGGCCGCGCGCCCCGGCACCCCGGCCCGGGTGGCGGTTGGGCCGGCGGCCGGGTGGGTACTGACTTCGATCGACAGCACACCACCATCCCCTGAAGGAGGCTGTCGTGGGAATTGGTACCAGCATCTTCCTGATCGCGGTCGGCGCGATCCTCACCTTCGCGCTCGACGCCAGCATCGGCGGGGTCAACCTCGACGTCGTCGGCTGGATCCTGATGGCGGCCGGCGTGCTCGGTCTGATCATGACCACGCTGGTCTGGGGACGCCGCCGCGAGGTGGTCACCCCCGCCGAGCCGGTCGAGTACCGCCGGGTCGAGGAGCGCCGGGACGTCGCCCCGCCGCTGTGACGCACGCCTGCTCGGGGCTGCCGGAGCTGATCGGTCCCGAGCCGATCGTGAACGGGGACGCCATCCGGCGTCCCCGTCCGCGTACCGGGTCGGACATGGCAAGAGGCCGTGTCGATGATCGACACGGCCTCTGCGCTGGTGGGCGATACTGGGTTTGAACCAGTGACCTCTTCCGTGTCAAGGAAGCGCGCTCCCACTGCGCCAATCGCCCTCGTCAACTGCGAGGTGGAGACGGGATTTGAACCCGTGTACACGGCTTTGCAGGCCGTTGCCTCGCCTCTCGGCCACTCCACCGAGGTTGCCCCCGACATGCGTGGCGGCATCTCCGAGCGGACGACGGGATTCGAACCCGCGACCCTCACCTTGGCAAGGTGATGCGCTACCAGCTGCGCTACGTCCGCGTGCCCCCGGTGTTTACCGGTGACGGATGAGAACTTTAGCCGAGCCCGGGAACGGTTGCCAAATCGGGGTCCCGTTCGGGCGCGTCCGGGTGATCCGTACCGCCCACCCGCCAGAGCTTCCTAGGAACCTGGGCGGAAGGAGGGACTGCGGGGACCGGGAGAGGACTGTCGAACTTCCGACTGTCGATCCTTCGACCGGGCCGGTTCGGTAACTCCCCGTGGTCAGATCGATGGGCTACGGTAGCGATCGTGACGAGACGCGCCGCCGAAATCCGCCTGGATGCCCTGTTGCGCACGGCTTGCGAAGTGATCGCGGAACGCGGACTCGCCAACACCCGGACGGCCGACGTGGCCGAGGCCGCCGGGGTCAGCCAGGCGCTGGTCTTCTACCACTTCGCCACCAAGGACCGGATGCTCGCGCAGGCGTTCGCGTACGCCGTCGAGCAGGACCTCGCCCGGCTGGACGCGGTGGTCCGCTCCACCGCCCCGCCGCTGGCCAAGCTGCGCCGGATGCTGCGCCTGTACGCGCCGACCGGCCGGTCCACCTCCTGGTCGATGTGGATCGACGGCTGGGCCGAGTCGCTGCGTACCCCGGAACTGGAGAAGGTCTCCCGCCGGCTGGACCTGCGCTGGCGGCAGGACCTGGCCGCGGTGATCGCCGCCGGGGTGGCCGACGGCACCTTCCAGTGCCCGGACCCGGCGGGTGCGGCGTGGCGGATCAGCGCGGTGATGGACGGGCTCGCCGTCCAACTCTCGGTGCACGAGCGGGTGATCACCCGGCGGCAGATCGCCGAGTGGATCCGGCTGGTCGCCGCCCGCGAGCTGGGCGTGGAACCCGCCGCGCTGGACTGAGCACCAGACCTACCGCCGCCGTCTCCTCGCGGGCCGGCTGCCGAACGCCGCCCCCGGGGCCATCGCCTGCTCCCCCGCCGGGCGGAGCAGGCGCCGCATCCGCAACAGCAGCCCGGCGCCGAGGAAGAGCAGCAGGCCACCCAGGAGGAAGGCCGCCTGGGTCACCCCGAACCCGCCCGAGGCCGCGATGGGCCGGCCCGCCGCGCCCGGGACGGGCGGCTCGGCCACCGCCTCCTCGCTCGGCGGGACCTCCCCGGCCGGCTCCTCGGTGGCCGGCGCCTCGGTCGCCGGGTCGGTCGGCTCGGTCGCGCTCGGTGTCGGCTTCGCCGACCGGCTCGGCTCGGCCGGCGCCGCCCGCCCCACCACCTGGCGGCTGGCGGTCTGCCGGGCCAGCAGCCGCAACTGCTGGTCGTAGGCCTCGGCGGCGAAGCTCACCCGGCCCCGGTCGACGTCCCCGGCGAAGGCCACCCGGTAGCGGGCCGTAACCGTCCGGCCCGGACAGAGCAGCCCCGGGTCCAGGTCCCGGTCGGTCAGCCGGGCCACGTCGCCCTCGGTCCGGACCTCCAGCGGGAACGAGCCGGTGTCCTCGACCCGGTCCACCCGTACCTGGTCCAGCCGCAGGCCCTGCACCCGCAGCAGCATCGACCAGCGCACCTTGACGCAGCCGCCACCGTCGGAGCGGGACACCACGGCCGCCAGAGTCCGCACCTCGTCGCCGGCGGTGAACTCGGCCGGCAGCCCGCTGAGTTCGGTGGAGAACGCGGCCGCCGCCCGCGCCGGGACCGCGGCGCCGACCCCCGCGCCGGACAGACAGGTCAGCACCACCCCGACCCGCAGCGCGTACCGCCACCCGCTCACCACGTCTCCTCCCGTCGGCCGCGTCCCATCCGAAACGCTAGGAGCGCCACCGACGCCCCGGTAGACGGGCGTGTTCGCACGGAACGCCAACCGCGGGGGCCGATCTCACCCGGGGTGATGAACCGGTAACCGGTCGGCCGCGACACGCCCGGGATCGCCGGCGGGGCGGCCCGGGGCGTACGACAGAATCAGCCGGTGTCCGACCTGTCCGCCGCCTTCGTCCGGCTGCACGCCCGGCTCGCCCCGGTCGCCTTCGTCCCCGAGGTGCGGCTGCACCAGGCCGACGAACCGATCGGCCTCTGGGAGCTGACCGAGGGCGAGTTCCGCAGCGCCCAGCCGCCACCGTTCTGGGCCTTCGCCTGGGCCGGCGGGCAGGCCCTCGCCCGGTACGTCACCGACCACCCGGAGCTGGTCGCCGGGCGGCGGGTGCTCGACCTCGCCTCCGGTTCCGGCCTGGTGGCCATCGCCGCCGCCCGGGCCGGCGCGGCCGCCGTCCGGGCGGTCGAGGTGGACGAGCGGGCGGTCGCCGCCGTCGCGCTCAACGCCGAGGCGAACGGGGTACGCGTCGACGCCGAACTCGGCGACATCCTGGACGGGGACGCCGGGGGCGCCGAGGTGGTGCTCGCCGGGGACGTCTTCTACAGCGAGGCGATGGCCCGGCGGATGCTGCGGTTCCTGCTCCGGGCCGCCCGTGCCGGCGCCCGGGTGCTGGTCGGCGATCCGGGCCGGGCCTTCCTGCCCCGCGAGCGCTTCCACGAACTGGCCGGGTACGAGGTGCCGGTGCCGGAGGCGCTGGAGAGCGTACGGGTGAAGCACACCACCGTGTGGGAGCTGGACCCGACTCCGCCGGGGGCCGCCCGCTAGCGTGACGCCGTGCTGTTCCGGGGCTGGGGGGAGTCCGTCGACGGGGCGTGGCCCGACGTGGCGACGGTCGTCGACCACGTCGGCGTACGGCACCTGGTGGTGACCCGGCACGCCCTGGTCCGCCGGCTGCTCACCGACCCGTCGACGTTCCGGCCGGACAACGCGCTCGACGCGGTCACCCCGATGCCGGTGGCCGCCCTGCGGGTCCTGGCCGGGCACCGGTTCCGGCTGCCGCCGACCCTGGCCAACAACGCCACCGCCAGCCACCCGGAGATCCGCGGCATCGTCGCGGGCGCGCTGCACCCCGATCGGGTGGCCGCCCAGCAGCGGTGGCTCACCGACCTGGTCCGGCGGCGGGTGGCCCGGCTCGCCACCGCGCTCGACGCCGGCGCGCCGGTCGACCTGTACGCCGACCTCGCCGCCGACCTACCGCTGTTGGTGCTGGCCCGGCTGGTCGAACTGCCGGATGCGCCGGTCGCGGCGGTGAAGGACTTCGCCCGGGCCGCGCTGGAGCTGTTCTGGGCGCCGCTGGACGAGCCCCGGCAGCTCGCCCTCGCCGCCGAGGTCGGCCGGTTCCACACCGTGCTGCGGGCGTTCGCCGCCGACGGGGGCGGCCTGGCCGCCCAGCTGCGCGCGGCCGGCCACTCCCCCGACGTGGTGGTCGGCGCGCTGTTCTTCCTGCTGGTCGCCGGCCAGGAGACCACCTCGCAGTTCCTCACCCTGCTGCTGCACCGGCTCACCGCCGAGCCGGCGGTACGGGCCGGGCTGCGCACCGGCGCCGTCGAGGTCGCCGACGTGGTCGAGGAAGGGCTGCGCCTGGAGCCGCCGATCGTCACCTGGCGGCGGGTCGCCGCCGTGGACACCAGCCTCGGCGGGACGGCCGTCCCGGCCGGCACCAGCATCGTGGCCTGGCTGGCCCGGGCCGGCCGCGACCCCGAGGTGGTGGCCGTACCCGACGGGTTCGTGCCGGGGCAGCGCGGCTCCCGCCGGCACCTCGCCTTCGGGGCGGGGCCGCACCGCTGCGTCGGCGCGCAACTGGCCCGGATGGAGGCCGCGGTCGTGGTCGCCGAGGCCGCGCCGCTGCTCGACGGGGTGACCGTGGTCCGCCCACCCTGGTGCCCGGACAATCTGACCTTCCGGATGCCGGACGCCTTCGTGATCCGCCGAGCCTGACGCGGACCCCGCGATGTCCGGGTCCGCCCGCCCCACCGGCCCGACCGCGCCCCTCCGCTGATCCTCGCCGGCGTCCGCACCGCGCTGGTGCTGCGGGTCCCCGCCGGCTGCGTCCCCTGTTCTCGCCCGGTGAATCTGCTGCTCAGACACCCCACCGACCAGCCAAGCCGCCCCTCGCGGGAGCGGGTCGGGTCCGGGGCCAGGCCGGCCGTGCCCCCCACCGACCGACGTCCCTCCCCCGGGCCTGGGTAGGCCCGTGCCGACGGACGGCAGGTCACCTCGTCGTCACTGTCGACCTGATGTCGTATTCGACTCACCCCGGCCGGGGCGCCCCATCCGGTGGGGCGACATTGCGGACAGGTTGGACAGGGCCGGGAACCGCCGATCCACCCGCTGATGTCGTATCCGACTCAGCTCGACAGGCGGATCAGAGGGACCAGGCAGGGCGGCATGCGGGCATGGCTCCCCGACCCGCCGACGGAACAGCACGCGGACCACCGCCCGCGGGCGGCACAGCATGCGGACCACCGCCGGCCAGCGGCACGGCATGCGGGCGATGATCCCCGGCGCGGCAGCGGGTGCGCCGGAAACCTGACGAAAGTCAGGTGCGGACGGCGCCGATCGGTGGCGGTGCGGCACCCCGCCCGCTGCCTACCGTCGGCGCATGATCACACTTCGTGGCTTGACGAAACGGTTCGGGACGGCGACCGCGGTCGACGGCCTGACCCTCGATATCCGGCCCGGGCAGGTGACCGGCTTCCTCGGCCCCAACGGGGCCGGCAAGTCCACCACCATGCGGATGGTGCTGGGGTTGGACCGGCCCACCGCCGGCCAGGCCCTGGTCAACGGCCGCCCGTACCGGCAGTTGCGGCACCCGCTCTACGAGGTGGGCGCGCTGCTGGACGCCACCGGCATCCACCCGACCCGCCCGGCCCGGGCGCACCTGGTCGCGATGGCCCGCAGCAACGGCATCCCCGCCCGCCGGGTGGACGAGGTGCTGGACCTGGTCGGCCTGGACGGGCGGGCCGCCGGCAAGCCGGGCCGCGCGCTGTCGCTGGGCATGGGGCAGCGGCTCGGCATCGCCGGCGCGCTGCTCGGTGACCCGCCGGTGCTGCTGCTCGACGAGCCGGTCAACGGGCTCGACCCGGACGGGGTGCGCTGGATCCGCCGGTTCACCCGCGACCTCGCCGACGAGGGCCGCACCGTGCTGGTCTCCAGCCACCTGATGAGCGAGATGGAGCAGACCGCCGACCGGGTGGTGGTGCTCGGCCGGGGCCGGCTGATCGCCGACGCGCCGCTGGCCGAACTGCTCGCCGGCCGCCGCACCGGCACGGTCCGGGTACGCGGCCCGGAGCCCGCCGGCCTCGCCGCGCTCCGCGACCGGCTGGCCGCCGAGGGCGCCCGCGTCGAACTGGACGGCACCGGGCTCTCCGTCGCCGGCGCCACCGCCGCCCGGGTCGGTGACCTCGCGTACGAGCTGGGGGTGCGGGTGCACGAGCTGACCCCGGTGGCCGCCTCGCTGGAAGAGGCGTTCCTGGAACTCACCGCCGACAGCGTCGAGTACGCCGCCGGCCCGACCGGAAGCGAGCCCCGATGACCGTCCTGCCCACCACCACCGCGACCCGGCCGGCCCCCCGGCCCGCCACCGCACCGGCCACCGGCCCGTTCGTCGGGGCGGTGGCCGCCGAGTGGACCAAGCTCCGATCGGTCCGGTCCACCTGGTGGACCGTGCTGGCGGCGGCGCTCACCATGGCCGCCACCAGCGGCCAGCTCGCCATCTACGCGGTCAACGCCAACACCGACGACGACCCCACGGTGAACCCGGGAATCCTGCCGGTCGGCGACATCGTCACCGGTTCGCTGGAGCTGACCCAGTACGTCGTCCTCGCCCTCGGCCTCTTCGCGATCACCAGCGAGTACGCCACCGGCACCATCCGGACCACGCTGCGCTGCACCCCGTCGCGGACCCGGGTGCTGCTCGCCAAGGCCGTCGTGGTCGGTGGGCTGACCTTCCTGCTCGGGCTGCTGCTCGGCGGCATCGGCGCGGCGGTCGCCCGGCCGGTGCTCGGCGAGTGGGGGCGCGCCCCGCTGGGCGGCACCCTGGCCGACGTGGCCGCCTCGGCCGCGTACCTGGCGCTGGTGGGGGTGCTGGCGCTCGGCCTGGCGGCGGCGCTGCGCAGCCCGGTGCTTACCCTCACCGTGCTCCTCGCGCTGCTGATGATCGTGCCGCTCTCCCTGCAGGAGCCGGGGATCACGGTGCTCACCCGGATCGCCGACGCGTTCCCCGGGGTGGCCGGCGGCCACTTCCTGGCCGGGGACACCGACCCGTACCCGGCGGCGGTCGGGCTGCTGCTCCTGGCCGGCTGGACGGCCGGCGGGCTGGCGCTCGGCCGGTGGGCGCTGGCCCGCCGGGACGCCTGAGCGGCGGGCGGGGCTGGTCAGCCGCTCGGCGCGACCAGCCCCGCCTCGTACGCGAGGATCGCCGCCTGCACCCGGTTGCGCACGTCCAGCCGGGTGAAGATGCTGGTCAGATAGCTCTTCACGGTGCCCTCGACCAGGTGCAGCCGGCGGGCGATCTCGGCGTTGGACAGTCCCGCCCCGACCAGCGCCAGCACCTCCCGCTCCCGGTCGGTCAGCCCGGCGAGCCGGTCCCGGGCGTACGGCGCGCGGGCCAGCGGGCCGCCGCTCAGCTCGATCACCCGCCGGGCCACCCGCGGCGACAGGTACGCCCCGCCGCCGGCCACCGCGTGGATCCCGGCCAGCAGCTCGCGCGGGTCGCCCGACTTGAGCAGGAAGCCGCTCACCCCGTGCCCGAGCGCCCGGGCGATCAGGTCGTCCTCGCCGAAGGTGGTGAGCATGACCGTGGCGGTTTCCGGCACGAGCCGCCGGATCTCGGCCGCCGCGCTCAGCCCGTCCCAGCGGGGCATCCGGATGTCCAGCAACGCCACCCGGGGCCGGTGGGCGCGGACCAGTTCCACGGCGGCACGGCCGTCGCCGGCCTCACCGACCACCTCGATGGCGGGGTCGGCGGCCAGGATGGCGCGCACCCCCGCCCGGATCATCGCCTCGTCGTCGGCGAGCACCACCCGCAGGGGCTGTCCGTGGTCGTCGGTCACGGGGTGATCCGCTCCTTGCTGGCCAGCCGGCCGTCGGTGAAGCAGAGCCGCCAGGTCGGCTCCGCGAACGGGAAGTTGCCGTCGGTGTAGTACTCGCAGCCCGCCGGGACGTCGTCGGTCGGCGGGGCCGCCTGCCGCCGGGGCAGGTCGAGGCCGTCGCGGGGCTCGCCGAGGCGCAGCCGCTCGTACCCGGTCCGGTCGAGCACCGCGCCGGCCGTGGCCAGCGGGTAGTAGACCAGGGCGAGCACCGACGCGAGGATCGCCGGGGCGGCGAACGCGGCCAGCAGGCTGCGCCGGACCCGCCGCCGGGCGTCCCGAAGCCGCCGCGCCGCCTCGCCGGGGTGGTCGTCGACGACCGGGCCGCCCCCGGGACCGTCGTCGGGCTCCCCGGCCGGCCACCCGCCGGCCCCGGCCCCGGCCCCGGCCCCGGCCACCGTCCCAGCCCTGGCCCCCACCGCAGTCCCGGCCCTCGCCGCAGCGCCGGCCACGGCCGCGGCGCTGGTCAGCGGCAGGCGGGCGGAGACCGCGAAACCGCCGTCCCGGGGCCCCGCGTCGAACCGGCCGCCGGCCAGCCGGACCCGCTCGCGCAGGGCCAGCAGGCCGGAGCCGTGCGACGCCGGCCCCGGCAGCGGCCCGGTCGGCGGCGGACCGTTCACCACGCGCACCGCCATCCCGCCGTCGGCCCGTTCGACGACGACGGTCACCGGGGCTCCGGGGGCGTACCGGGCGGCGTTGGTCAGCGCCTCCCGGACCACCCGGTGCACGGCGTGCACGGTCAACGGCGGCAGCCCTTCCTCGGGCAGGTCGCCCCGGAGGGTGACCGCCAGCCCCGCCTCGCGCGCCCCGTCGACCAGCTCCGCCACGGTCTCGCCGGCCGGCCGCAGGGAGCCCGGCCGCTCCTCGCGGAGCACGCCGATGATCTCGTGCAGCCGCTCGGTGGCCGCGGCCACGCTGGCCCGCAGCTCACCGGCCGCCGCCCGGTGCGCCGGGGCCAGGTCGGCGGCCAGCTCCAGCGCGGCGGCGCGCAGCGCGATCAGGCTCAGGTCGTGCCCCAGCGAATCGTGCATGTCCTCGGCGATCCGGGCCCGCT
Organism: Micromonospora sp. NPDC050495; assembly: GCF_040655175.1. Taxonomy (NCBI): domain Bacteria; kingdom Bacillati; phylum Actinomycetota; class Actinomycetes; order Micromonosporales; family Micromonosporaceae; genus Micromonospora; species Micromonospora sp. NPDC050495. Next base: position 7,160 of record NZ_JBFAJK010000074.1, on the reverse strand, counting down.
CGCGCAGCCGTACCCGGTCCACCGCGGCCTGCCGCTCCCGCTCCTCCGCCTCGACGTGGCGCCGCCCGGCGTCGGCGAGCGCCTGCTGCTGGCGGCGCAGCCGCCCGAGCAGCCACGGGAACACCCCGGCGAAGAGCAGCACCGTGGCCATCAGCAACCAGGTCGCCGGCCCGGTGCCGAGCAGCCCGAGGTTGAGCGCGGTCCCGGCCACCGCGATCAGCCCGAACACCACCGCCACCCGGCCGGTGCCGGCGCTGCGCCGCCCGGCCAGGTAGCTGAACACCGGGATGGCGAAGACGAAGTTGCCGTCGAGCAACGAGCCGGCCACCACCGCCACCAGCGCGACCAGGGGCAGCCGCCGGCCCAGCGCCACCGCCAGGCCGAGCAGCGCCAGCGAGGCGAGCAGCAGCGGCACCGCGTGCCGCGGCCACGGCGGGGTGAGGCCGGCGTACGCCACCGGGGTGGCGACCGCGGCCCAGAGCAGCAGGTCGCCGACGCACCGCCGGCCGGTCGGACCGGTTCGTCGCTGGGGTTGCACGGCGGCCACGGTACCGGCGGTCGCCGGCACCGGACACCGACGAAAGTCAGGGCTCAGCCGGCGTCCTCGGCCCAGGCCCGCCAGTCGTCGAGCACCCCGTACAGGGCGGGGGTGAGCCAGCCGGGGGCCGACCGGCGGAACACGCCCGGGTCCATCGAACCGGCGCCCATCGGCACCGCACCCAGCAGGTTCGGCACCAGCTCCGACAGGTTGAGCCAGTGCACCAACTCCGGCTCCGCCGGCCAGGCACCGATGACCACCCCGGCCGGGACCGCCCGCCGCTCCAGGGCCTCCAGGGTGAGCGCGGTGTGGTTCAAGGTGCCCAGCCCGGCGCGGGCCACCACCACGGCCGGGGCGCCCAGCGACACCGCCAGGTCGGCCACCGTCCAGGGCTCGCCCGAGGGCCGCAGCCCCATCGGTACGAGCAGCCCGCCGGCCCCCTCGACGAGCACCAGGTCGTGCTTGTCGGCCTCCGCGCGGATCTCGTCGACGGCCGTGTACAGCTCCAGCGGCTCCAGCTCGGCGACCCGGGCCGCGGCCAGCGGGGCGAGCGGGTCCGGATAGCTGGCCAGGGTCCGGCCGGTGAGCGGGGCGGCCAGCCGGGTCACCGCGTCGACGTCGCCGGGCTCGCCGGTCGCCGTACCGGTCTGGCCGGGTTTGACCACGGCGACCCGCAGCCCGGCGGCCTGCGCCGCGGCGGTGATCGCCGCGGTCACCACCGTCTTGCCGACCTCGGTGTCGGTGCCGGTCACCAGCACCGCCCCCGTCCACCCGTCGCTCATGCCGGCGGTCATGGCGCACACTCCACGATCACGTCCAGGGCCCGTTCGAAGTCCGCTCGGGCCACGCCGGCGCTGACCGTCAGGCGGAGCCGGGAACGACTGTCCGGGGTGGAGGGCGGGCGGAAGCAGCCCACCGCTACCCCCCGGTCCCGGCAGTCCGCCGCCCAGGCGGTCGCCGCCTCCGGGCCGGGCGCGGTCACCGACACCACGGCGGCGTCCGGGGCGGAGACCGCCAGCCCGGCCGCGCCGAGCCGGCGGAGCGCCAGGGCGGCCCGCGCGGCCAGCTCGGCGCGCAGGTCGTCGCCGGCCCGGGCCAGCCGGACGGCGGCCAGCACCCCGGCCGCCACGGCGGGCGGCAGCGCGGTGTCGAAGATGAAGGTCCGGCCCGTCTCGACCAGGTGCCGGACGAACTCGGCCGGCGCGGCCACCACGCCACCGGCCCCGCCGAGCGCCTTGGAGAGGGTGGCGGTGACCACCACGTCCGGCTCGCCGGCCAGGCCGGCCCCGGCCACCCCGCCGGCCCCGCCCGGCCCGGTCACGCCGAGCGCGTGCGCGTCGTCGACCAGCAGCAGCGCCCCGTGCCGGCGCGCCACCGCGTGCAGCGCCGTCAGGGGGGCGAGGTCGCCGTCGACGGAGAAGACCGACTCGGTGACCACCACAGCCGGCCGGCCGGGCGCGGCGGCCAGGGCGGCGGCGACCGCGTCGACGTCGGCGTGCGGGGTCACCACGGTCTCGGCGCCGGAGATCCGGCAACCGTCGATCAGCGAGGCGTGGTTGTGGGCGTCGGAGACCAGCAGGGTCCGCGGCTGCACCAGGCCCCGGACCGCGGCCAGGTTGGCCAGGTAGCCGGAGGAGAAGACCAGCGCCCGGTCGGTGCCGAGCCAGTCGGCGAGGGCCGCCTCCAGGGCGTGGTGAGCGTCCGTGGAGCCGCGCACCAGCCGCGAGCCGGTGGCCCCCAGGCCGTACGCCGTCAGCGCCTGCCCGGCGGCGGCGGTGACCTCCGGGTGGGTGGCCAGCCCGAGGTAGTCGTTGCCGGCCAGGTCGACCACGGCGTCGCCGGCGGCGCGCGGGCGCAGCGTGCGGGTCAGCCCGGCCTTCGCCCGCAGCTCGGCGCGGCGGCCCAGGGCCGCCAGCCAGTCCGCCACCGTCCCGCCCCTTCCCACGCGCACACCGGCCCCGCCCGGGGCCTCCGCCGGGCGAAGTTACCACCCGCCCGGACCACCCCGGCGTGGCGCGGTACGGCTCGCCGGGCCTGCTCGCGGCGGCCCGACGCGGCCGTTTCCGGGCCTCCGGGCGGCCTTGTAGGGTACGAGCCATGCCAGAGATCCTCGACCAGGCCCGGACCCAGGTGCTGGAGAACGGCGTCGGCCTCGACGAGGCCGGGGTGCTCGCCGTGCTGAACCTGCCCGACGAGCACGTGCCCGCCGCCCTCCAGCTCGCCCACGAGGTGCGGATGCGCTGGTGCGGCCCGGAGGTCGAGGTCGAGGGCATCGTGTCGCTGAAGACCGGCGGCTGCCCGGAGGACTGCCACTTCTGCTCGCAGTCCGGCCTGTTCACCTCGCCGGTCCGCTCGGTCTGGCTGGACATCCCGGCGCTGGTCGAGGCCGCCAAGCAGACCGCGGCGACCGGGGCGACCGAGTTCTGCATCGTGGCCGCCGTGCGCGGCCCGGACGCCCGGCTGATGAAGCAGCTGCGCGAGGGTGTGGACGCCATCCGGGCCGAGGTCGACATCCAGGTCGCCGCGTCGCTGGGCATGCTCACCCAGGAGCAGGTCGACGAGCTGGTCGAGATGGGCGTACACCGCTACAACCACAACCTGGAGACCTGCCGCTCCTACTTCCCCAACGTGGTCACCACCCACTCCTGGGAGGAGCGCTGGGAGACCCTCACGATGGTCCGCGCGTCCGGCATGGAGGTCTGCTGCGGCGGTATCCTCGGGCTCGGCGAGACGGTCGAGCAGCGGGCCGAGTTCGCCGCGCAGCTCGCCGCGCTGGACCCGCACGAGGTGCCGCTGAACTTCCTCAACCCGCGTCCGGGCACCCCGCTGGCCGACCGGCCGGTGGTCGAGGGCAAGGACGCGCTGCGGGCCATCGCCGCGTTCCGGCTGGCCATGCCGCGCACCATCCTGCGGTACGCGGGCGGCCGCGAGCTGACCCTCGGCGACCTGGGCACCCGGGACGGTCTGCTCGGCGGCATCAACGCGGTCATCGTCGGCAACTACCTGACCACGCTGGGCCGGCCGGCGACCGACGACCTGAAGCTGCTGGACGACCTGAAGATGCCGGTGAAGGCGCTGTCGGCGACCCTGTGAGGTGACGGTGACGGAGTGTGTCGAGCCTGGTGCGCCGGCCGCGACGGATGTCGCGGCCCGCTGGTGCGACCGGTGCGGCGAGGCGTCCGCCACGGGTGGGCACGACGCCTGCACGGCGGCCCGGGCATGGGAGCCGCCGCGCTACTGCGCGCACTGCCGGCGGCGGATGAAGGTGCAGGTGCTGCCGTCCGGCTGGTCGGCGGTCTGCGTCGAGCACGGCGAGATGCGGGGCTGAGGCGTGCTGCGGGGGCGGGCGGTGACGCTGCGACCGGCCACGGACGCCGACGTGCCGGCCCTCGCGGCGATCCGGGCCACCCCGGAGGTACGCCGCTGGTGGCGCGGCGACGACGACCTGGCCGGGGCGGTCCGCGCCGACCTGGCCGACGGTGAACTCACCGTCTACGCCATCGAGCACGACGGCCGGGTGGTCGGCGCGATCCAGTGGTACGCCGAGCCGGACCCGGACTACCGTCACGCCAGCCTGGACATCTTCCTCGACCCGGCGGTACGCGGCGCCGGCCTCGGCGGGGACGCCATCCGCACGCTGACCCGCCACCTGATCGACGAGTACGGCCACCACCGGTTCACCATCGACCCGGCGGCGGCGAACACCGCGGCGATCCGGGCGTACGCGAAGGTGGGTTTCCGCCCGGTGGGCATCCTGCGCCGCTACGAGCGGGGCGCCGACGGCCGCTGGCACGACGGCCTCCTGATGGACCTGCTCGCCGAGGACCTGGCCGACTGAGTCAGCCGGTGGCGATCCAGTAGCGGCGCAGCCGGCCCAGTTCGGTGTCCCGGACGTCCTCCAGCACCCCGCCGTGCCGCTCGATGGTCCGCGCCGAGGCGGTGTTCTCCTCGTCACAGGTGACCAGGACCGGGTCAATGCCGCGCCGGCCCGCCTCGGCCAGCGCCACACCGAGCGCGAAGGTCGCCAGGCCCCGCCGCCGGGCCGAGGGCCGGACGCCGTAGCCGATGTGCCCGCCGGCCTCGCGCAGGAAGTCGTTGAGGCGCAGCCGCAGTGAGATCGCGCCGAGCACCTCGTCGTCCTCGACGATCCACCAGTAGAGCGCCGGCACCATGCCCTCGGGCAGCCGGGACTCGTCCTCGCCGGCCCGCAGCCGGCCCACCCAGTCCGCGAAGCCCGCCGGCGAGTCCACCTCGTCGGTGGGGCGCAGCCCGGCGCCGTCCTGGTGGACGCCGTGCCCCCACTCGTCCCGGGCGGCCAGCCAGGACCGGTGCAGGCGGGTGGTCGGGGTGATCAGCTCCGGCATGCGGTGAGGCTAGCGGCGCGGGCCGCGGCGCGGCCAGCGGATTGCGGTGGTCCGCCGTCCCGGGCGAGCCGGCCGCCGGAACGTCAGCCGTCCCAGATCAGGTGCCCGTCGGGGCGGCGGCGGGCCCCCTCGGCCGGCCGGTGCGGGCGGAGCCGGCCGTCCGGCATGAGGTGCGACACCGGCACCCCGCGGCCGAGCACGGCGACGTCGGCGATCAGCCGCCGGTGGCAGCGCCACCAGACGCTCTCGCTGCACATCACCGCGGTGGTCCGCCGCGCGGCGTCGGCCAGCACCTCGTCCAGCGCCGCGTCGAAGTCGGCGGTGCGGGTGTACGCGGCGTACGCCCGGAAGGCCGCCACGGTCCACCAGGTGTCCGGTTCCGGCTCGCCGGCGCGGACGTGCCGGCGGCCGCCGAGGCGCGGCTCCCAGCGGTAGTCGATGCCCCGTTCGGGCAGCCACTGTGCCAGGGCCTCGCGCCGGACGTCGGGATTGGTCCGACTGGCCGGGTAGCGGCGCACGTCCACGACCAGGCTGACCCCCGCGCCGGCCAGCAGGTCCCCGAGCTGGTCCCGGTCGGCGGCGCCGTGCCCGACGGTCAGCAACTCGCGCTCCACCGGCTCAGCTTGCCCCGGGTCGCCGCCGGCCGCCGGCCAGCCGGGGGCGCAACCCACCAAAGGACGTGCCCGGCACCTCGTGGTGCCGGGCACGCCCCGGGTGCTCAGCGAACGGGTTCGGCCTGGGCCGAGCCGCGTCGCGTCAGCGCTGCAGGGTCAGCACACCCGGCCGCCACGGCAGCAGGTTGTAGTCGCCTCCCGCGCTGGGGTTCTTGCCCTGGTACAGGAACTGCAGGTTGCAGGCGTCGACGGTCTTGGTCTGGTCGGGGTTGGTGCGGACCAGGTCACCGTGGCTGATGTCGTTGGTCCACGTTGCGCCGCTGTTGGCCTTGCCGGCGAAGGGGTTGCTCTCGCTGGCGGCCTGCGGGGTCCACGAGCCGCTCAGGCTGTTGGAGGTGAAGGAGCGGAAGTAGCGCCCCTGGCTCCCGATCGCCTCGACGATCATCAGGTACTGGTTCTGGCCCTGCACCTTGTAGACCTCGACCCCCTCGAACAGGTTGTTGGTCGAGTCGCTCATGATCGTCGTGTAGCTCGAGCCGAAGCTGCCCGGGAAGTTCCCCAGCGGCATGCTCGACCGGTAGATCTTGCCGTTGTCCCCGGCGAAGAACAGGTACATGTTCTGGTCGTCGCCGATCAGGGTCTGGTCGATCACCCCGTACGGGGCGTCGGGGAGGCTGGCGGTGGAGAGCGTCTGCGCCGAGGACCAGCCGTTGGCGTTGGTCGGGTCGCTCGACGTCTTGTAGCTGAACGAGGTCGGTCCCCACTGGTACGCCAGCACCCAGATGTTCTTCGGGGCGAAGTACAGCAGCGTGGGTGCCACGGTGCCCTGGCTCATCCCGGTCTGGCTGGCCGAGGCCATGTCGGACCAGTTCGTGAAGAGCCCGAAGTTCATCGAGCCGTACGAGCCGCTGCTGTTGACGTTCGACGCGTAAACCAGGTGCTTGCCGTTGTAGACGACGTTGGTGAAGTCCTTGACGGAAACCCAGCCGTTCTGCGGGTTCGCCAGTGCGCCGGTCGACGACCAGCGGTAGGTCGACGGCAGCGCACACCCGCCCGGCGGCGGCGAGGACGGCGGCGTCGAGGTCGGCGGCGCCGAGGTGGTGCCGCCGCTGAACTCGGTCCGCCACTGCTGGTTGGCCTGCCCGTGGCAGTCGTACAGCTGGATCTGCTGGCCGTTGTTGGTGCCCCAGACGTCCAGGCAGCGCCCGGACTGCACGCCGCTGATGGTGCCGTTGGAGTTGACGTTCCACTGCTGGTTCGGCTGGCCGTTGCAGTCCCAGATGATGATCCCGGTGCCGTTCGCGGTGCCCGCACCGTTCGCGTCCAGGCACTTGCTGCCGTAGACCATCAGCTGCTTGCTGGCGGTGTACGTCCACTGCTGGTTGGACTGCCCGTGGCAGTCGTAGAGCTGGACCCGGGTGCCGTTGGTCTGCGTGGCGTTGGGCACGTCGATGCACCGGTTCGACTGCACCCCGATGATCCGGCCGGTGCCGTTGCCCGGCGTCGGGCCGGTGGTCGGCCCCGAGGTCGGGCTCGTGGTCGGTCCGGAGGTCGGGCCGGCGCTGTTGAGGACGTTGAGGACGGAGTTGTAGGCGGCCTTCTTGTTGCCGCCGCCGTCGAAGAGCAGGGGGTTTTCGTTGGAGC
>NZ_JBFAJK010000073.1:0-19661 GCF_040655175.1 Micromonospora sp. NPDC050495 | reverse complement strand
GCCGCCACCCGCATCAGCCACTTCGCACAACTTCGCCCCGCCGGATAGATCCGACGGGGCGAAGCAGCAGAACCCGAATTAACCAACAGCATCCGGGTGCGCCGCGGGCCCTTCGGTGTCGCCGTGGGGTTACAGGTACTGGCCGGTGTTGCTGGCGGTCTCTATCGACCGCCCGGCCTCGGCGCCCTTGCCGCCGGAGACGAGCGTGCGGATGTAGACGATCCGCTCGCCCTTCTTGCCGGAGATGCGCGCCCAGTCGTCGGGGTTGGTGGTGTTGGGAAGGTCCTCGTTCTCGCGGAACTCGTCGACGCAGGCGTCGAGCAGGTGCTGCAGCCGCAGGCCCTTGCGCCCCGAGGTGAGGAACTCCTTGATGGCCATCTTCTTGCCCCGGTCGACGATGTTCTGGATCATCGCGCCGGAGTTGAAGTCCTTGAAGTAGAGGACTTCCTTGTCGCCGTTGGCGTAGGTGACCTCGAGGAAGCGGTTCTCCTCGGTCTCCGAGTACATCCGCAGCACCACCGCGTCGATCATCGCGGCGACGGTGGCCTGGGGGTCGCCGCCGTGCTCGGCGAGGTCGTCGGCGTGCAGGGGCAGGCCGGCGAGGATGTACTTGGAGAAGATGTCCTTGGCCGCCTCGGCGTCCGGCCGCTCGATCTTGATCTTCACGTCGAGCCGGCCGGGACGCAGGATCGCCGGGTCGATCATGTCTTCCCGGTTGGAGGCGCCGATGACGATGACGTTCTCCAGGCCCTCCACGCCGTCGATCTCGCTGAGCAGCTGCGGGACGATGGTGTTCTCCACGTCGGAGGAGACGCCGGAACCGCGGGTGCGGAACACCGAGTCCATCTCGTCGAAGAACACGATCACCGGGGTGCCCTCGCCGGCCTTCTCCCGGGCCCGCTGGAAGATCAGCCGGATGTGCCGCTCGGTCTCGCCGACGTACTTGTTGAGCAGCTCCGGGCCCTTGATGTTGAGGAAGAAGCTGGTGTGCCGCTCCTTGCCCTCCCGCTCGGCGATCTTCTTGGCCAGCGAGTTGGCCACCGCCTTGGCGATCAGCGTCTTGCCGCAGCCGGGCGGGCCGTAGAGCAGGATGCCCTTGGGCGGCCGGAGCTGGTGCTCGCGGAACAGGTCGGCGTGCAGGAACGGCAGCTCCACGGCGTCGCGGATCTGCTCGATCTGCGCCTGGAGGCCGCCGATGTCGGTGTAGTCGACGTCGGGCACCTCCTCCAGGACCAGCTCCTCGACCTCGCTCTTGGGGATCCGCTCGTACGCGTACGCCGAGCGGGGCTCGATCATCAGCGAGTCGCCGGCCCGGATCGGCGAACCGATCAGGGTCTCGGCGAGGTGCACGATCCGCTCCTCGTCGGAGTGGGAGACCACCAGGGCCCGGTCGCCCGGAGCGCCGTCGGGACCCGCGAGGATCTCCTTGAGCATCACGACCTCGCCGACCCGCTCGTAGCCGAGCGCGTCGACGATGTTGAGCGCGTCGTTGAGCAGGACCTCCTGGCCACGACGCAGCTCGTCGACCTCCAACGAGGGTGAGACGGCCACCCGGAGCTTGCGCCCGCCGGTGAACACGTCCACCGTGCCGTCGTCGTGCTTGGCCAGGAACACGCCGTAGCCACTCGGTGGCTGGGCGAGGCGGTCGATCTCCTCCTTGAGCGTCACGATCTGCGCGCGAGCCTCCTTGAGGGTGCTCACGAGCCGTTCGTTGTTCTCGGTCAGCCGCGCCAACTGGGCCTGGGTGGCCGCCAGCCGCTCCTCGAGCTGCCGGACGTGTCGGGGGCTTTCGGTCAACTTGCGCCGCACCAGAGCGAGTTCCTCTTGCAGGAACGCGACCTGCGTGGAGAGATCGTGGGCCTCCTTCTCCCACCGTGCGGCGCGCGAGTCCGCGTCGTCGCTGCGTGCCACGTCCCACCTCCCCGGGGGGCTTGAACGTTCTGAGCTAACACTAGCCGCTATGAGCCCGATTCGGTCCTCCGCAACGCGCTCGTCACCGAAGCTTGATCGCCAAGGGCTGGTCGGCGGGCGGGTACGGGCGTTCGGGTACCGTCGGGGGGTGGGACGGGAGAACATGGGGGGTGCTTCGTGACCGACGTCGCGACGGACCAGCTTCAGGTCTGGGTCGACCAGGACCTCTGCACCGGTGACGGGCTGTGCGTGCAGTACGCGCCGGAGGTCTTCGAGTTCGACGTCGACGGCCTGGCGTACGTCAAGGGCGCCGACGGCGAGCTGCGGTTGACCCCCGGCGCGCGGGTGGACGTGCCCGAGCACCTGCGCCTCGAGGTGATCGACTCGGCGAAGGAGTGCCCGGGCGAGTGCATCCACGTGGTGCGCGGCGACGGCGTCGAGGTGGCCGGCCCCGAGGCCGAGGACTGAGGCCCGACCGGGCGGAGCAGCCAGCACGATCGACAGCGCGGGCCGGGGACGGCGACGTCCCCGGCCCGCGTGCGTCGGTCAGAGCAGGGGGCGGCCGACCACCGAGGCGACGAGCCGGGCGAACTCCTCCAGCCGGGCGATCTGCCCGGCCCCGCCGTCGTCGAGGGTCTTGCCGAAACGCAGCGCGTCGTGCCGGGGCGCGCCGACCGCCTCGTCACCGGGCGGGGCCTCGTCCAGCGAGCTGAGCAGCAGGTAGACGTCGATGCTGTCGACCCGGACCTCGCCGTTGTCGGCGCGGGTGAGCCGGCGCCGGCAGCCGACCTCGGTGACCGTGGAGACCGGCACCACCCGCAACGAGGAGGTCATCGACCCGGGTGGCCCCTCCCCCGGCGGGACGTCCTCGCCGTGCCAGAGCACCAGCCGGCTGCCGTCGCAGACGACGACCTCCTGCCACACCCCGTTGACCTCGTTGACGAAGCGTTCCAGGGTGAAGCCGAGCACCGACGCGCCGCGCAGCACCCCGCCGAGGGCGTCCAGGGCGATGTCCGGGTCGCGCAGGTAGGCCCGGGCCGCCGACTCCAGGTCGGCGTAGGGCGACCAGTCGGGAAAGACCGCGGGCAGGTCGCCGTTGCCGTAGCCGGGGCTGCTCATGCCCACGCCTCCCGGTGATCCCGTCCACCGATCCGCTCGCTCATGCCACCGTCTCCGCCCGTCCGGCGCCGTCCCCCGGACACATGATCCACCCGCTCATCCCCGTCCGCGCCGGGGGGTCACGGCTGGCCCTGGGCCGGCTCCTCGGCGGCCACCCGGCGGGCCAGTTCCGCCTCGCGCAGCGCCTGCCGGCGCTGGACGTACGCCTCGGTGCCCTTGCTGGGTTTGCGCCGCCGCGGCGGCGCGGTGACCCCGGGGGCGAGCTTGCGCGCGGAGACCAGGAACGCGGTGTGCGCGATCATGCGGTGGTCGGGGCGGACGGCCAGCCCTTCGGCGTGCCAGTCGCGCACCAGGGACTCCCAGGCGCGCGGCTCGGTCCACCCGCCGCGCTCGCGCAGCGCCTCGACCAGCTCGGACAGCTGCGGGGTGGTGGCCACGTAGCCGATGAAGACGCCGCCGGGCACGAGCGCCCGCTCGACCATGTCGAGGGTCTCCCACGGGGTGAGCATGTCCAGGATGATCCGGTCGAAGCCGGTCTCCTGGCACTGCGCGACGTCACCGACGTGCAGCCGCCAGGCCGGGTGCGGGCCGGCGAAGAAGGCCTCCACGTTGCGCTTGGCGATCTCGGCGAAGTCCTCCCGCAGCTCCCAGGAGTGCAGCTCGCCCTCGGTGCCCACGGCGCGCAGCAACGAGCAGGAGAGCGCGCCGGAGCCGGCGCCCGCCTCGAGGACCTTGGCGCCGGGAAAGATGTCGCCCATGGCCACGATCTGCGCCGAGTCCTTCGGATAGATCACCTGGGCGCCGCGCGGCATGGACAGCACATAGTCCGACAGCAGCGGCCGCAGCGCCAGGAACGCGGTGCCGCCGCCGGCGGTGGTGACCACGCTGCCGTCGGGCAGGCCGATCAGCGCGTCGTGCTTGAGGATCCCCCGGTGGGTGTGGAACTCCTTGCCGGGTTCCAGCGTCACGGTGTGCATCCGCCCCTTGGGGTCGGTCAGCTGCACCCGGTCGCCGGGCCGGAACGGCCCCCGGTGCACAGGAGGCAGCGCGGGGGCGGTGGGGGAATGAGCGGTCACGTGTTCGTCTTCCGTTTGGGTTCCAGGAGCTGGGCCAGATCCGCGATGTGCAGGACGCCGACCACATCTTCGCCTGCCGTCACGACGTACTGCGCGCCCGGGTGGGTGCGCAGGGTCTCCAGCACGTGCTCGCCGTCCGCGCCGACCGGGAGGGCGGGCAGGCCGGCCAGGTTGCGGCAGACCGCGTCCACCGCGAGCCACGGCCGCCGTTCCGGGGGTACGGCGTCGGCCCGGGCCGGGTCGACCAGGGCGACCGGCCGGCCGGTGGCGTCGGCCACGGCGAGCGCGGCGGCCGGATCGACGCCCTCGGCGCGGCGGCGCTGCGCCTCCGCCAGCGGGGTGCCGCTGGGCACCGGGAACACCGGGCGGGCCAGCCGGGCGAGGTCGACCAGCGGCAGGCGCCGGCCGATCCGGGCCATCCGGATGGACTGCCCGGCGCCGCGCCACAGGGTGACCGCGACGAGCAGCACCAGCGGCAGCGCGAGCGGGGCGACGGCCCGGCGCAGGGTGAGCAGGACGACCAGGGCCAGGGTGGCCACCGCCACGGCCCGGCCGACCCAGCCGGCGACCTCGGTGCCCAGGTGCCGGTCCCGGGTGAGCGCCCAGACCGCGGCCCGCAGCGCCCGGCCGCCGTCGAGCGGGAGCCCGGGCAGGCTGTTGAACACGGCGACCACCACGTTGCTCACCGCCAGTTGGAACGCGAGCTGGTGGGCCAGGGTGCCGCCGGGCAGGGCCAGGGTGGCGGCCACGCCGGCGGCGCCGAGGACCGCGGAGACGGCCGGGCCGGCCAGCGAGACCAGCAGGTCGACGCGGGGGCTGGGGGCGTCCCGGTCCATCTCGGTGTAGCCGCCGAGCAGTTCCAGGGTGATCCCGCGCACGCCGATGCCGTGCCGGCGGGCGGTGAGCGCGTGCCCCAGCTCGTGCAGCAGCACCGAGCCGAGCAGGGAGATCACGAAGCCCAGCGCGACCAGGTAGCCGCCGAGGTGGCCGAGGTCGAGCTGGCGGCGGGCGAGGGCCGCGTACAGGACGGTGACGACGGCGGTGAGCAGCAGCATCGACGCGTCGACGCGCAGCGGGACGCCGCACACCCGACCGACGGTCAGCCCGGGCCGGCGGGACGGTCGGCTGCTGCGCTCCACCGGCCTGATGGTACGCGCGGCGGATCATGCCCCGGTGCGGCGACGGCCGCCCTGTCACACCGGTGCCCTAACCTTCCGGGCATGACGGCGGAACCGGTGATCGACGCGCAGCCCCTCCCCCCGGCGGCGGAGCCGCCCTCGGTGCGGGCGTCGCTGTCGCCGTCGCGGGCGGCGGACTTCAAGACCTGTCCGCTGCTCTACCGGTTCCGCAGCATCGACCGGCTGCCCGAGCGGCCGACGGTGGAGCAGGCCCGGGGCACCCTGGTGCACGCGGTGCTGGAGCGGCTGTTCGACCTGCCGGCGGCGGCCCGCACGCCGCGTTCCGCCGGCGACCTGGTTTCCCCGCAGTGGGACCGGCTGGTCGCCGAGCAGCCGGAGCTGGCCACCCTGTTCGCCGAGGGCGACGCCGCGGCGCAGGCCGATTTCCTCCGCTCGGCGGCGGGCCTGCTGGAGGGCTACTTCGCGGTGGAGGACCCGCGCCGGCTGGAGCCGGCCGAGCGGGAGGCGTTGATCTCCGCGGTGGTCGACGGGGAGCTGCTGATCCGCGGCTACCTGGACCGGCTCGACGTGGCCCCGGACGGCGCGCTGCGGGTGGTCGACTACAAGACCGGCGGGGCGCCGCGCGAGGCGTTCGAGGCGCGGGCGCTGTTCCAGCTCAAGTTCTACGCCCTGGTGCTGTGGCGGACCCGGGGCGTGGTGCCCCGGGTGCTGCGGCTGCTCTACCTGAAGGACGCCGAGGTGTGCGACTACGCCCCCGACGCCGAGGAGCTGCTGCGCTTCGAGCGCACGGTGGTGGCGCTCTGGCAGGCGATCGAGCAGGCCACCGCCCGGCAGGATTTCCGGCCCCGGCCGAGCCGGCTCTGCGACTGGTGCAGCCACCAGGCGCGCTGCCCGAGCTTCGGCGGCACTCCGCCGCCGTTCCCGGTCGCCGGCGCCGGCGACCCGCTCACCGACGCCCGGTCCCGGCCGGCGGCGCCGGGGGCGGACGAGTGACCCTCCTCCTTCCGGAGGAGGACGGGTTCGGCTTCGGCGACGACGGTCCCGGCCGGGTGGCGGCTAGCGTCGTGGCATGACCAACCGGCTGCCGGGGTGGCTCCGGCGTCGACCGCTGGCCGCCGACACCGGCCTCGCGCTCGTCCTGGCGGCGTTGGACGCCGCGTTCCTGCTGCTCATGCCGCAGGAGCTGCGGCCCGGGCAGCTCTGGGCCGCGCTGGGCGGCAGCGTGCTCGCCGCCGCCCCGGTGGCGGTGCGCCGGGTCGCGCCGTGGCCGGCGGTGCTGGCGGCGGTGGCGACCCTGGCCCTGCCGGTGCTGCTGCGGCACGCGCCGGGCACCCAGGGGCTGGCCTTCGTAGTGCTCACCTACACGATGGCCGCGCACCGGCCGCTGCGCCCGGCCGGGCTGGCCGCGCTGCTGCTGTGGGTGCCGGTGCTGCTGGCCAACCTGGCCGTGCCGCTGGACGGCGTGCTCGACATGGGCCCGGCGTACCTGCTGCTGAACAACCTGCTCACCGCCGGGGTGGCGTTCGCGGTGGGCCGGGCGGTGCAGGCGCGCCGGCAGTCGACCCGGATGCTGCGGGAGCGGGCCCGGATCGCCGAGGCCACCCAGCGGTCGCTGGCCGAGCAGGCCGTCGCCGACGAGCGGCGGCGGATCGCCCGGGAGCTGCACGACGTGGTGGCCCACCACGTCAGCGTGATGGGGGTCCTGGCGACCGGGGCGCGGCGGGTGCTGCACCGGGATCCGCAGGCCGCCGACGGGGCGATGGCCACCATCGAGGAGACCGGCCGGGCGACCCTGCGGGAGCTGCGCCGGCTGCTGGACGTGCTGCGCACCGACGCCGAGCCGGCGGCCGAGCTGGCCCCGCAGCCGGGGCTGACCGGCATCGAGGCCCTCGTCGAGCAGGTCCGGGAGGCCGGGCTGCCGGTGACGCTGCGGGTGGACGGGACGCCCGCCGCGCTGGAGGAGGGCGTGGCGCTGGCCGTCTACCGGGTCATCCAGGAGGCGCTGACCAACACCCTCAAGCACGGCGGGCGGGCCACCGCGGAGGTCGAGCTGACCTGGGGCGACGGCTGGCTGGCGGTGGAGGTGACCGACACCGGGCGGGGGCCCACGCCGGCGACCGACCGGATCGGGCACGGGCTGGTCGGGATGCGCGAGCGGGTCGCCCTCTACGGTGGGGTCCTGCGGACGGGCCCGCGGCCCGGCGGCGGCTTCCGGGTATACGCGCGGATCCCGCTGGACTCCGCCGGGGCGGTCCCGGCGGGCGCGGCGACGGGGGGACGGGGATGACCGACAGCACGGGCCGGCCGGTGCGTGTCCTGCTCGCCGACGACCAGCCGCTGCTGCGGACCGGGTTCCGGATGGTGCTGGGCACCGAGGACGACCTGGACATCGTGGCCGAGGCCGGGGACGGCCTGGAGGCGGTGGAGCTGTCCCGCCGGCTGCTGCCGGACGTGGTGTTGATGGACATCCGGATGCCCCGGATGGACGGGGTGGCGGCGACCCGGGCCATCGTCGACGCCCGGCTGCCGGTGCGGGTGCTCATCCTCACCACCTTCGACCTGGACGAGTACGTGGTCGGCGCGCTGCGCGCCGGGGCGAGCGGGTTCCTGGCCAAGGACGTGCCGGCCGAGGACCTGGTGACCGCGATCCGCACGGTGGCGGCCGGGGAGGCGGTGGTGGCGCCGCGCATCCTGCGCCGGCTGCTGGACCGGTTCGCCGACGCGCTGCCCGACCCGGCGGCCACCCCTCCGAAGGCGCTGGACGCGCTGACCGAGCGGGAGCGCGAGGTGCTGGTGCAGGTGGCGCGAGGGCTGTCGAACGCGGAGATCGCCCGGGCGCTGACGGTCAGCGAGACCACCATCAAGACCCACGTCGGGCACGTGTTGACCAAGTTGGGGCTGCGCGACCGGGTGCAGGCCGTGGTGCTGGCGTACGAGACGGGGCTGGTGCGGCCGGGCGGCTGACCCGGCGGCCGGGTGGCGGCGATCACCTACCGTGACCATCAGCCGGGTGGCACGGTTGACCATCACGCAACGTGAGGCCATAGCCTCGCCACCGTGCTCGCGGGGTGGCGGTCGGGGATGACCCTGAGCCGGTCTCGGGGGTGACCCGCACCGGGATTTCGGCACCGGATACGTCCGGAGACGGACGGATGTCCCGGCCGCGGCGTCGAGGATGGAACGGTCGCACCGGTCAGCGGGGGCGGTGCGAATTTTGAGAATCAGACGGAAGAGGTAGATGACGTGACCGCGACGGTGGGGCAGCAGGCGCAGGCCGCGGCCCGGGCCAACGACGTGTGGAAGGTGTACGGCAGCGGCGAGGCGCAGGTCGTCGCGCTGCGGGGGGTGAGCGCCGAGTTCGAGCGAGGCCGGTTCACCGCGATCATGGGCCCGTCCGGTTCGGGCAAGTCGACGCTGATGCACTGCCTCGCCGGGCTGGACTCGGTGACCCGCGGCACCGTCATGATCGGCGAGACCACGGTGACCGGGCTCGGCGACTCCGGGCTGACGAAGCTGCGCCGGGACAGGGTCGGCTTCATCTTCCAGCAGTTCAACCTGCTGCCCACGCTCACCGCCCAGGAGAACATCCTGCTGCCGCTGTCGATCGCCGGCCGCAAGCCGGACCCGGCCTGGTACGACACGGTGATCGACACGGTCGGCCTGCGGGACCGGCTGGGGCACCGGCCGGCGCAGCTCTCCGGCGGCCAGCAGCAGCGGGTGGCGTGTGCGCGGGCGCTGGTCGCCCGGCCCGAGGTGATCTTCGCGGACGAGCCGACCGGCAACCTGGACTCCCGCTCCGGCGCCGAGGTGCTGAACTTCCTGCGCAACTCGGTACGCGAGCACGGCCAGACCATCGTGATGGTCACCCACGACCCGACGGCGGCCGCGTACGCCGACCGGGTGGTCTTCCTGGCCGACGGTGAGATCGTCTCCGAGCTGATCGAGCCGACCGCGGAGACGGTGCTGGACACCATGAAGAAGCTGGACACCCCGGCCGAGGTGGGCAACTGATGCTGCGGGCAACGCTCAAGAGCCTGCTGGCGCGCAAACTGCGCCTGCTGCTGTCCGGCCTGGCGGTGGTGCTCGGCGTCATGTTCGTCTCCGGCGCGTTCGTGCTCACCGACACGCTCGGGCGGTCCTTCGACGCGGTCTTCGCCGACGCGTACTCCGAGGTCGACGTGAGCGTCGAGGCGAAGCCGAAGATCGACGTCTCCGGGGCGGAGGGGATGCCGGTGAGCACCCCGATGCCGGCGTCCGTGCTCGACCGGGTCAAGGCGGTGCCCGGCGTCGCCGACGCCAAGGGCGTGGTCGCCGCCGAGGGCGCCCGCCTGATCGGCAGCAACGGCAAGGTGGTCTCCTCGTTCGGCCCGCCGCAGCTGGGCCAGAACTGGCTCGGTGAGGGCGACCTGCTGGAGCTGCGCGAGGGCCACGCGCCGCAGGCCGACGACGAGATCGTGGTCAACGCCGCGCTGGCCAAGGCGGGCAAGGTAGCGGTCGGCGACCGGGTCGGCGTGCTGACCCTGGCGCCGAAGAAGGAGTTCACGATCGTCGGCGTGTTCGGCTACAGCGGTGGCCGGGACTCGATCGGCGGCGCCAACGAGATCTCCTTCACCACTCCGGTGGCGCAGCAGCTGATGCTCGGCAAGCCCGACGTGTTCAGCAGCGTCAGCATCGAGGCCGCCGACGGCACGTCGCCGACGGCGCTGCGCGACGAGGTGGCCCGCACGCTGGGCGGCGACTACCAGGTCAAGACCGGCGAGCAGCTCGCCGACGACGCGGCGGCCGGCCTGAAGGAGGGGTTGTCGTTCTTCAACAAGATCCTCCTCGGGTTCGCCGCGGTGGCGCTGCTGGTCGGCACGTTCCTGATCCTCAACACGTTCTCGATCATCGTGGCCCAGCGCACCCGTGAGCTGGCCCTGATGCGGGCGATCGGGGCCAGCGGCCGGCAGGTCATCGGCTCGGTGGTGCTGGAGGCGCTCGCGGTGGGCCTGATCGCCTCGGTGCTGGGGCTGGCCGCCGGCATCGGGGTGGGCGCGCTGCTGGCGTACCTGTTCGGTCAGCTCGCCGGGGGTCTCACCCTGGCCGGGCTGGGTGTGCCGCCGTCGGCGGTGATCGGCGCGTTCGGCGTCGGCATGCTGATCACGGTGGTCGCCGCGCTGCTGCCGGCGGTGCGCGCCTCGCGCATCCCGCCGATCGCCGCGATGCAGGACGTCGCCACGCCGGACCGGCCGCTGACCAAGGTCACCATCGGCGGCGCGGTGGTCACCGGCATCGGCGCGGTGCTGCTCTTCCTCGGCCTCGGCGGGCACGCCGGCGGCAGCACCCTGGCGACCATCCTCGGCGGTGTGCTGTTCGCGTTCATCGGGGTGGCGCTGCTGACGCCGGTGATCAGCCGGCCGGTGGTCTCGCTGCTGGGCGCGTTGTTCTCCTGGTCGGTGCCGGGCAAGCTGGGCCGGCTCAACTCGGGCCGCAACCCGCGCCGCACCGCGATCACCGCCGCCGCGCTGATGGTGGGCATCGCCCTGGTCACCGGCGTGACGGTGATCCTGGACTCGGCCAAGGGCAGCATCGGCGCCCTGGCCCAGGACACCATCAAGGCGGACCTGGTGATCGCCGGGGCGTCGTCCGGTCCGCGTCCGGCGAGCTTCGACCCGGCGGTGCTGGAGAAGGCCGCCGCGATCCCGGGCGTGCGGATGGTCGACGGCGAGTACGGCGACATGGCGGTGGTCGGCGGCGAGCGGACCTGGGTGGCGGTGTCGAGCAACGTGGCGGCGCTGCAGCAGGTCTTCGGGGCGAAGGCCACCGCCGGTGACATCAGCCGGCTGGCGCCGGACCAGATGCTGGTCAGCTCGGACACCGCGAAGGCCCGTAACCTCACGGTCGGTTCGGCGGTGCCGGTGCAGCTGGCCCGCGGCGAGGCCCGCACCTACACGGTCAGCGGCATCTACTCCAGTTCGCAACTGACCAACCCGGTGACCCTGCCGCCGCAGGCGGCGGCGGACTTCGCCATCCCGCAGCCCATCCAGGGCTTCCTGCAGCTCGCCCCCGGCACGTCGGTGGACACGGTGCAGCCACAGGTCGAGCGGCTGCTGGCGGACAGCCCGGAGGTGTCGGTGGTCGACCTGGCCGCGTTCATCGAGCAGCAGACCGGCCAGCTGGACTCCCTGCTCCAGATGATCCAGATCCTGTTGGCGCTGGCCATCGTGATCGCGGTGCTGGGCATCATCAACACGCTCGCGCTGTCGGTGCTGGAACGGACCCGGGAGCTGGGCCTGTTGCGGGCGATCGGCCTGCGACGCGCCCAGACCATGCGGATGATCACGGTGGAGGCGGTGGTGATCTCCATCTTCGGCGCGCTGCTCGGCGTGGTGGTCGGCACGGGTCTCGGCGCGGCGGTGGTCGAGGCGCTCAAGGACGAGGGCATCACCGACCTGATCCTGCCCTGGGGTCAGATGGTGACGTTCCTGATCATGGCCGCGATCATCGGTGTGGTCGCCGCGGTGCTGCCGGCGATCCGCGCCGCACGGATCAACGTGCTGGGGGCCATCGCGCACGACTGACCCCGCCGGCCGCGACGGCCCCCGCCACCTCAGGTGGCGGGGGCCGTCGCGCGTGGTCGGGCCGGCCGGTGCCGGTCAGGCCGGCGGTTCGCCGAGCAGCGCCGCGAGCAGCTCCAGGTCCGCCCCGGTCAGGCTGGCCAGCTGGTGTACGCCCGCGGTCGGCGGCAGCGGCACCTCGGCCGGCACGGCCAGCACGGCGGCGCCGGCGGCCAGCGCGCTGGCCACCCCGGTCGGCGAGTCCTCGATCGCCACGCAGCGCGCGATCGGCACGCCGAGCAGCCGGGCGGCGGTCAGGTACGGCTCGGGGTGCGGCTTCGCCGCGTCCACCTCGTCGCCGCAGACCACGGCGTCGAAGCTGTCCCGGCCCAGGGTGTCCAGGGCGACCTCGACCAGTGGCCGGCCGCTGGAGGTGACCAGGGCGGTGGGGATTCCCGCGGCGCGGACCGCCCGCAGCAGCGCCAGCGCGCCCGGCCGCCAGCGCAGGCCGGTGCGGAACAGCTCCAGGATGCGGGCGTTGATCCAGTCGGCGCTGGCCTGCGGGTCGCGCTCCGGCTGGCCCAGGTCGTCGTGCAGGATCCGCATCGAGTCGGCCATGCTGGTCCCGATGATCGCCACGCGGGCGGCGTCGGAGAGGGTGCCGCCGTAGACGGCCGCCAACTCCTGCAACGCGACGTCCCAGAGCTTCTCGCTGTCGACCAGGGTGCCGTCCATGTCGAAGAGCACGGCGGCGGGATGCTTGCTGCTCAGCGGGGGCCTCCTCGGGTGGGCGTATCCGCTGATCCTCTCAGCCGGGCCCGGGCCGGTGGCCGGGCTCCCGCGCGAGGGTGACCTGCGGCATCATCCGAGACCGCAGGCGTCCAGGGAGTCCCGGTAGCCGCGGAAGAACGAGTCGGTGCGCTGCTCGGCGGTGCCGTGCGAGCCCTCGGCGAACCACGGCTGGTCCGGGTCGTCGCCGACCGCCAGCAACCCCTCCCGGAACTCGTCCAGGTCGCCCTGGTCGAGGGTGAGCGTCCGGGACCGCACGTTGTCCCCGATGTAGGCCCCGGCCATGCAGTCGGCCTGCAACTCCTGCTGGATGGTGAAGTTGTAGCGGACGCCGAGGCGCACCTGCACACCGTGGGCGTACTCGTGGCCGAGGAGGTAGAACAGGAACGCGTCACCGACCTGCCGGAACGCCGCCACCGACCAGTTCACGTCGTAGGCGATGAAGTCGCCGGCCGAGCAGTAGACGGCGTTGTTGCGCGGCAGCCCTTCGCCGCCGCAGGACACCTCCCCCGCCCGGGTGTAGGGCACCACCCGGCGGATCGGCTGGAACCGCTCGCCGGAGGCGCGGAACCGCTCGGTCCAGTAGCGCTCGGCGATGCCGACGGCGTCGGTGAAGTCCTGCTTGAACTCGACGACGCTGGTGGTGCCGTCGGCCCGGGTGGTGTCCGCGCCCCGGGGGCTCGGCTGCCCGGTCTGCCGCGAGCCGGGCTCCCGCGGCTCACCGGAGTCGAGGCCGCCGCCCATGCACCCGGCCGCCAGCACCACGGCCACCAGGAGCCCCGCGAGCGGGCCCGGCCGCCGACGTCCCGCCTTCTTCCGCACGGTCGCCTCCCCGGCTGAGTCACTGTGGCTGCGCAAGTACCCCGACCGCGCGCCGTTGATGCCCACCGGGGAGCACGCGCTCGGGACGGGCATCGTTCACCCGCCCGTGCCGCACCGCGAGCGCCGACGCCGGCCGGCCGGTCCGTCACATGCTGTTCGGCATGTCCCGCCGGACGGTGTGCGACTGGGCGGCGTGGCGCTGTGCCTCGTACCGCTGGCGGCGGGCCTCCGCGTCGTGCGCCGCCGACCGGTCCTCGTCCGGCGCGGACCGGCCCCGGTCGCGCCGCAGCACGACGCCGACCACCGCCGCCACCAGCACCGCCACCACCGCAAGGGTCACCAGCACTGTCGTCATGACCGCCAGCGTAGGAGACCCGTGCTCCCGGCCGCGTACCCGCGACGGGACAGCCGGGCCGGCGCGCCGCCGGTAGGGTGTGCCGATCGTCTGATCTCGATGCACGGGGGACTACCATGGAGCACCTCATCAACCGTCGAACCCTGCTGCGCGCCGCCGGCGTGGGCGCCGCCGGGGCCGCGTTCGGCGCGGCCGCCGCCCGACCGGCGCTGGCGTCGGTCCCCGCCTCCCGGCGGTTCAACCTGAGCGACCCGTCGGACAAGCTGATCCGCGAGAAGCGGCTGCACAACGTCACGGTGCTGCAGTCCCTCGCCTTCGACAACGTCAACAAGCGGATCTACACGGTGCAGGTGGTGCAGGGCGGCGTCCAGCTGCCGGGCGAGAGCGCCCCGGTCCCCGGGGCCACCCGGGTCGCCAACGGCGACCTCTGCGTCACCCAGCTCGACCTGGCCGGCAACAAGATCACCTTTATGTACCTCAAGGGCTTCGGCCACGGCGTGGGGATGGGCGTGGAGCCGGTCGGCAGCACCGCCTACCTGTGGACCGAGACCGACGCGGTCGACCAGTGGGGCACCGCCATCACCCGGTTCAAGTTCACCCCCGGCGCCGTGTTCACCACCTCGACCAGCGGGCTGGAGAAGCACCGGCCGGTCAGCGGCTCCACCAACAACACCTGCGTCATCGACCCGACCACCAACCGGCTCATCCTGCGGCACAAGGTCAGCAGCGGCTTCCGCTACAACGTCTACAACCTGGCCGACGTACGCGCCCGCACCTACACGCCGCTGGCCAGCGTCGCCCAGCCGACGACCGTGGGCTCCGCCCGGCCGTTCCAGGGCTACACCGCGCTGGGCAGCTACCTGTACATGCTGGAGGGTTCGGGGTACGGCACGTACGACTCGGTCGAGGGCACCGGCAACACGTACATCACGGTGGTGGACCTCAACACCGGCGCCCAGGTCGACCGAGGGCTCACCAAGGCCGGCTACACCCTCCCGTTCCGGGAGCCGGAGGGCATGGCCATCCAGCTGCCCACCGGGGACGCCAGCTCGGCGCGGCTCTGCTTCGGCTTCGCCGGCGGCGACTCGGGCGCCCGCACCGCGAGCGTCTACTACAAGGATCTGCTGGTCTGAGGGCCGGGGCTACCCTCGACGCATGATCGACACGGAGTACGACCGGCACGAGCGGTCCCGCTGGGCGGGCCGGGCGCGGGCGTACGAGCGCAGCTTCGCCCGGCTCTGCGCGTACCCGACGCCGGCGCTGCTGGACGCGGCGGCGGTGCGGCCCGGACGGCGGCTGCTCGACGCCGGCACCGGGCCCGGCACCGTCGCGGCGGCCGCGCTGGCCCGCGACGCCCGGGTGGTGGCGGTCGACGCCGAGGCGAGCATGCTCGACGCAGCCGGGCGGCAGGCACCGGATGCGCGGCGCTGCGCCGCGGCCCTGCCGGACCTGCCGTTCCCGGCCGCCGTGTTCGACGCGGCGGTGGCGAACTTCGTGCTCAACCACGTCGGGAACCCGGCCGCGGCGCTGGCCGAGCTGGGCCGGGTGGTACGCCCGGGCGGGCGGGTGGCGGTGACGGTCTGGCCGTCGCCGCACCCGCCGCTGCAGCGGCTCTGGGGCGAGGCCGTCGCCGCCGCCGGGGGCGCCCCGCCGGCCGGCCTGCCCCGGCTCGCGCCCGAACGGGACTTTCCGCGCACCGAGTCGGGCCTGGCCGGCGTGCTGGCCGGGGCGGGGCTGGCCGACGTGCACTGCCAGACCCTGACCTGGACACACCACGCCGACCCGGAGGACTGGTGGGCCGGCCCGGCGGCCGGCATCGGCAGCGCCGGGCTGATGATGCAGCGGCAGCCCGCCGCCGTGCGGGCACGCCTGCGGCACGAGTACGACCGGCTCACCGCCGCCTACCGGGACGCCGACGGGACGCTGCGGCTGCCCACCGCCGCCCTGCTCGGCTCCGCCCGGGTCGGCGGCGGCCCCGACCAGGTGGCGGCGGGATGGCGCGCCGAAGGGCCGCCCGGCGACTGACCGGGCGGCGGGTGCGAGCCCCGATTAGTCCAGGCCGCGCATGATGTGCGGTTCGCCGTCGTCGTCGCCGAAGCAGCGGTGCAGCACCTGTGCCCGGGCCCAGAGGTCCAGGCTGCTCGGCGGGCCGGCGGGAGACGCGGCGGCCGGCTCGCGTACGGCCATGGGCGGCTCCGACGGAAGCTGCGAAGGGGTGTCGTCGGCCATCCCCGCCCCTCTCCTCGATCTGGTCCACGGCCCGATGCCGTGAGGCCAGCATCCCCCAGCATGCGCCCATCCGCCTGCGAACGGTTAAAGCCGCGGTGAACACGACAGACGCAACGGCCCAGAAGGTACGCCCGGGCCTCAACCGCCGTTCACTCAAATTGATCTAGACCGTTACTTCCAGGCCGGTCTATATAGGTGCCACCCTTCCCCCCGATCGGACGGAGCACCATGACCCGCACCCTCCGCGCGACGGCCATCAGCCTCGGCGCGATCCTGGCCGCCACCCTCGGCCTCGCCCAGCCGGCCCCGGCCGCCGGCTACTCCGCCTCCCTCAGCACCGCCGTCGCCGGCCTCCCGGTCGCCACCGAGGTCCGCACCGGCTACAGCCGCGACCTGTTCCCCCACTGGATCGACGCCGACGGCGACGGCTGCACCACCCGCAACGAGGTCCTCCTCGCCGAGGCCGTGACCGCGCCGAGCATCAGCGGCACCTGCACCCTCTCCGGCGGCCGCTGGTACTCCTACTACGACAACGCCTACTGGACCCTCACCAGCGACCTCGACATCGACCACATGGTGCCGCTGGCCGAGGCCTGGGACTCCGGCGCCCGGTCCTGGACCACCAGCCGCCGCCAGGCCTACGCCAACGACCTGGGCGACGCCCGGGCCCTGGCCGCGGTCACCGACAACGTGAACCAGGCCAAGGGCGACCAGGACCCGGCGACCTGGCTGCCGCCGTACGCCTCCGCCCGCTGCCGCTACGTCAAGGAATGGGTCGCCGTGAAGATCCGGTGGCGGCTCACCGTGGACAGCGCGGAGAAGAGCGCGCTGACCAGTTGGGCGAACAACTGCCCCAGCACCACCGTCTCGGTGACCTACGCGTACTGAACCGCCGGCCGGGGCCGCCGCCCAGCCGGCGACGGCCCCGGCCGGCGCGCCGGTATCGCGGCGTTCCTCGGCTCCCCGGGCACTCGTCTCGCCCGGCCGGGCGGCTTCCCGGGCGCTCGCCGCCCGGCCGGCTCCCCCGGCGCTCGCCTGGCCCCTCCGGGCGGCTTCCGGGCGCTACCGGTCGGGCCCCTCCCGGAGGCGCTACCGGTCGGTCCCTCCGGGGGCGCTACCGGTCGGGCTGGCGGCGGGCGAGGTGGACGGTGATGTCGGCGGCGATCCCGACCGTCTCCGGCAGCACCCGCCGGATGCCGGCGAACACCCGCTCCCGCACGGGCTCGGGCAGCTGGAGGTAGGCCGAGACGGTGGAGAGGTAGCCGACGTAGTCGGCGGCGCTCATCGTGAACCGCCGCTCGATCACCGACTGCCGGACGTCGGCGAACCACGCCGAGCGCTGCAGCTCCGTGCCCGGCCACTGCATGTGGTGCCCCGGCGGCGTCCCGTCCGGCGACGGGATCTCGTCGCTGCTGAGAAAGGGTGCCCGGGCCGCGTCGACGGCCCGCCGCACGGCCGGGTCCGCCAACTGGACCGGCCCGCCGAACGAGGCGAACACGCCACCCGGGGCCACCAGCGCGGCCATCCGCGACCACCGGCCCGCCGGTTCCGTCCAGTGCAGCGCCGCCGCCGCGTAGACCAGCCCGTAACGCTCCCCCGGTCGCAGGTCCTCGAACGCGGCCCGCACGATCCGCACCTCCGTCGGCACCTGCCGGCGCAACTCGGCGAGCATGGCCCCGTCCGGGTCCGTCGCGGTGACGGTGATCCCCCGGCCGGCGAACAGCCGGGTCGCCTTGCCGGTCCCCGCGCCGATCTCCAGGGCGGTCCGGACCGGTCGACCCGCGTACGCCAGCACCAGATCACCGAGCTCCGCGGGATAGCCCGGGCGGAACTCCTCGTACGCTCCCGCCCTCGCTCCGAAGCTCAGCGCGCGCCCAGGCATGCCGAGGATCCTGCCACGTCGTTCGCGTGGCCGCGCGCCCATTCAGCCGGCCGGTGTGCGCAGGGTCGGGGCGCTCCGCACGCCCCCCCCTCGCGCCGGAGGTCACCTCTTCCGGTGGAACTCGATGAGGTGGCACCGGTCGGGATCGCCGTCGAAGCGGTACAGCCACGGCTCCTCCCGGTCACCGGAGATCCACAGCTGTATGTCGCCGAGCATCATGTCCTCGGTGCTCTCCGAGGCGAGGTCGAGGGTCCACGTACCCTCTTCGGGCTGGCCGTTCGCGGCCGGCGACAGCTTGCTGGCGCGGTAGTGGCCGTCCTCGGTCAGCTCGATCCTTCCGCCCGCGGCGCCGGTGTAGACACCTGCCAGGTCGGACACGGTGATGTCGTCGGGAGGCCGGGGTGCGCAGCCGAAGATGCGGGAACAGCCGGCGACGGGCGCCGGTACGAGCAAGCCGATCGCCAGGGCGACGGCGAGTCGCGGGGCTCTCTGCATCAAGGGCTCCGTCCTGACCGACGAACACGAAGCCGGACGACAGTGGACCTTAGCGGGCCTTCCTGTCAGCGGTACTCGCCGGCAGTCGGGCTGCAGGTCAACCCCGATTACTTGGCGTTGAAGAGATTCCGCCTCTCGCGGACCTGCACCGACGTAGATCATCACGTCTGTGAACAGGGAAAACACCGTTAGCTGACGTTGGCAAGCGTTGAACGCTTGCGGACATTCTGCGGACCGATTGCGGACCGCGGCTGACCCTTGGCATCCGATCGCCCACGAGGGGGCGTCATGCGCAACGTTCTCGCCCAGCTCTACGCAACCCTGGTCTTCCTGCTCACCGCCGGAACCATGGTTGTGCTCCTGCTCGCCGCCGGCCTCACCTATAAGGCCACCCGCGATCCAGCGGGAGCCGCGGTCCTCGCGGTAGCCGCCATGTGGATCCCGCAGCAGCTCATCACCGGCAGCCGACACCGGCGGCCCTGACCCAATAAGGCGGGCCCGGCAGGTGCTGGAACACCTGTTGCCCGGGCCCTTGATCGCCCCAGGAGGCGACCCGTGAGCAATCTACCGTTCACCCTTCCCACGTGCGAGCAGCCGGCCACCACCCGGGTTGAGCTGTTCAGCACCGACCCGGCCGGCGCTGGCGACAGCCTCGACGCCTGCGTCTACACCTGCGAGCAGCACGACAGCGACGCGGTCACCGCGGCGTGGAGCGCCGACATGAACGCGTACCGGGTGGTGATGGCGCCGGGTGTGGAGCGTGCCTGCGGCGAGTCGTACGTCTTCCCCACCGGCAACCTGGGTGGTGCGAAGTGAGCCGGCCGGACCGGTGGTGGCGGCCGTCGACGACCCGCCGCCCACCGCTACGGGCGCGGCAGCGGCGCATGTACACCGAGCAGGAGGTCGACACGACGTTCGACACCGGCTACGAGTGCGGGAAGATCGCCGGCCGCAAGGAGGCGTTCCAGGACTACGCCCGGGAAGCGGTCCGGAACGCGACGCCCGAGGCAGTTGACGAGCTCCTGGAGGTCGCCGACCGGGAGTTGTTCGTCCACGACATCGAGCAGTGGCTACGCGAGCAGTAGGTGTCCGCCCCGCGCGCGCGAGGGCTGGACCTTTTTCCCGGCGCCGGGAAGAAGCGCGAGGGAGTCGACCTTCGGCAAATTTGCCGAAGGTAAGCCAAAGCTCCCGCCCCGCGCGCGCGAGGGAGTCGATCGGGGCGGGACGGGGTAAAGGGGGTTAAACAAGCGACCCCCCCGGGGGGAGCGGGGGGGCGGGAGCGCGTGGCGGCGGACCGGCCGGGGAGGC
>NZ_JBFAJK010000072.1:0-19681 GCF_040655175.1 Micromonospora sp. NPDC050495 | reverse complement strand
AGGCGAATCAATTGGTGTGGAAACCGTGATCCTCCTGCTCAGGAGCACCCTCATTCACTCGACACGCCCGACACCGAAGCCGAGTACCGGTGGATTCAGGCTGAGCCGGGCCCGGGATCGCCGTTACGGCACCGGGCGGGCGGCCCGCTCCCTAGCCTGAGGGGCGAGGCACGTCGGGCGGGGGGTGGTCAGCCATGAGCAACATCGTCGTGTTCGGCGCCGGCGGCACCGCGGGGTCGCGGATCGCCGCCGAGGCGGTCCAGCGGGGGCACCGGGTCACCGCGGCGGTCCGCCGCCCGGAGGCGACCAGCTACCTGCCGGCCGGGGTACGGACGGTGACCGGCGACGCCACCTCGGAGCACAGCGTGCGGGAGCTGGCCGGGGAGGCCGACGTGTTCGTGGTGGCCATCGGCGGCGGCGAGCGGGAGCTGTGGCGCGACGCCGCCCGCACGCTCGTCGAGACGCTGCGCGAGCTGCCCGACCCGCCCCGGGTGATCCACGTGGGCGGCGGGGCGACCCTGCTGACCCCGCAGGGCACCCGCTACCTGGACGAGCCGGACTTCCCTCCGGAGTACCGGGACTCGGCCGAGGGGCAGGCCGACGCGCTGGAGTTCTACCGTTCCGCCGCCGACGGGGTGACCTGGACCTACGTCTCCCCGCCGCCGCTGGAGTTCCACCCCGGCGAGCGCACCGGCCACTACCGCACCGGCACCGACCACCCGGTGACGGACGCGCAGGGCCGGTCGGTGCTCACCTACGAGGACCTGGCGGTGGCGATCGTCGACGAGATCGAGGAGCCGCGGTTCCGTGACGCGCGGTTCACCGCGGCGTACTGACGTCAGTCGGCCAGCCGGGCGGGGAAGCCACCGGTGGCGATCGGCCCCCAGCCGTCGACGGTGACCCGGATCAGCGACTTGCCCTGCCGCACCATGGCCGCCCGGTAGTCGTCCCAGTCCGGGTGCTCGCCGGAGATGCTGCGGAAGTAGTCCACCAGCGGCTCCAGCGCCTCGGGCAGGTCGAGCACCTCGGCGGTGCCGTCCACCTGCACCCAGGGCCCGTTCCAGTCGTCGGAGAGCACGCAGGCGGAGACCCGGGGGTCACGGCGGATGTTGGCCACCTTGGCTCGCTCCGGATAGGTGGAGATGACCAGGCGGCCCTCGGCGTCGACGCCGCAGGAGACCGGGGAGGACTGCGGCCGGCCGTCGGACCGGGTGGTGATCAGGATGACCCGGTGCCGGGGGCGGAGGAAGTCGATCAGGGCGGCCCGGTCGACCCGGGTGTTGGTCGCGATGCTGCGTGCCATGCCCTCGGTTCTACCAGCATCCGGTGCCGGCGGCCGGGCCGGTGTCAGCGGGGGCGCTCGGCGACCCGGCGGGCGGTGGGCTGGGTGGGCACCCGGGCCGGCACGGCGGGCCGCCAGGCGCGGCCGTTGGCGTAGATCACCCGGAAGCCCAGGTACGCGGCGAGCGGCGCCCAGTGCGCCGAGCCCATCCGCAGCTCGGCGGCGTTGTGCCGCTGGCCGTTGGCCAGCACGTCGAGCAGCACCGTCTCGAACGCGGCCGACTCGACCCAGTCCACGTCGCGGGTGAAACCGCAGATCAGCGCCGCGCCGGTGACGTCGAGGAAGTCCCGCAGCGCGGCGTCGGAGGCGCGCAGCACCGAGCAGCTGCCGAAGTAGAGCCGGCGCCCCTCGCAGCGCCCGGCCATCCGTTCGGCGACGTCCGCCAGCTCGACGGAGTCCCAGTCGGTGAGGCAGAGCCGGCTCGGCTCGCCGTGCATGGCGAAGAAGCCGACCCGGTAGTCGGCGTACTGCTTGAGCAGCCAGCGGTCGAGGAAGTAGAACAGCTCGTCGCGGGTGGCCGCGTCCTTGTGGATGAAGCGGATCTTGCCCAGCCGTTCGAGCAGTTCGAGGGTGGGCAGGACGGAGCCGCGCTCGTTGAGGTCCCGGTGCCACTGCCCCTCGACGCAGAACACGCCACCACGCGCCAACGCCCACCTCCCCGCCCGCGAAGGTCGCCCCGGGAGCCCGTACCGGCCCCAGGGGCAGACGTTACCGGGCGGGTGTGGCGAGGCGACTTGACCCTCCGTGTGGCCATCGGCCGGGTTCCGTCACGGCCGCGAGGTTAGCGGGCGGTCGTGGTGGACGCGGCCCGGGTGGGCGTTTCGCAATGGCGGCAATTCCCAGCTAATCCTCAGCCAACGGTGAACGTGAGAACAATTTGCGCTATTGCCCGCGAAGCATCTCGAAGGCTGTCACGGTGGATGGGACGGGACTACTCGCACGAAGTCCCGCCGTCAACCCCAATTCGCTCCGACCAGGAGGACTTCTGTGCGCGTCAACACCCTGAAGCGGGCGGCCGTCGCGTTCGCGCTGGCCCTGCCCGGGGCCGCGATCGCTACCGTCGTCGCCGCGCCGGCCGCGCAGGCCGACGGCTGCTACACCTGGACCCGCAACCTCTACCAGGGCCGCTCCGGCGAGGACGTCCGGCAACTCCAGATCCGGGTGGCCGGCTGGGCCGCCTACGGCAACATCGTCCGGATCGACGGCCGGTACGGCCCCGAGACGGCGGGTGCGGTCAAACGCTTCCAGTCCGCGTACGGGCTGCGCGCCGACGGCATCGCCGGCCCGCAGACCTTCGCCAAGATCTACAACCTGCAGGACAGCGACTGCACGCCCAAGCACTTCAGCTACACCGAGCTGGACAACGGCTGCGGCAAGGGCGGGTGGAGCGGGGGCCCACTCTCGTCCAGCGCCACCCGGGAGAACGCGCTGCGCACCATGTGGAAGCTGGAGGCGCTGCGCCGCGGCCTCGGCGACAAGCCGCTCTACGTCACCAGCGGCTTCCGCAGCATCGCCTGCAACAGCCAGGTCGGCGGCGCGTCGGACAGCCAGCACCTCTACGGCACCGCGGCCGACGTGAAGTCCGGCACCTCGTCCCTGTGCCGGGTCGCCCGGACCGCCCGCACCCACGGCTTCAGCGGGATCTTCGGCCCCGGGTACCCGGACCACGACGACCACGTCCACGTGGACTCCCGGCGGGAGAACAACAGCGACCGGACCAGCAACTCGAAGAGCTGGTCCGCCCCGGACTGCGAGATCGGCTGACCGGAGGCCGACGGCGGCCCGGCGCAGGGGGTGGGGGCTCCCTGCCGCCGGGCCGCCGCCGGTGCACCCCGGGCGTACCGCCCGCGACCCGCGGTCCGCCGCGGCCGGGGCCGCGCCGCGACCGTGGTCGTCAGCTCGCCCGGGGCCAGCGCGGCCGGGTGGCGGGGGGTGCCACCGACCGACCGGCACCGCCGGGCCGCAGAGCGGGCCGCACCGGAGGTGCGGTGACCCGGCCGGCCGGGTCGCGCGGGGCCGGCGGGGCCGGTGCCGCCGGGCGCGCGGCCGACGGACCGGTCAGCACGAACGGGAAGGGCACGTGCACGAACGGGTTGCCGTGCCGCACCAGCGCGTCGATCTGCCGCTCGTTGAGGCCGTGCGCCGCCAGCACCCGCCGTCCCCAGCGGTGCAGCCGACAGGGGTACGCCGCCCCGTCGTTGCGGCACTTCGGCCCGGCGGGCCACTCCTCGGCGGCGTGCACCACCACCGCCCGGACCGCGAGGCGGACATCCTCCGGGGTCAGCTGGGCCGGCACCGGCACCTCACCCAGGATCTGGTCGATGGGATCCGTCGACTGCTCACCAACTCGCACGGCAGGCCTCCCGCAGCTCGGCAGCGGCGCGGCGGAGCCGCCGCACCACATCCTCGACCACTGGTACGGCCCCCGGGCGACAGGAGTTCAATCCCGTTGGCGCGCGGTCAGACCAGGCCGGCGTCGTGCACCAGGAGCGCCACCTGCACCCGGTTGTTCAGCTCCAGCCGGGCCAGCAGCCGGGAGACGTACGCCTTCACGGTCGGCACGCTCATGAACAGCTCCGCCGAGATCTCCGCGTTGGTCCGGCCCTGGCCGAGCGCCACGGCCACCTCCCGCTCGCGCGGCGTCAGCCCGCCCAGCAGCCGCAACGCCCGCTCCCGTCGGGGGTCCGGGCCGGCGGTCGCGGCCGGCGCGGTCACGTGCGTGATCAGCTTGCGGGTCACGGCCGGGCTGAGCGTCGCCTCCCCCGCCGCCACCCGGCGCACCGCCGCCACGATCTCGGCCGGCGGGGTGTCCTTGAGCAGGAACCCGCCGGCCCCGGCGCGCAGCGCCCGCAGCACCTGCTCGTCGGCGTCGAAGGTGGTGAGCACCAGCACCTCGGGCGGCTCCGGCCCGGCCCGCAGCGCCTCGGTGGCGGTCAGCCCGTCGACCCGGGGCATCCGGATGTCCATCAGCACCACGTCCGGGGCGTACGCGGCGACCGCCGCCGGCACCTCGGCCCCGTCGGTGGCCTCGCCCACCACCCGGATGTCGGGCGCCCCGCCGAGGATCATCGACAGCGCGGCCCGCACCAGCGCGTCGTCGTCGACGATCAGCACCCCGACCGGTGGCCGCTCCGCGCCACTCACGAGGCCGGCCAGGGCAGCCAGGCGACCAGCCGGAAGTCGCCGTCCGGGTCCCGCCCGTGGGTCAGCCGGCCGCCGGCCAGGTTGACCCGCTCCGCGACCCCCACCAGTCCGGTCCCGGTGCCCGGGATCGCGCTGGCCGGCGCCCCGAGCGGCCAGGGGTTACGGATCTCCACGGTGAGGCCGTCGCCCGGCCCGCCGGCCAGCCGGACCACCACCACCGCGCCCGGCGCGTGCTTGCGGGCGTTGGTGAGCCCTTCCTGCACGATCCGGTACGCGCTGCGCCCGACCGCCGCCGGCACGGCCGCCGGATCGGCCACCTCGTCGAGCACGCTGACCCGCGCGCCGGCGGCCCGGGACTCGGCGACCAGCACGGGCACGTCGGCGAGGGTGGGCTGCGGCGGCTCCGGCGTCCCCGCGCCGCCCGGCTCGGCGCGGAGCACCCCGATCACCTCCCGCAGGTCCTGCAACGCCGCGTGGGCGCTGGCCCGGATCACCCCGGCGGCCCGGGCCACCTCCTCGGGCGGGGCGTCCGGGCGGAACTCCAGGGCGCCGGCGTGCAGGCTGAGCAGGGAGATCCGGTGCGCGAGCACGTCGTGCATCTCCCGGGCCATCCGGGTCCGTTCGAGCTGCCGCGCCTGACCCACCCGGAGCTGCTGCTCCGCCTCGGCCCGCTCGGCGCGGTCGCGCAGCGACAGCACCAGTTGGCGCCGGGCCCGGACGAACAGCGCCCAGGCCACCGTCCCGCCGATGAAGAGCAGGCTCCAGGCCATGGTGGCCCAGAACGGCAGCACCGGATCGGGCCGGACCGCGAGGAAGACGGGCAGGGTCACCACGTTCCAGCCGACCGCCACCAGGGCCACCGCCAGCCGCCGGTGCACGACGAGCGTGAACAGGATGATCAGCAGGGCGACACCCGAGGTGACCGAGCAGAGGGCCAGCGGCGCGGTGGCCACGGCCAGCCCGACCGGCCAGCGGCGGCGTAGCAGGAGGGCGGCGCTGACCAGCAGCCCGAGGAAGAAGTCGACGTCGGGGAGCCAGGACGGCCCGACGTTCAGCGCCAACTCCGGCCGCGCGCTCAGCGCGTCCTCGTGGGCCACCAGCACCCAGGCCACCGAGCTCAGGAAGGCCAGGCCGTCGACCACCCAGTCCCGGGGCGTCCGGCGGGCCGTCCGGGCGGTGGGAACCAGGGCGCCCGGCAGCAGCCAGGGATGGTCGGGTACGGCGGCGCTGCTCATCCGTCCATGCTAGGAACGCGGCGCGGCGGGTCACCAGCTACCAAAGTCGGTACCTGACCTGGTCCGAGGTCGGGCCGGTCGCCGACCATCGCCGGCAGCGCACGACCGGGTGGCGCCGGCAGGCTGGACGCCATGATCACAGTCGAACACCTCACCAAGCGGTACGGCCCGCACGCCGCCGTCGAGGACGTCAGCTTCCGCTGCGAACCGGGCACGGTCACCGGCTTTCTCGGGCCGAACGGGGCCGGCAAGTCCACCACCATGCGGATGATCTGCGGGCTGACCCCGCCCACCGCCGGGCGCGCCACGGTCACCGGGCGGCCGTACCGCGAGCTGCCGAACCCGGGGCGGGAGATCGGCGTGCTGCTGGACGCGTCCGCGCAGCACAGCGGGCGGACCGGCCGGGAGGCGCTGGCCCTGGCCGCCGGGACCATGGGCGTGGACCGGGCGCAGGTCGGCGCGAAGCTCGACCTGGTCGGGCTGAACGCGACGGCGGCGCGGCGCCGGGTCGGCGCGTACTCCCTCGGGATGCGGCAGCGGCTCGGCCTGGCGCTGGCGCTGCTGGGCGACCCCCGGGTGCTCATCCTCGACGAGCCGGCCAACGGCCTGGACCCGGAGGGCATCTTCTGGATGCGCGGGCTGCTGCGCGACTTCGCCGACCGGGGCGGCATCGTGCTGCTCTCCTCCCACCTGCTGCGCGAGGTCGAGGCGGTGGCTGACCGGCTGGTGGTGATCGGCGGCGGCCGGGTGGTCGCCCAGGGCGGCAAGGACGAGCTGCTGGCCGGTGCGGGCACCCTGGTCCGGGCCCGCGACGAGCACGCCCTGCGGCTCGGCCTGGAGCGCGCCGGGCTGCCCGCGACGAGCGGCACCGACGGCGGCTTCGTCGTCCGGGCCGAGCCGGAGGCCGTCGGCCAGGCCGCCGCCGACGCCGGCCTGGTCCTCACCGAGCTGCGCCCGGCCGGCGCCGGCGGCCTCGAACAGCTCTTCCTCACCCTCACCGCCGGCGCGTCGACCCGGGAGGCCGTCCGATGACCACGCTCACCCCGCCGGTCGCACCGCCGCGCCGGCCGGCCCTGGCCGCCCCCTCGCTGGCCCGGCTCACCGGCGTGGAGCTGCGCAAGCTCGTCGACACCCGGGCCGGGCGCTGGCTGCTGATCACCATCGGGCTGGTCGCCGCGATCATCGTCACGGTGCAGCTGTTCGTGCTCGACGACGCCGAGCAGACCTTCACCGCCTTCTTCACCCCGTCGCTCTTCCCCACCGGGCTGCTGCTGCCGGTGCTCGGCATCCTCTCCATCACCGGGGAGTGGTCGCAGCGCACCGCGCTGACCACCTTCGCCCTGGTGCCCCGCCGGCAGCGGGTGATCGCCGCGAAGCTGGCCGCGGTCGTGCTGGCGGCGCTGGCCGCGGTGCTGGTCAGCCTCGCCGTCGCCGCCACCGGCACGCTCGCCGCCCGGGCCACCGGCGGCGCGGGCAGCTGGGTCTTCGACTGGCGCCTGCTGCCGTACGCGGCCGTGTTCCAGGTGCTGAACGTGCTGATGGGCGCGGGCTTCGGCCTGCTGCTGCTGAACACCCCGCTGGCGATCGTGACCTACCTGCTGCTGCCCACCGTGTGGAGCGTGCTCGCCGCGATGATCCGGTCGTTGCACCGCCCCGCGCAGTGGCTGGACACCTCGGTGACCATGGAGCCGCTGCTCGGCCCGCAGGTCACCGCCGGCCAGTGGGCCCGGCTCGCGGTGTCGCTGCTGGTCTGGCTGGTGCTGCCGCTGGCCGGCGGGCTGGTCCGGACGGTACGCCGGGAGGTGTCCTGAGGTGGCCGGGCCGGCGGCCGGCGAGACCACCGTGGTCGGCGGCGGGGCGGGCGAGCTGGTGCTCATGTGGGTCGGGTTCCCGCTGCTCGGCGCCGGCCTGGGCGCGGCGCTCACTGCCGGCTCGGGTTGGGTGGCCGACCTGCCCTGGTTCCCGTTCCAGGGCTGGTTCGCGCTGCTGGCCCGGCTGCCCGGGGACCGGTCGTACCCGGTCGGGGCGGGGGTGGCGGCGCTGGCCGGCCTGGCGGTGGCGTTCGTGGGCACCCGGGAGCGGCTGACCGTGACGGTGGGCCGGGCCGGCGTGCGGCTGCACCGCGACGGCCACGGGCGGGACGTCCCCCGGGCCGCGGTGGCGGGCGTCTTCCTCGACGGCACGGCGCTGGTGCTGCTCGACGACGCGGGCCGTGAGCTGGCCCGCGAGCCGACGGACCTGAGCGAGGCGCGGCTGCGTGCCGCGTTCACCGGGCAGGGCTGGCCGTGGCTCGCCGGGGACCCGCACCGGGACGCGTACCGGCGCTGGGTGGCCGGGCTGCCGGGCCTGCCCGCCGGGGCGGACGCGCTGCTGTCGGCCCGGCAGCGGGCCCTCGACGCCGACCGTGGCGGCGAGGTCCGGGAGCTGCGCGCGGAGCTGGCCCGGCTCGGTGTGGTGGTGCGGGACGAGGGAAAACGCCAGTACTGGCGGCTGGTCCCGGGTCCGGCGGACCGGGACGGCCCCGGACGGTAGCGTTCCCGGTGAGAGCACCGGAGGGCTTGGGGGCGGCGGATGACCGAGCGGCAGCCGTACCGGGTGCTGGCTCGCCATCCGGGCTTCGAGCTGCGCCGCTACCCCGCCCACCTGGTCGCCGAGGTCCGCGTCGACGGCTCCTTCACGGCCGCCGGCAACGCGGCGTTCCGACCGCTGGCCCGGTATCTCGGCGGCGCCAACCGGTCCCGGGGGGAGCTGTCGGTGACCGCGCCGGGCGGGCCGGCGCCGGCCGGGTCGGAACGGATCGCGATGACCGCGCCGGTGGTGCAGGAGGAGGGCGACCGGCCCGACTGCTGGCTGGTGCGGTTCGTGATGCCGGCCGGTTTCACCCCGGCGACGCTGCCCGAGCCGGTGGACCCACGGATCACCATCCGGGAACTCCCCGAGGAACTGGCGGCGGCGATGCGCTTCTCCGGGCGGTGGACCGACCGGACGTTCGCCCGGCGGGCGACCGCGCTGGGCCGGGCGGTCATCGCGGCCGGCCTGCGCCCCACCGGTGCCGTCCGGTACGCCCGCTTCGATCCGCCGTGGACGCCCTGGTTCCTGCGCCGTAACGAGGTCGTGCTGCCGGTCGCCGATTAGTTCGGCGGCCGGCACGGTCGCCCGGGTCGCCCCTACACTGCCCGGTGACCCGCCCCCGACCGGAGGGATGTCCCGTGCGCCGCCGCACCCCCGCCGCCCTGGCCCTGGCCCTGGTCCTGCTGCTCGCCGGCTGCGGGGGCGCCGAGCCCACCCGGTTCCCGGCGACCTGGCAGACCCCCTCGCCGACCGCTCCGACCACGCTGACCCTCAAGGAGGCGAAGGGCCGCTACCTGTCGATCGTGGCGCCCTACAACACGGCGCTGGACGAGCTGGAGGCGGCGCTGCGGGCCCGCCGGCCGTGGCGGACCGTGCGCGGCCTGGCTCGTACGGTCGCCGACACCAACGCCGCGCACGCCGAGCAGCTGCGGACCACGCTCTGGCCGGAGCCGGTCCGGACGCCGATCGCCGCGCTGCTCAAGGAGAACGACGTGGCGCTGCGGCACTGGCGGCTCGCCGCGGCGGCGACCAGTGACACCGCCCTGACCCGGGAGATCCGTGCCGCCGCCGCGCACGACGGCGGCACGCAGGCCAACCGGGTCCGCACCACCCTGGGCCTGCCGGTCTACCGGGACTCCTGAGCGCGGCCGGAATGCCGACGGGCCCGCGCCGACGTGCGGCGCGGGCCCGAACGGGTCAGGAAACTACTTGGCGTTGCCGGTGTTCTTCACCCGGAACGTGTAGTCCGCGTCCAGGTAGGTGAGGTCACCGGTCGGCAGGTTGTTGATGATGACGGCGAAGTCGTCCTGGTTGCCGTTGGCGCACTTGGTCTTCAGGCCGCTGGCGGTGAACTGATCGCCGGTGGAGCGGTAGACCCAGTTGCCCGCGCCGTCGGTGGTCTCACCCGGCGAAGTGACACCCGGCGTCAGGTCGCAGTGGCTGACCACCTGGACGGTCCAGTTGTTGTTCTGCACGCCGTCGGTGGCGAACCAGTTGCCCGCCGCCGAGCCGAGGTTCGCCTCGGCGCCGTTGACCCGGACGTCGTCGACAAACCAGCCGGTGTCCATGTACGCGGCGTCCGTGGAGTACCGGAACCGCACGTCCGTGGTGCCGGCCGGCAGGTCGGCGGTGAGGTGCTGGTAGACCGGGTCGTCGACGAAGTACTCGCCGCCGGAGGTGCCGGTCAGGCCGTTGCCCTCGGTGTTGTTGCCGTGCGGGTCGTCGTTGGTGGTGACGACCTGACCGGCGTCGTCGCGCACCGGCACGGTGACCCAGTTGCCGCCGACGAGCGCCTCGACGAAGCCGTAGTCCCAGCCCTCCTCGATGAAGTACCAGCTCCAGAAGTCCAGCGAGGTGACCGCGCCGGAGGTGCTGACGTCGAGGATGTTGTCGTCCTGGCTCTCGTAGCCGGCGTACCAGTGAGTGGTGCCGGTGTGCGGCGGGACCACCGTCTCGTCGTCGCCGTCGAAGGCCAGCGACACGGTCGGGCCGGGGTTGCGGAACCGCTCGACCGACATGCCGAACGGCACGGCGGTGGTGTCGGGCCGGTTCTTCAGCCGGGCCCACTTGGCCTCGGGGGTGGCGCCGTGGTAGCTGCCCCGGCCACCCCAGAAGACGTCGTCGGCGATGTCCATGGTCCACGAGGTGTCGGCCGGGTCGCCGAAGTTGAACGCCTTGATGTCGTAGATCGGCGAGTCCTCGTCGTCCAGGTAGACCGCCACCGACCAGTCGCGGAACAGGTCGGCCGCGCTGCGCAGGTTGGCGCCGGTCGCCGCGTTGAAGTCGTCGATGGCGTTCTGCACGCCGGTCATGCCGTCCGCCTGCTCCTCGAAGATCGTCTTGATGAGCAGGTCACCGGCCTTGCCGTCGTACTGCTTGTCCGGGGTCCAGGTGCCGTCGCCGTTGCCGCCGGCCTGCTCCCACAGGTACTGGAAGTAGGTGAACGCCGCGCCGTAGTTGGCCAGGCTGCCGCCCCACCGGGTCAGCGACGTCTCCTCGTACAGCACCTGGTGGTTGGTCAGGTGCGAGCCCCCGGCGTCGAGGCCGTTGAGGAAGATGGCGAAGTCGGCCAGGCCCTCGTCGACCCAGGACAGCTCGCCCGGGTCGCTGTAGTTGTGCAGCAGGTGCTCGAGTTCGTGCGCGACCGTGCCCTCGTACAGCTCCGGGCGGTCGTTGGCCGGGTCGGCGTCGCGCCACGGCGAGTCGTTCGGGCCGACCCGGTTGGCCCAGTCGAGGGCGTCGACCGAGATGACGTTCATCCCGACGCTGTCGATGAAGTCGGGCGCGAAGTAGCCGGCGGTGTACGAGGTGACCGCGCAGTCGTAGTACGCGTCGTCCTGGATGTTGTAGACCAGCATGACCAGTGAGTCGCTGGCCGGCTCGGCCGGGTCGGCCGCGTCCATCGGGCCGAAGTGCTCCTCGTCCACGGCGACGATCTGGTTGGCGAGCTTGTCGCCGACGTACGTGATCTCCGCCTGGGTCAGCGTGAACTGGCTCGCGCCGGCCGTGGCGCACGGCGTGAACTCGTCACCCGGGTTGTGGTCGAACTGCGGGTCCAGGCTCGCCACCCCGGTCGGCGCGGTGCCGTTGAGCGGGGTCCCCTTCGGTACGTAGATGTAGACCGGCGTGCCGTCCGGGGTGGTGTTGGCGTACACCCGGGTGAAGTCCTGGTTGTAGGTGCCGCCGGCCGCGCTGTCGTTGATCGGCACCGTGATGGTCGGCTCGCCGGGTAGGTTCTCGTGATCGTGGGCCTGGGCCGGGGCCGAGACCGTGAAGGCGAGCGCCGTCACGCCCGTCACCACGGCCGCGATCCGGCTCGGTCGTCTCATTCGCACGCGCAATGCCTCCTGCCGATGAGGCGGTGATCAGCTCCGGCCACCGCCGTCGGGTTACCCGTCCGTCCCCGCCGGATCCTGCCAGGGGGCAGCATCTGACCAGGGGATTGTTGACCCTAGGCAACCACTTGCGACAGTGCGTTGCGAAGCGGCGGCAGGTCACACCTGCGGTACGAACGGCTCCCACCTGCCGCCGTACGGTCGACTGCGCGCGACATCCGGCGGGGTCCCGGGCGGCCCACCCGGCGGGGTTACCGCTACCGTTCCCGGTCGGGGAGGTGCCGGTGTACGTCGTATCGGTAATCAACTACAAGGGCGGGGTCGGCAAGACCACCATGACCGCCAACCTCGGGGCCGAGCTGGCCAACCGGGGCATGAAGGTGCTGCTGATCGACCTCGATCCGCAGGCCAGCCTCACGTTCAGCTTCTACGAGCCGGACGACTGGCGGGACCGGCTGCGCGACACCCGGACCGTCAAGCGCTGGTACGACGGGCGGCGCGGGGAGGGCGCGGCGGTCGCCCTGGGCGAGCTGGTGCTCTCCCCCGGCCCGGCGAACGCCCAGCTCAAGGGGGCCGGGCGGCTCGACCTGATCGCGTCCCACCTCCAGCTCGTCGACATTGACCTGGCCCTGGCCAAGGGCGTGGCCGACGGCGACGAGTACGACGCCGAGCTGTTCCGCGTACGCGGCTCGCTCGACGAGGGGTTGCACGATCCGGCCCTCGACCCGTACGACCTGGTGCTCATCGACTGCCCACCGAACTTCAACGTGGTCACCCAGTCGGCGATCATCGCGAGCGACCACCTGCTCATCCCGGCCCGGGCCGACTACCTCTCCACCCTCGGCATCGACTACCTGCACGCCAACGTGCGGGAGCTGGTCGACCGGTACAACGCCGACTCCCGCCGGTTCGCCACGATCCGCCGGCACCACAAGGTGGCCCCGGGCATCGCCGGCGTGGTGTTCACCATGGTCCAGCTGATGGCGCAGCGACCGGTCGCCGCCCAGCAGGGCTACATGGACCAGGTGCGGGCGCTGGGCCTGCCGGTCCTGCCGACCGCGCTGCGGGAGAACGTGACCCTCTTCGCCACCAACACGCCCCGCGGGGTGCCGGTGGTGCTGCGGGACCGGGTCACCGTCCCGCCGGTCCGCGAGGAGCTGCGGCAGATCACCACCGAGTTCCTCGCCGCGCTCCAGCCGGACCCCGCGCCGGCCTCGCCCGCACCGGCCTCGCCCGCACCGGCCTCGCCCGCACCGGCCTCGCCCGCACCGGTCGCCGCCGCCGGGGCGGCCGAGGAGGCGCCGGCGTGACCGGCCCGACGCGCGCGGTGCGGGCCCGGGTGGCCGAGTTCCTGGCCGGCCTCTCCGCCGCCGACCTGGCCGACCTGGCCGACGGGCGGGCCCGGCTGGCCGTCGTTCCCGTCGCGGACGCCCCACCACCGGCCCGCGCCGCGCCACCCGGCCGGCCCGGCACCTCGCCCGGAGACGAGCCGGGCGGCGGCGCCCCGGCCCGGCGCCCCGCCGCCCGGCCGTCCGGGGCGGACACCGAGCGGGCGTACGCCGCGCTGGCCGCCATGTCCCGGCGCGACGACGGCACGGCGTACCTGTCGTCGTGGACGATCCGGGAGTTGCGGGCCCTGGCCGCCCGGGCGGGGCTGCGCGGCGTGTCCGGGCTGCGCAAGACCGACCTGGTCGAACGGATCGTGGACCGCACCATCGGCTTCCGGCTCGACTCCACCGCCATCCGCCGACGCTGAACGCGCCGCGCCGACGTCCCCACCCGCGTGCTCGGCCAGCCGAGCAGCGCCGCGCGCCCTAGGCTGGGTGGCCGAGGACGCGGAGTCGAGGAGGACGCGGATGGCGCGCTACGCCGCCCTGCTGCGCGGGGTCAACGTCGGCACCACCCGGCTCGCCATGGCCGACCTGCGGCGCCTCGTCGCCGACCTCGGCCACGAGGACGTCAAGACCTACCTGCAGAGCGGCAACGTGGTGTTCACCAGCCCACCGACGAAGGCCGCGACCCTCGCCGAGGGCATCGAGCGGCGGCTCGCCGACGAGCTGGGTCTGCGGGTGCCGGTGCTGGTCCGCGACGGCGGCGAGCTGGCCGCGATCGTCGACGCCAGCCCGTACACCGCGCGGCAGGACGATCCGACCCGGGTGCTGGTGGCCTTCCTGTCGGCGGCGCCCA
Source organism: Micromonospora sp. NPDC050495 (assembly GCF_040655175.1). Classification (NCBI taxonomy): domain Bacteria; kingdom Bacillati; phylum Actinomycetota; class Actinomycetes; order Micromonosporales; family Micromonosporaceae; genus Micromonospora; species Micromonospora sp. NPDC050495. Next base: position 5,867 of record NZ_JBFAJK010000072.1, on the reverse strand, counting down.
GCGCGGCCCGGCGGAAGGAGCTGACCGTGCCGGCCGGCGAGCACCTCGAGTACGCGATCACCGGCCGGGAGATCCACCTGCACTTCCCCGACGGCGGCTACGGGCGGACCAAGTTCACCAACGCGTACCTGGAGAAGAAGCTGGGTGTGGTGGCGACCACCCGGAACTGGAAATCGGTGCTGGCGCTGCGCGACCTGACCGGCGGCTGACCCGCCGCGGCCCCCCGCACCGGGGCCGGGAGGTCGGCCAGATCACGGCGCCGGGCGTCGTGATGACGCGGGTCGAGCGGGTAGGACAGGCTGGTGGCACGGCCCGGACGGAGCGCGTGGTAGCGCTCTCCCGGGCAACCCCCGACGATGGGAGATGAGGCTTTCATGCCCCAGCACAACGTTCCGGACATCTCGCTGAACGACGGCAACACCATCCCGCAGCTCGGCTTCGGGGTCTTCCAGATCGACCCGAAGGACACCGCGCGGGCCGTCGGCACGGCGCTGGAGGTCGGCTACCGGCACATCGACACCGCCCAGATGTACGGCAACGAGGCCGAGGTCGGCCAGGCGATCCGGGCCGCCGGGCTGGACCGGCAGGACGTCTTCGTCACCAGCAAGCTCAACAACGGCTTCCACCGCCCCGAGGACGCCCGCAAGGCGTTCGAGCAGACCCTGCGGGAGCTGCGGTTCGACTACCTCGACCTGTTCCTGATCCACTGGCCGCTGCCGACCCGCTACGACGGCGACTTCGTCTCCACCTGGCGGACGCTGGAGGAGTTCCAGCGCGACGGGCGGGCGAAGTCCATCGGGGTGTCGAACTTCCAGGTGGCGCACCTGGAGCGGCTGGCCGCCGAGGCGGAGGTGACCCCGGCGGTGAACCAGGTCGAGGCGCACCCGTACTTCGGCAACGAGGAGGTGCGCGCGTACGGCCGGGCGCACAACATCCTCACCGAGGCGTGGGCGCCGATCGCCCAGGGCAAGGTGCTGGACGACCCGACCCTGGTGGACCTCGCCGAGGAACTGGGCCGCACGGTGGCGCAGGTGGTGCTGCGCTGGCACGTGCAGCGCGGCGACATCGTCTTCCCGAAGTCGACCACCCCGGCGCGGATCGCGGAGAACTTCCAGATCTTCGACTTCTCGCTGGACGACGCCGCGATGGAACGGATCGACAGCCTGAACAAGGGCGAGGCCGGCCGGAACGGCCCGAACCCGGACACCTTCGACTACGTGCCGGACTGAGGTGACGGCCGCTCCGGGGTGACGCAACCGAGCAGGGGGTCCGGCACGGGCCCCTGCTCGCGTACCGGCTGGCGAGCGGGGACCACGCGACCAGGGCCGGCACGGCACACTCGTCGGGTGACCGACGACACTCTCGCCCACTATGGACAGTTTCTCGACCGTCACCAGGGTTTCGCCCAGGCGGCGTGCGTCACCTACGCGAGGGGCGTGGACGAGGACGCGTTCATCCGGGCGTTCGGTGGTGATCCGGCCGAGGCGGCGAGCCGCAGCCTCCGGGAGCTCGACGCGGAGCTGGCGCCCTACCACTACAACCAGATCCCGTGCGCGCTCCTGGTGACCAGGGTCGGCGACTGGCTGGTCGGCATCGAGGAGAACGGCTTCCAGGGTTCCCGGCCCGAGGTGCTGCGGGGTGCGTCGGCCGGCGGCACGGCGGTCAGCGTCTACTGGAATGTCAACGGCACCAACCGGTTCGCGTACCACGTAGCGGGGCGCCGAGCGGTCGGCTTCGACATGTACCACCCGGAGGAGCGCTGGGGCGGCGACCCGGACGCGCTGCTCGACGACATGGCGGACCTGACGTTCGACGCCCCGTGGGCGAGCGGCCTGGTCCTCGCCGAGCGGGTCAGCGGCGTACGGCTGGACGACGCGATGCTGGCCGGCGTGTTCCGCCGGGTGTTCCTCACCCCGGTCCCCGAGGACCTGGTCCCGGAGGGGGTCGAGGACCGCGCGGCGCTGGACGACCCGTTCGTCCGGTCGGTGCTCGCCGAGCCGACCGTCGAGCGCCTGCCGGAGATCACCCGCTTCCTGGCACACCTGGTGGCCCGGGACACCGGCGTCCACGAGGACCCGCTGGCCCGCACGGCGCTGGCGGTGCTCGACGCGCGGGCGGATGGACGGACGGTGGCGGTGGACGGGCTGCTGGCGCAGCGGCTCACGACGCGCGCCGACGACCTGCTCGCGGAGTCGCGACGCGAGCGGGACCGGAACGCGTTCCGCCGGATGCACGCGATGCTCGGGCTGCGGGACGCGCTGCACGACGACCCGGCCGAGGCGGCGTTCCGGATCTACTGGTCGGGCGGGTACGCGCTGGGCGACGCCGACGCGTCACTGGTCAACAGCGTGCTCGGACGCTGCCGCGACCGCGCCCTCCGCGACGCGGCGAAGCGCGGCGCGGGTCGGTGAGCCCGGCTCGGCGACGTGGCCGATCAGCCAGGCGGGTACGGCGGGCTGCCCTGGCGAGGGTTTGACTTCGCGCGCGCTCGAAGGGGGAAGGTGGTGGCGTCGTCTCGACGGGGAGGAACTCCATGCGTTACCGCACCATCGGCACCGATCCGGCCACCCGGCGCGAGGTCAGCGTGCTCAGCCTCGGCGCGATGCTCTTCGGCACCGCCACCGACGAGGCCACCTCGTACGCCATCCTGGACCGTTACGTCGAGGCCGGCGGCACCTTCATCGACACCTCGGACAACTATGCCTTCTGGCACAACGGGGGCCAGGGTGGGGAGAGCGAGGAGCTGCTCGGCCGGTGGCGGCGCAGCCGGGGCGTCGGCCCCGAGGTGCTGATCGCCACCAAGCTCGGGGCCCGCCCGCTGGCCCCGGGGACCAGCTATCTGGACAACCCCGAGGGCCTGTCGGCGAAGGTGATCCGCGAGTCGGCCGAGCGCAGCCGGGAGCGGCTCGGCGTGGAGCGGATCGACCTGCTCTACGCGCACATCGAGGACCGGACGGTGCCGCTGGAGGAGACCGTGGCGGGCTTCGCCGAGCTGGTCGCCGAGGGCACCGTCGGGCTGCTCGGCGCGAGCAACCACCGGGCCTGGCGGGTGGAGCGGGCGCGGGCGATCGCGGCGGCGGCCGGCCTGCCGGGGTACGAGGTGCTCCAGTACCACCGCAGCTACCTGCCGCCCCGGCTGGACCTGCCCAGCGAGCTGGACCCGGACGGCGACGTGGGTTACGTCGGCCCGGACCTGGCCAGCTACCTGCGGGCGGAACCGCAGCTCACCCTGGTCGCCTACTCGCCGCTGCTCAAGGGCGCGTACGCGAAGCCGGAGCGGCTGGGCGCCGGGTACGACGGGCCGGGCACGGCGGCCCGGCTGGCCGCGCTGCACGCGGTGGCGGCGGAGACCGGCGGGACGCCGAACCAGGTGGTGCTCGCCTGGCTGCTGGGCGGGGAGGTGCCGGCGATCCCGCTGGTCGGTTTCTCCTCGGTGGCCCAGCTCGAGGAGAGCCTGGCGGCGGTGGAGCTGGAGCTGACCGGGGAGCAGCGGGCCCGGCTGGACGCGGCCCACTGATCCCGGCCGGGTCCCGGCCGGCCGGGACAGCTCGGCTCCGGCCGGTGCGGCTCGGTTCCGGCCGGGACAGCTCGGCTCCGGCCGGGCGGCTCGCCGGTGCCCCCGGAGCGGCCCCCGGTCAGCGGGCGTCGGTGACGACGTGCGAGCAGGCCGGGCAGGCCGCCGGGCCCTGTTCGGCGAACCACCGGCAGGTACGCCGGATCGCGCACTTGGGCAGCTCCGACTCGGCCGGGCCGGCCGTCTCGGCGTACGACGCGGCCATCCGGGCGCCGAGGCCACAGTGCTCGCCGGTCCAGAAGCCGCAGGACGTGGTGACGCAGGGGCCGGCCAGCCGGAAGCGGGACTCGACCGGGGTGCCGGAGTCACCGGCCGCGGCCAGAGCGACCTCGGCCGGCATCGCCGGCGTGACGTAGGCGACCCGGCCCGCCGGAGTGATCATGCCGAGGAAGACCGTGGCGTTGGCCGCGGGCGTACTCGGGCACATCCGCTCCGGCGGGTCGACCGCTCGGGCGGCGTCGGTCACCGCTGCATCCAGAAGCCGATGTCGTTGATCTTCTGGCCGAGTTCCTGGGCGAACGGGCCGTCGAGCACCCAGAGGCCGTACCACTCGGGACGCAGCTTGAGGTTGCCGTGGCCGACGGTGAGCGGGTTGGTCAGCTTGGCGTTGGCGGTGCCGAGGGCGGCCAGGCCGGCCTGCTGGATCTCCTTGGCGATGAGGGACTGCTGCTCGGCGGTCAGGTCGACGCCGTCGACCACGAACCGGAACTCGTTGCGGGCCATGTGTTACCTCCGGTCATGCGTACGATTCGGTTCCCAGCCCGCGGCGCAGGCTGAGCCGGGTGAAGGTCGCCCAGCCGGCGCGGGAGGCGACGTCGGCCCGCTGGCCGGCCCGGGCGAGCGGACGTGCGGCGTACTCCTGCCAGCGGGACGCACCGGCCCCGGCCTCGCCCCACAGCTCGCGGCAGGCGCCGACCGCGAAGTCGACCTGCGCGGCCGAGCCGGTGAAGCCGGCGGGCCCGTCGGCGACCCGGACCGCCCCGCCGGGCAGCACGGCGACGGTCGGGAAGTGGTGGTGCAGGCTGGCGAGGGTCGCCCAGCGGGTGCCGTCGGCCCGGGCGGCGGCGAAGCCGTCGTGCAATTCGTCGTCGCACCGGTAGCGGACGGCGTGCAGCACGAAGGCGTCGCCGGCCGGGTCGACCGTGCCGAGCACCTGGGCCGGCGCGCTCCAGGCGCGGGGTGAGTTCGCCGACCAGAACGCGAGCCAGGCGGTGAGCCGGTCGTGGAAGTCGGCCTGGAAGCGGCCCCGGCTGGCGGTGCCGTCCGGGGCGTGCAGCGCGGCGGAGCCGATTCGGTCCCGGGTGACCAGCGGGGTGTTGAAGCGGTGGGTGGGCGCCGCGCCGGCGGCGGTCGGTGCGGCGGCCACGCCGGTCACGGTGACCGCCGAGGCCGCCGCCGCGCCGGCGAGGAGCCGCCGCCGCGAGAGCGGGTGTCCGTTGTGGTTCATCGTCGGCCTTTCGTCGACGGCCAGTGCCCCGACGCTATCGACCGGAACCGATCAGATAAACACGTTACGTGACGGGAGGTTGACAGAAAGGGCGGGAATCCCCGGCGGCGTGAATCCCCATTCCTGTGCCCTGTTCACGTGCACAGATTGATGGCAATCATTTCGTCGTGGGTCTTGATATCGATGCACGTCAATCAATAGGCTGGCTGCACTCAACCCCGCCTCTCGAGGAGAGTGAGCCATGCGCCTACCCAAGCTGTCCCGCGTCCTCGCCACGCTCGCGGCAACCGCGCTGACCGCGCTGGGCGTCGTCGCCGTGGACACCGCGCCGGCCTCCGCCGCGCTCCGCAACGTCTGCTACAACACCAGCCAGGCCGGGCCGTTCGCCAGCTACGCCAACCAGGCCGCCTCGATCTGGAACAGCCGGACCAACAACATCAACATGGCCCAGTGCGGCTCGAACCTGATGATCTACTACACCTACGGCGGCGGGTCGTACGCCCAGCGCACCAGCCTCGGCAACGGCCGCGTGGTCATCGACTACTACCAGGCCCAGCAGTACTCGCCGCTGCGGATCATGACCCACGAGATCGGGCACATCCTCGGCCTGCCCGACAACTACAACGGCAACTGCGCCATCCTGATGTCCGGCGGCAGCGCCGGCACCAGCTGCACCAACCCGTACCCGAGCAGCACCGAGGCCGCCCGGGTCGACTCGCTCTTCGGCTTCGCCGCCCGCAGCGCGACGACCCCGCAGATCTTCACCGACAGCTGGCCGGCCGCGCCGGCCGGCGCCCTGCGCTGAGTCCGGCGGCCGGGGCCGGCGGCGACCCGCCGGCCCCGGCC
>NZ_JBFAJK010000071.1:0-19758 GCF_040655175.1 Micromonospora sp. NPDC050495 | reverse complement strand
TCGGCCGATCGGCCTGGTCGTGCTGGCCGCCCTGACACCGGCGATGCTCCTCCTGCCGCCGCTGCTGGTCGCCCTCGCCGCCACCACAGTCCTCGCCGGGGTCGCCATCTCCGACGCCACTCGCGCTCGAGCACATCCAGCCGAACCACCGACGCCACCAGGAGCACCATCCTGACAGGTCGCGGGCAGCTACCCCCCGGTCCGATCCACACAGAATCCCGGCCGGCCACCGCCTGTCCGCCAGCACGACTTTGCCGTCCTGGTCGCCGCGATCCGCGCGCCATGCCGAGTAACGGCGAACGAGGCAGCCGGTACGCGGACCGGTCGGGTGCGGCGGGTGGGTCTGCCGACGGCAGAACGGCTTGGATCAGGAGGCGAGGGTTGGAGAGGCTCGGGGTGTGCCTGAGCTGGTGGACATCGTGGTCGGGGATCTGCACCTCTCCCTGCGGGTATGGCAAGCCCTCGACAAGGGCAGGACGCCCACCCTGCTGCTTCCTGCCATGGGAAAGACCGCACGCGACTGGGACGTGATCGCCTCGGGCCTGTGTGCTGAGCGGAGTGTGTACGCCGTCGACCTGCGTGGTCACGGTGCCAGCGACTGGCCCGGCACGTACGGCCTGAAGCTGTTCACGCAAGACATCATCGGCATCCTGGACCGGCTGGACATCGGCGCCGTGGACCTGGTCGGTCATTCCCTTGGCGGTCTGGTGGCCTGCGGGGTGGCCGCCGATCGGCCGGATCAGGTCCGCAAACTCGTGCTTGAGGACATCGGTTACCTGCACCCTCGGCCGCCGGGACTTCCCGACCGACCCGAGGGCGAGCTGCCCTTCGACTGGCACATGGTGGAGCAGGTCCGGCCCGAGATCGACGATCCAGATCCGGGATGGGCCGACATCGTCGCCCGGATCATGGCACCCACGTTGCTCATCGGCGGCGGAGCAGCGAGCCCGATCCCGCAGGAGCAGCTCGCCGAACTGGCTGATCGTCTAGCTGATGCCCGGCTGATGACGATCGCGGCCGGTCACCTGGTTCACGCGACCGTTCCCGACGACTACCTCAAGCTCCTGATCGCATTCCTTGCCGAGTAGGCCGAGCGAACGTCGTTGTGGTGCACGCGCAGAATTCGTTGCCTTCGGGCGGCAAGCTCGGAAAGGGTTTCTGCGAATCTTCGTTGCTCGGTGCTGGCCGGCCTTGAAGGATGCGGAGCGTGAAGATCGAAATCCGTCCCGTCGAGCGCTCCGAGGTGGTCGACTACCTCAAGGTGCTGCCGTACGTCAACGGGCTGCCGAACTGGGAGCCGGCTCCCAGCCCGGGCTACGGCGGCCCGGGAGCGTGGCCGCCGCCGAGACCGCCGGCCACCCCGCGGCAGCTGGACGTCTGGGCTGCCGAGGTGATGGATGACCACTTCCACTCTCAGGCCGCCTTCGTGGACGGGAAGCTGGTGGGTGGCTCGGCGATGCTCTCGCTGGCCATCACCGTGCCAGGGCTGCGTACTGTGCCGTTCGGCGGTGTCACGGCGACCGCGGTGCTCGCGACCCACCGCCGGCGCGGCCTTCTCCGCGGCATGATGCAGGCGATGTTCGATGAAGCCCTGGCGCGCGGCGAACCGTTGGCCGCGCTGAGCGCGAGTGAGGGAAGCATCTACGGCCGCTTCGGGTTCTCCCCGGCGACCATGCGTACCCGCTGGGAGTTGGAGCGCGGCGAGGTCCGCTTCATCGACTCCGCGATTCCAGCGGGCTCGCTGGAGCTGGTGGACGCCGCGGCGGCGCGGCAGGCGTGGCCGCAGATCCACGAACAAGCTCGGCAGCGCCGGATCGGCGAACTCACCCCTCAGCCCGGCCAGTGGGGCCGCCTGTCCGATGAGGCCGGCGGCACCGACGGGCCGATGCGGTACGTGCTGCACCGGGACGTGGACGGCAATCTCGACGGCGTGGCGAACTTTCGGCTCCCGTGGTCGCCGGTGCTGGAACACACCGGGACGCTCATCGTCGAGGGGTTGCAAGCCGTGACCCCGGACGCCTATCGGGCGCTGTGGATGCTCCTGACTGACTTCGACCTCACCCGGAAGGTCGTGGCGCCGTCCCGGCCGCGAGACGAACCACTGCGCTGGATGCTGCGCAATCCACGTGCCCTGCGGATCACCCGGCAGTCCGACAACCTGTGGCTCCGCATCCTCGACCTGCCGGGCGCCTTGACCGCGCGCGCCTACGACACCACCGCCGAGCTGACGTTCGCCATCGAGGACGACAGCATGTGCCCGCACAATGCCGGCGTATGGCGGCTGGCCGTGTCCCCCGAGGGCTCGACCTGCACCCGAACGGACATGCGCCCGGATCTCACCTTGGACATCCAGTCGTTGAGCTCCTTGTACCTGGGCGGCATGTCCGCCGCGGTACTGGCCGGGGCCGGCCGCATCCGCGCTCAGCGGGTCAGTGCGGTGGCCGACCTCGCCCGCGTCTTCCGCGTCGATCCCGAACCGTTCAACTCGTTCGGCTTCTGACCTGTCTTCCCGCGAGCCTTCGTCAGGAACGCGGCGGGTCGGTTCCCTCGCAGGAGGCCCCGACACCCAGCCGCACCTGCGCCGCCTGCCCCCGCGACCGGATTGTCAGCGGTAGGCAGGCTGCCCGGGCAACCCAGGTGCCGCCGGCAAAGGCCAGCCACTGAGGTCCGGCGTCGACCGGTGCGCAGGCACGTATGTGAGCGGTCACCGCCGGCACCGTTGCCGAGCCCCATCCGACTCGTGCCCGGTCCTCCCACCCCGGCGCCACCCGAAGATCGATCACTGCGCCGCCGCGTACGACCAATCCCCACTTGGCGAACAGCCGGGCTGCCGGATCCGCTTCCCCCGACTCCTGTGCCTCAAGCACCGCCCGGTCGGGTACCGCGACGTCCTCACCCACGAGCCGGTAGTCCGCCGGCGGTTCCGGCAGCACGTCGACCGGTGCGGTGCAGGGCTCCGGGGCGCTGCCGTCGATCGACGGGGGCGCGCTGGGGATGGCCGTCGGCGACGCGGTTGGCCCCGGTTCGTGGGCCCCGCCCTGGTCGGACCGTCCGGAGGACGTACAGGCGGCCAGCGTCATCACCACCAGGCAGGTGCTGAGCGGCCAGCACACCTTGCGGCTGGTCCTGCGCACGCGTGTCACCTCCTGGACGGCGAAGCCTGCGACGGTACGGTCGCCGGCGGTTGTGGGCTGTCGGCTATCCGTGGGTGACGGGTCGGTGGTCGTCCGGACCGATCGTCCGGGCCACCTCGCTCAGGTCATTGCCCAGCTGGTGATCGCGCCCGGGCAGCCGGTGCAGGTGTGCCTGCGGGATGGCGCGAGCGTACCGGTCGGCATGCGCCGGTGGGGCGGTCTCGTCCTGGAGTCCGTGGAAGACATGCACCGGCACGCCCTGCGGCAGCCGCGCGCCGAGGTCGTCCGGCAGCTCGAACTCGTCGCCCGGCCAGCCGCCCGCACCGACGAATGGGGCGGCGATCAGCACGATCGCGCCGAGCTTCGTCTCGGGTGGCCGCTCGGCGAGCGCGTTGACGAGGATGGTGCCGCCGACGGAATGGCCGACGACGACCGCGCCGTCGTCCAGGGACGTCAGCTCACGCCGGATGGCCGCGCTCCACCGGGCGTAGTTCGGGTCGTCCTCGGCGGGCATCCGCGGGTAGCGGACCTCGTACCCGTCGCCGAGCTCCCGCCGCAGGCTGTCGCACAGCTTGTCGTCCCACTCGTCGTGCACGCCCGCGCCGCCGCCCTGGATGAACACGACCTGCCGGCTCCCTGCCATGACGATCCACCTTCGCGCCGTTGTGCCGATGCCGTTCGGAACCCGCTGCCGGCCCGTGCGAAGCCTCGGGCGAGCCGCCGGGCCGCGGCCGCGTCTCCACCCTATGCGGCTCTCGACCAGGTGAGGGGGCACGCCATCTCGCCAAGCGCAAGGTGCCGGCTTCCGGCCGCGCGGCTTCGCGTGCCGGCGGCAGGGCGTGGAACGCCCGGCCCGGGACCGGTAGATTCCGCGGTCGGACGGAGGCGGGGGTGGCATGGTCCACGGGTGGCACGGCTGGTTCGGCACGTTCAACGGCGTCGCGCTCAGCACGCTGGCCGCCCTGCCGGTGGCCGCGCTGGCCGGTTGGGTGCTGGCCCGTCGCCGGAGGGCCACCGGCGCCGACCGACCGTGGCGGATGTCGCTGGCCGAGGTCGGCATCGTCTACGGGACGGTGCCCTGGGTATGGATGATCATGTTGCCGGGCGACCGGGCCGGCGCCGTCGCGGGCCGGGTGAGCCTGGTACCGCTGCGGGATCTGCTCACCATCCTCTCCGGCGGGCCGCTGACCGTGGCGGTCCAGATCGTCGGCAACCTGCTGGTCTTCGCGGCCCTGGGATTCCTCGTCCCGCTGCGGTTCCCGGCGCTGGCGTCGGTGCCGCGGATCCTGCTGCTCGCGGGGGGTTGCTCCGTCCTGGTCGAGGTCGCGCAGTACGTCCTGCGGCTGGACCGGGTGTCCTCGGTGGACGATGTGCTGCTCAACACGGCCGGCGCCGGGCTGGCCGCGCTGGCGTCGCGTCATTGGTGGCACGTTACGAGTGGTGATCGATGCTACGGTGAGGCCCCGCGCCGGGCTCTCCGCGCGCGTACCCGGTAGATCACCCACGGGAGCGTTCCTTGCGGTCGTATCGGCTGCTCGCCACCACATTCTTGACCACCCTAGTCGTCGCGTTGCCCGGCTCGGTCTGCGCGGCGGCCCCCGCCGCGGACGGCAGGGCCGCCGGTCAGGCCGCCGACGGCCCGCGGGCCGGCCAGCTCGCCAACAGGACCGGTGACGGCCCGCAAAAGAGTGTCCGGCTCGCCACCGGCGAGCGGGTCGACCTGATGCGCGACGGCACCGGATCGGGTTCGCGGTTCCGGGTGCTGCCCGCGGGCCAGGCGGCCCGCGCCGGACGCTACGCGTACGCGTCGGTGGGCGGGACGCTGGCGGTGCAGCCCAAGGGACACCGGGCCCAGACGATCGAGTCGGGGAGCGGGGCGCAGCGCACGTCCCTGACCTCCACCGCCGCCGTCTACCCGGTGAGGCTCACCATCAACAGCCCGGGCACGGTCGCCTTCAAGATCCTTTACGTCTGGAACCGCCAGACGTGGACCTTCCACCCGGTCACCGACGAGGAGTACACCCCGAACGGCAACGTGCAGCTTCCGAACGGCGACTACTTCGCCGTGGCGCTGTACAGCGACCCGTACGCCGGCGGCAGCTACCTGCTCAGCCGGACCTTCCAGATCGCCAACGGCGGCGCGGCGGTCCGGTTCGACCAGAGCAGCGCGAAGGAGACGCGCATCGCCGTGGACGACACCACCGCGGGGCGCTACACCTCCGCGGTGTGGATCTCGGTGCCGAGCGGGGACCTGGCCGGCTTCGCCGGCGGCGGCACCGAGAAGGTGTACGTCACGCCCTTCGCCCTCCCCGGGGTCTCGCTGCGCCTGCACGAGATCCTGCTCCGGCGGGGCACCTCCGACCACGTGCCGAGCAGCCCGTACCGGTACGACCTCTACCACAGCTTCGACGGCACCGTACCCAGCAACCCGGTGGTGAGTGTCGCCACGGCCGGACTGGCCAGGACGGTCACCTCGATCCGGAGCCAGGCTCGGGCCACCAACGGCTGGCTGTTGAGCGTGCCCAGCACGAGCGACAGTTCGGGCGTGTACCTCCCGTCGCCCGTGGCGATTCCCAGCAACATCACCGAGTACGTGACGCCCAGCCAGTCGTTCTGGCGCCTCGTCCACTACCGGCAGCCGACGCACGACCTCACCCTGACGCAGAGATCCCTGCCGGCGGGCCAGGCGCCCGGGGAAACGGTCGGCGCGGCACCCTTCGCGCCTCGCCGGTCCGCGGCCGTGGCGTCCACCCGGGACATCAACCGGATGTCGATCTACGAGTACCCGGCCCTGAGCGACGCCGCCGGCAACCTGGGGCTGGACAACGGCTCCACGGTCGCCGTCAACCTGACGTCCGGATCGCAGACCCTCGCCTCGGCCACCGGCCTGTCCCCGTACCAGCCGGTGAACGCGACGGTGCCGAGCGGGTCGGCGACCTACCGGTTGACGCACACCGTCACCCGTGCCTCGTCCTGGTCGCGGCTCTCCCCCGAGGTGCGCAGCGAGTGGCAGTTCGTCTCCGCCGGCATCCGGTACCAGGATCCGCTTCCCCTGCTCGACATCGACTTCTCGGTGGCCGGCCTCGACGCCCAGAACGCCGCCTGGTCCGCGCCGGTGCGGATCGACGCCCGGGCCAGCTCGCGCCGCTACGGGGTGACCCCGACGCTGACCGGACTGGAGTACTCCACCGACGACGGCCGGACCTGGGTCGCGCTGCCGGTCGGCGCGTCGGCGGACGGCACCTCGGTCGAGCTGGCGGTGCCGGCCGGCGCGGCCTTCGTGTCGTTGCGCGCCACGGCGACCGACGACTCCGGCGGCAGCCTCCGGCGTACGGTGCTGCGGGCCTTCGCCGGTCCGGCGTCGCAGTACGACGAGACCGTCGGGATCAAGATCTCTCAGGTGCTGGTAAACGGGGGCGCCCCGCTGACCGTGGCCCCGTCCGGTGCCGGCCAGTTCAGCACCCGGTTCACCGCCACCACGACGGCCGGCGTCGCCGGTGGGGACGTCTACCTGTACCGCGGCCCGTACGCCAACCCGGAGGCGGTGCTGGTCAGCGAGTCCCCCGCGGAATGCACCCCGGCGACCACGCTCACCACGACCTGCCAGGCGACCTTCCGGATCGATCCGCGGCTCAGCCTGGGCCGGAACGCGCTGGCGGGTGAGTGGCAGGTCGGCATCCGCGCCCTGGGCAAGGACCGCAAGAGCGTCGCCGATCGGCACGCGGTGCTGACCGTCCCGGTGCGGCGCCAGGCGAAGCTCACGGTCAGCGCCACACCCACCTCGGTGGCCAAGGGCCAGACGATCACCGTCAAGGGCACCCTCACCCAGGGGAACTGGGAGACCGGCGGATACGACGGCTACCCGGGTCAGGTGGTGACGCTGCAGTTCCGCAAGGCCGGCACCAGCGACTACGTCGCGGTCAAGACGGCCACGGTCGACCAGTACGGCACCGCCACGGTGAAGGTCACCAGCTCCGTGAGCGGCTACTGGCGCTTCGTCTACGGAGGCTCCTCGACCGCCGCGCCCGTCACCAGCGGCACCGCGTACGTCAGGGTCAGCTAGGGCCCGGATCGGGGCCGCGCCGCCATTCGGCGGCGCGCCCCGTCGCGTCAGGCGAGCCGCTGGGCTCGGGTGGTGGTGACCCGGGCGGTGCCGCCGGTGGACAGCCCGGAGATCAGGTACGCCTGCGTGAGTTCAGGCAGCCGGGACCGGACGGGCGGCCGCCAGGGCCGCGGCCTGGTACGGCGGCAGGGCCCGCCCCTCGCCGATCACCTCGATCGGCCACTTCTCCCGCAGCGTGCTCCAGAGCCGGGAACTGAGCCCCGAGTACGCCTTCAGCTCGTCGGCGTCCCCGGCCAGCGGGACCACGTACACCCAGGCCGCGCCGTCGGGCGCGCCGTCGAAGGGGGTCCGCCAGGTGCGGCGCAGGCCCTGCCCGCCGAAACCGCGCGCCTCGGCGGCCAGCAGGTGGTCCGCCCGGCTGGGGTCGGCCGCGCCCGCCGGCCCGCTCGGGCTGAACTGGTACGCGGGCAGCGGCGCCTCGGCCACGACCAGCAGGCTGTTCAGCTCGGGGCTGTCCGGGTCGCCGAGGAAGGAGCGGATCAGCTCCAGTTCCTCGCGGGTGACCGCCACGTGCTCGTAGGCCAGGTTGAGCAGGAGCGTGCCGTCGGCGAGGTCCCACTCGCCGGCGGCGTAGTGCTCGCGCAGCGTGCTGAGGGTGTCGTCGGGCAGGCGGCCGGCGAGCCGCGCGCACACGTCGGTGACCGCCGCGTAGGTCTTGGCGTCCATGGCGCTCACCTCTTCTTGTAGTCGCCGAGCACGGTCGTGGTGACGTTCCCCTGGGCGTCCTGCACCACTCTGATGATCTTGTTGCCCTTCGGGCCTTCCCACGTCCAGCTGCCGTCGCCGCCCACGTCAGGGTGACTGTAGCGGGGCGGATCGCTCTGCGGGACGCCTCTGGGCGCCGGGTTCGGCGCGGGCGGGTTGGTGATGACGCCGGGGTCGTTGCCGTTCGGCGGGTACGCGGTGCGGATCTCGCCGTTGGCGAGGACGGTCGTTTTGACCTCGACGCCGTCCACCCGGCCGGTGTAGTCGTACGCCCAGGCGGGATTGCCGTTGGCGTCCTTGGTCAGGTACGGCCCCTTGGACGGCGGGCCCTGCTGGGTGACCTGGTGCGCCGCGTCGAGGATCTTCGCCTCGTCCCAGTTCGCGGGGAACTCCGTCTTCTTCGAGAAGCCGGTGCCGGCGAGGTGACCGCCCTGGCGGCCACCGTCACCGTGCAGGATGTGTTCCCGGGACGTGTCGCTGTGGTGGATGTCGTTGGCCCCGGGCGGCGTGTTCGGCCGGCCGGGCTGGTTCGGCTGGTTGGGCCGGCCGGGGGTGTTGCCCTGCCCCGGACCGCCCGGGCGGCCCTGTTGGGCCTGCGCGGCGACCGTGTTCTGCGCGCTGCTGACGTTGCGCGGTACGCCGCCGGAACTCCCGTGCGGCCGCCCACCGCCACCGCCGTTCCCGCCGTTGCCCCCGTTGCCGCTGTTCCCGCCGTTACCACCGTGCGGGTTGGGCGGGTTTCCCCCGCCCCCGGGCGGGGTCTTCGGTTTCGCCATCTCGGGTCAGCCGTCCAGGAGCTCGGAGAGGTTGGTCAGGCTGGTGATCAGGGCCATCACGTAGGTCAGGATGCGGCCGGCCCACTTGACCACGGCCGCCGCGATCTGCGAGGCGATGACCGGGATGGTGACGACGAAGATCGCCTCCACCGCCCAGACGATCACCCGCGCCACCAGGTCGGCGATCAGGTCGCGGACGATGTCCCGGGTGAACATGACCAGGTTCCCGGCGGCCTGGGTGGCGACCGCCATGGCGGCGGAGATGCCGCCGAGGCCGTTGATCGCCTCGACGTTGTGTTCCATCAGGTTGTGGTACGCCGTGGCGGCCCGCCCCTGCCAGTGCGGCATGTCGCCGTCGACGTAGGACTTGAGGTCGGTGGCCATGCTCTGCAACGCGGCGGCCATGTTGTTCCAGGTGGCCGCGTGCGAGGCGACCACGTCCGGCATGCCGGTCAGCTCGTCGAGCACCTGCCGCAGCGGCTCGAAGTACTCCATCGCCCAGCCCAGCCCGTTGGCCAGCAGGGCGCTGAACGGGTCCATCACCGACGCGGCGACCTCGACCCCGAAGGCCGCGCCCGCGATCAGGTCGTCGACCCAGCCCTCGCTCTTGATCGCGTCGACCAGGCCCTGGAAGCTGTCCGCCAGGGCGGCGCCGGTCCAGGGCTTGCGGGTCGACTCGACGCCGGCGATCAGTGAGGTGTCGGTCACGGCGTCACCCCGGTCAGGCCGCCACCCGCCTTGCGGATGACCGCGTCGGCCTGGCTGTCGGAGTGGTCGTAGTTGTCGGCCGTCTTCCGCAGGCCGGCCGAGACCAGCGTGAGGTTCTCCTCGACGTACGCGATCAGCTCGTCCTGCCGCTTGTGCCGGCCCTCCAGCACGGCGGAGATCCAGCCGCAGAGCAGCCCGTACGCCGAGTCGTCCTGGGCGATGTGCGCGCTGGCGGTCTTGACCGCGTCGAAGCCGCTGCGCACCGCGTCGACGTTGCGGGCATGGGCGCGGATCTGTTCCGCGTCGACCTCGAAACCGTCACTCATCCGGTCACCAAGCCCCGTATCGGTCGTCGGGGCCGGCTGCGTCGGTGTCGTCCGTACGCAACTGCTGGCCGACCCGCTCCGCGATGGCCCGCCCGGCCGCCGAATCGGTGCCGACCGTGTCGGCGATGATCTCCTGCGAGCGGTCGGCCAGTTGCCGCTTGGCCTCGCGGATGGTGTCCATGATGGTCCGGGCCACGACGTCCGGCGCGACCCGCTGGATCCGCGGGCCCAGCCGCAGGTCGACCAGGGCGCCCACGGAGTCGACGGTGACCTCGGCCAGGCCGTTGCCGTCGGCGTGGGTGACCCGCAGCGCCTGGAGGCGGTCACTCATCGCCTTCGTGTCGGCCGCGAGCTGGTCGATCCGGCCCTTCCAGGCCGCGAGCCGGTCCCGGGCGCCGTCCGGGTCCAGCAAGCCGCCCCCGTCTGGAATGCCGGCAGCCATGTGTCCCCTCGGTCACTAATCGTGATCATCAATAACCGAGGCAGACTAACATATTGCCAGCCTGGCTCCTGTCCACAATCGATCAGTGAGACACCGACCGTACGACAGCCCCCCGGACGCCGGCGGGCGTCCGGGGGGCTGTCGGGTACGGCCGCGCTCAGGCGATCGTCTTGTACATGTTCCAGCCGGTGCCGACCTTGACCCGGGCGGCGAAGGTGCCGTTGCCGAGGCCGGCGTAGTGCCAGAGGTACCCGGACGGGTCCCGGGCCAGCAGGTCGTTGCGGCCGTCCTCGTTGAGGTCGCCGATCGGGATCACCGCGTTGTAGCCGTTCCAGCCGCTGGAGACGCGTACCCCGCTGCTCCAGCCCTTCCTGCCGTTGCTGAGGTACCGGTACATGACCCCGGTCCCGTCGATGGCGACGAGGTCGCCGTGGCCGTCGCCGTTGAGGTCGCCCGCGCCGACCACCCGCGCGTACCTGTCCCAACCGGAGCCGACCTGCACCCGGGCCGCGAAGCCGCCCGTGCCGGTGGTGGTGAAGAGCCAGAGCCGGCCGGACCCGTCGATGGCCAGGATGTCGTCGTGGCGGTCGCTGTTCACGTCACCGGGCGCCAGGATCGAGCGGTACGACCCCCAGCCGCTGCCCAGGCTCTTCGTCGTCCTGCTCCCGAAGCTCAGCTGGCCGATGCCCAGATGCGCCCTCAGGTACCCGTTCTCGTCGCGGACCAGCAGGTCCGGCAGGGCGTCGCCGTTGTAGTCACCGAACGGCACGATGAGCGTGCCCCGGCAACTCACGCACCAGGTCTCGGTTTGGCCGTTGTCGCTCAACCGGCCCGGGACGACGCCGTCCTGCCGCGTGCCGTACCAGTGACCCTCGCCGTCCGCCTTCACGGCGAGCAGCGCCGAGCCGCCGTAGCAGTCGTACCCGTGGAAGGGGAAGGTGCCGCAGCCGACGGCGATCCCCTGGGACGCGAGGAGCACCGCGCCGGCATCGGGTTGCGTGGTGGCGGTCAACGTGTACCGGTAGGGGCCGTTCAACGCCGGCGTGCCGTCCGCGAGCCGGCCGTCCCAGTCGGCCACGAG
The DNA here is from genome assembly GCF_040655175.1 of Micromonospora sp. NPDC050495. Lineage (NCBI taxonomy): Bacteria > Bacillati > Actinomycetota > Actinomycetes > Micromonosporales > Micromonosporaceae > Micromonospora > Micromonospora sp. NPDC050495. The sequence continues at coordinate 8,463 of NZ_JBFAJK010000071.1, read as the reverse complement.
GCGGTCCCGGACCGCGCCGCCGCTGCGGGTGTAGACGACCTTGCGGCTCCACTTGTGGGTGACGGTCAGGAGCCATCCGTTGATCGGGCGGGTCAGCTGGAACGAACCGTTCAACCCGGAGGTCCGATCGCGCGGCAGGACGGCGCCGTTCACGAAGAAGGAGCCCACCCTGGCGCGGCTGGCCGGCACGCCGGTGTCGAGTACGTGTACGGCGTTGCCGGCGTCGGCGTAAGCGACCCCGGAACCGTGTCGGTCGACGGTCCAGGTGACCCGGCGGTCGTCGCTCAGGCTGCCGGCGGGAAGGTCGGCCAGCCTCACCGGCGCGTGCACGGTGCCGTCGTGGAAGTCGGTGAGCTGGAGGCCCGCCCCGTCGTGCCGGACCACGAAGCCGTCACCGAGCAGCACCGGCCCGGCGGGCAGGCTCAGGTTGCGGTTGGTGTCGAGGTCGTACACGCCGGCCGGCCCGGTGGCCCCACAGGACCAGTAGAGCCAGTGCACGCTGGTCTGCAACTCGGTGGGCACACACTGCGCGCCGGTGGCGACGGTGCGGGTGGCGCGCGTTTTCCGGTCGACTGAGGTGAGCTGGCCGGCCGTGCCGGTGGACCGCCACAGGGTGTCGAACCAGAGGGCGGCACCGGCGACGGACCCGAGCCGGGTCGTCGTGCCGTACATCCGGTCGACGAGGTACTGGTCCTTGGTGGTGCCGTCGTTCACCACGATGAGCCGGTTGCCGACGTCGACGACCTGCCCGCGATGGGTGGGCAGCTCGGTCGTGCTGTAACTGAACGGAAGGTTCTTGAAGCTGTACAGCTTGTCCGTGGTGCCGTCGCTCGCCGAGGCGAGATAGACCGCACCCTCCCCGTTGCCCTCCAGCAGCCGGACGCAGGAGGCGGCGGCCGCGCAGGACGCCGGAGGATGCGGGATCGTCGTCCCGATGGCCATGATCGAGCGGTCCGTGACGATCGGGTGGTTGTAGATCGCGTACTGGCTCGCGGCGGTGTACGGCGGCACGACCTGAGCCTGCACGTGCCGGACCAGGCCCTGGTGGTAGAGCAGGCCGGCGGTGGTCACCGGGTTGCGCACCGGCAGCAGCGGTGTGGTGGTCGGCGTCCGGCCCGGCTGCCCGGTGATCCGGCGCACCGCCCAGTCCCGCGGCCCCGTGCCGCCCACGACCAGGGCCGTGCCGTCGGGGGCCTGGACCAGGGCGGTGTTCTCCGCGTCGACCCGGGGCAGCACGGTCGTGCCGGCACCACCGTCCGCGGGCACGGCGACCGCCGGCTCCGTCGTCGCTCCCCACCCGCTGGCGAATCGCGAGACGACCAGGCCGTCACCGACGATCACCGACCGTTGGATGGTGTCGTACGGGGCGGACAGCGTCCGCGCGCCGGTGTTCGTGCCGTCCGCCAGGCCGCTGCGGGAGTAGAGCGAGTACCTGCCGCCGTCGGTCGAGTAGGACGCCCAGCCGAGCGTGTCGCCGGTGAGCCGCCACACGATGCCGCCGAGGTTCGCGGCCGGGGACCCGGGCACGGGAACGATCCGGGCGGTGGCGAAGTCGAGCAGGCCGCAGTGGCTCCCCGTGCCGTCCTGGTACCCGACGACGGCGGAGGTCAGGTCGCCGGCAACCGCGACGTTGACGCTGCTCGGGCGGGCGCCCTCGGGCACGGTGACCGGCGTGCTGCTCGCGATCGTGCCGTCGGCGGCGAAGGTGAGCAGCCGCGGCCCGCCCAGCGTGCCGTTCACCCACTGCTGGCCGATCATGATGTCGCCGTAGATGCCGGCGATCGTGTAGCCGTTGGAGCCGGTCGGCACCGCCCACTGCTGCCAGGTCTGGTCCGACAGGTCGAGCACGCTCACTCTGCCGGGCGCCGGCTTCGCCGGCACCTGGGTGCGGATGGAGATCAGGTCCCCGCCCGCCGGCTTCAGGGCGGACGGGGCCAGTCCGGCGAGGTCCCCGACGACCACCGTCGCCCCGGTGTCGTAGCGGGTCCACAGGTAGTCGGTGGACGCGTCGTGGCGGTGCAGGAAGCCGGTCGTCCCGGCGAAGATGATCGCCTCGTGAGCCGGCGCGGTCGGCTCGTTCGCCGGGAAGACGGCTATCTCACGTGGTGCGGTGGCGGTGGGGGTGGCGGTGGCGCCGGCGGCGACGACCGGTGCGGCCGGAACGACCAGCAGGCCGAGGGCGAGGGTGCTCGCCAGGAAGCCGGCCCGAAGACTGCGACCCAAAGAGGTCCTCCTGGAACAGGTGCGCGCGGAACGCAGCGCAAGCAGCGGCAGCGTACCTCGATGATCTTCGACGGGAGGTGCCGCCGAACGGCTGATCCGCTACAGCCGCTCGGGCGACCGGATCCCGAGCAGGTGCAGGCCCTGCCGCAGCACCCGCCCGGTCAGGTCGCAGAGCACCAGCCGGCTCTCCCGGACCGGCCCGTCCGCCCGCAGCACCGGGCAGCGCTCGTAGAAGGCGCTGAACGCGGCCGCGAGACGGTACAGGTAGCCGGCCAGGTGGTGGAACTCCAGGCTGCGTTCCACCTCGGTCACCACGGCGGCGAAGCCGACCAGCTCGAACGCGAGCGCACGCTCGGCCGGTTCGGCCAGGCTGACCGGCGCGTCCGGCCGGGCCGCCGCCCCGGCCCGCCGGAAGATCGACCGGATCCGGGAGTACGCGTACTGGAGGTAGGGGGCGGTGTTGCCGTCCAGCGACAGCATCCGCTCCCAGTCCAGTACGTAGTCCTTGTGCCGATCGCTGGAGAGGTCGGCGTACTTGATCGCGCCGATGCCGACCGCTCGGCCCACCTCGGCCGCCTCGGCCTCGCCCAGCTCCGGGTTCCGCTCCCGGGCCAGCGCGGTCGCCCGGGCCACCGCCTCCTCGAGCAGGCCCACCAGCTTCACCGACTCGCCGGCCCGGCTGCGCAGCATCCGTCCGTCCGGCCCGAGGATCGAGCCGAACCCGACGTGTTCCGCGCGGACCGGCGCCACCAGCCAGCCGGCCTGCGCCGCCGCCGCGTACACCATCTCGAAGTGCCGCCGCTGCGGCAGCCCCACCACGTAGAGCAGCCGGGTGGCGCCCAGCGTCCCGGTCCGGTGCCGGATCGCGGCCAGGTCGGTGGCCGGGTAGCCGTAGCCGCCGTCGGACTTGCGCACGATCAGCGGCAGCGGCTCGCCGTCCCGGCCCACCTGCCCGGGCGGGAAGACGCAGGCCGCACCGTCGCTGGTCCGGAGCAGCCCGAGCCGGTCCAGCTCCTCGACCACCGGGGCGAGCAGGTCGTTGTAGCTGCTCTCCCCCTGGAAGTCGCGCTCGGTCAGGGTGACGTCCAGCAGGTCGTACACGGTCAGGAAGTAGCGTTCGGACTGCTCGACCAGGAGCCGCCACAGCCGCAGCGTGGCCTCGTCGCCGCCCTGCAACGCCACCACCCGCCGCCGGGACCGCTCGCGGAACGCCTCGTCGGCGTCGAACTTGGCCCGGGCCGTCTTGTAGAACGAGTCCAGATCGCCCATCGACAACTCGTGCGCCGCCTCGGCGCCGCCCAGGTCGACCAGGTGCTCGATCAGCATCCCGAACGGCGTCCCCCAGTCGCCCAGGTGGTTGGCCCGCACCACCCGGTGCCCCAGCCACTCCAGCAGCCGGGCCGCCGCGTCACCGATCACGGTCGAGCGCAGGTGACCGACGTGCATCTCCTTGGCCACGTTCGGCGCCGAGTAGTCGATCACCACGGTGTCCGGCGTGGTCGTCCGCGGCACGCCGAGCCGCGGGTCGGCGGCGAGCGCCGACACGAGTCCGGCCAGGGCCCCGTCGGCGACGGTCAGGTTGAGGAATCCCGGTCCGGAGACCTCGGCCGCCGCGCAGAGGTCGGCCAGGTCCGCCCGGTCCAGCACCTCCGCGGCGATCGTCCGGGGCGGCCGGCCGAGCCGCCGAGCCAGCGCCAGCGCGGCGTCGGACTGGAAGTCCGCGCGCTGGGAGCGCCGCACGACCGGGTCGACCGGCCCACCGGCCACCGTCGCGAAGGCCGGCGCGAGCCGGTCGGTCAGCAATTTCTCCAGATCCATGGGTACGCCGATCTCGCTCGGATCCGCCTCCGGCGGATCACGGACTTCGGATGCGGGCGGACCGAGGACGATCGGCGATGACCGGCGGCTCGATCCGCCGGTCGCAGGTGAGGAATGCTCAGCGCAGGCGGTCGCGGGACCGCCGGCGTCGCAGCGCGCCGAACAGGACGTCGGGGGACGCCGTCGGGAACGCGTGCGAGCTGGTCATGTGGAGCAGCCTAACCGGCCGGCCCGGGGGTGGCGCAAGCGCGTACCCGGACCGGCCGGCCGGCGTACCCGGAAACTCAGGCTGGCGCGGCGACCGCCTTGCGGTAGCGCTCGGCCCGCCGGCGCACCTGGGTGTACGCGCTGGTCAGGCCCATCGCCCGGCGGACCTCGACGAGGGTGCGGTGCACCTCGACCCGGGTCCGCTCGGTGCCCTGGAAGATCAGCTCGTCGACCAGGCCGGGCTGTCCCTCGAACCGGGCCCGCCGCTCCCGGATCGGGTCGAGGAACCGGTTGAGCGCGCCGGCCAGCGCCTCCTTGACCTCGACGTCACCGACCCGGCCGACCCGGTACCGCGCCTTCAGCTCCTCGACCTGCGCCCGGTCCGGATTGAACACGTCGTGGTACGCGAAGACCGGGTTCCCCTCCACCGTGCCGGGCACGTCGGCGCGGACTCGGTTCGGGTCGGTGTACATCCCCATCACCTTGCGCCGGACCGTGGCCACGTCGTCGGAGAGGGCGATCGCGTTCCCCCGGCTCTTGCTCATCTTCCCCCGACCGTCGGTGCCGATCAGGGTGGGCGTCTCCGACATGATCAGCTCGGGCACCGGGAAGACCTCGCCGTACAGGTGGTTGAACCGCCGGGCGATCTCCCGGGTCACCTCCACGTGTGCGGCGTTGTCCTTCCCCACCGGGACGGCCCGCCCCTTGACGCAGAGGATGTCGGCGGCCTGGAGGACGGGATAGCCGAGCAGCCCGTACGGCATCTCCTCCTTGCCGGCGTCCCGGCTCATCTCCTTCAGCGACGGGACGCGCTCCAGCCGGGGCACCGTGACCAGGTTCTGGAACAGGGTGTTCAGGTCGCCGACCTCGGGGATCGCCGACTGCAGGTAGAAGGTGGCCCGGTCCGGCTCGACGCCGGCGGCGAGGATGTCGGTGACCATCTCCCGGGCGTTACGGGACACCCGCTCGATGTCCTCGCGGGTGTTCCTCGTGGTGAGCATGTGCAGGTCGGCGATGATGAAGAAGCTCTCGTACCGCTGGTGCAGCCGCACCCGGTTGGCGATGCTGCCGACGTGGTGGCCCAGGTGCAGCCGCCCGGTGGGGCGATCCCCGGTGAGCATGCGGGTCGTGGACATGGTGGTACGCCTTTCGTGCGGGTGGCTGAGGACGCGCGGGCGCGCGGGAGACGACCCGGGGGTGTGCCCGGATCAGTGCAGTCGGCTCGTCAGAACGAGCGCCGCCATCGCCCGCCGGCGCGGAACCGCAGTCCACCGGCACGGAGTACGTCGAGAATCTGCTCCCGACCGTCGTCGGCACGGGCCGGGAGCACCGGAGCGGCAGCCACCGGGAGACCGTCGACGGTCTCCGGGGCGCAGGTGCTCGGCCGGACCATGCCTGACAGGGTAACCGCCCACCCGGCCCGCCCGCCGTCCTCCGCCGTCCTTCGCCGCCCTTCGCCGTCCTCCGCCGCGCGCCGAGCCCGGTGGTCGGCGCGCGGCGCGGCTCAGCCCTGCCGGTAGCTCTCGGCGTAGTAATGGCCCACCTGGTCCCGGTGCTCGGCCCGGTCGAGTTCCTCCGGGTCGACGGCCGGGCAGTCCTTGACCTGCTCCCGGGTGCGGTCCACGTGCACGACCCGGTCCAGGTGGTCGACCCGGGCCACCGTGCCGGCCGGCAGCAGCACCGTCTTCCCGAAGATCCACGGTCCGGTCTCCACCACGAGGTATCCGGCACCGGTGTCGGCGCGGGTGACCGAGCCGATCCGGCCGTCGGTCGCCTCGACCCGGTAGCCGGTCAGGTCGATCGGGGTGCCCGGGCCCGGCGCGTCCGGACCGTCGCCGCCGTCACCCGCCGGCCGCTGCCGGGGTACGTCGTCCGGACTGGTCTGGTCGTAGCCGCCGGCGAGGGCGGACGGATCCCGCCAGGTCCACGGATTGAACGGCTGCATGGCACACCTCCGTCGTGTCGATCGCACCCGAAACAGTGCCCCTCGGCCCGACGGCGGAAACACCGACGCAATTCAGCGGCCATCGACACGCGTTTCTGCGAGATTCCTCATAATCGACGGCATCCGATTCCGTGCCGGGCTCCCGGCCAGGTCAGCGACGGTCTGCCGGCCGCCCGGCACACCACGGTCCGGGCCAAGGTGTCCGCCGCGCACATTCGTTCCCCGGCCCGACGATGACCATTCTGGGGCATCCGGACAGGGTCGAGGAAAGGAAGCACAGATGCGGCGGACCATTCGACGAATCGGATTCACGACGGCCGTGGCGGCGGTCCTGGCGTGGGCGCCGGGCAGCGGGGCCCGGGCGGCGGCCGCCGACCCGTACCCCGCGGCGGCGCTCTGCGGACCGGGCTTCACCGCCGTCGACCAGGACCCGATCCACGATGCCGCCGGCCGGCTGCTCGGCACCGTCCACCTGCTGCACAACCCGTTCACCGGGTACGGCTGCGCGGTCACCCTGAAGACCGCGTACGCCGGCATGCTCACCCGGACCCAGGTCTACCTGGACCCGGAGGCGACCACCCCCGTCGTCGACGACGGCCACCGACTCTGGGCCGCCGGCCCGGTCCACGGGTACGTCCGCGGCGGCTGCGCCATCTGGGGTGGCGCGATGACCGACCCGGCCGGGGTCCTGCACCGCCACGACCGGGCGAACCCGGCGATCGGCGGGGCAGTGACCTGCTTCTGAGCCCGCCGCCTGGGCGGTTCTCTTCGGTGCACGGGCCGGCCGCCCCCTTTCCTGCCCCTGCGTGGGCTGGTCGGTGCCACGTGCGTGAGGACCGGCCGGTCCCCTCCCTGCGTGGGCCGGCCGTCCCCATCCGTGCGGCGGCCGGCCGGCGCCGGCGTTCCGGTCGCTGGCGGGAGCCCGTGAACCGGTGTGAGCTGTGCTGCGGGCGTGGCCGGGGATGGGGAGAGCCGCCGGCTCCCGCTGGCATACTGGCCAGCCATGGTGCTCTCCCGCGGCTGGTCGCTCTTCCTGGTGGGCGTCGGCGTCTGGACCTGGGTGATCTGGCCCAGGTTCGCGGTCGCCATCTGGAACGACCCGCGCGCCTGGTCGACGGGAACGGTCGGCGAGGGCGCGGCCACCAGCTTCCTCTGGGTGCACGCGCTGCTCATCGTGGCGTCGCTCGTCATCGGTACGACCACCGGCGCCCTCGGGGTCCGGGGCTGGCTCGCGGCTCGGCGCCGGCGGAGCAACTGAGTCGAGTCCCGCCGGCGGAGCACCTGAGCCCGAGTCCTCCACCCGGTGAGTCCGTTGATCCACTCGGATTGCGGCAGGTCGTTGCTTCCGTGGCTCGCGAAGGGCCGCTTTGCCGCATACGGAGTTGATCGAGGCCGGGTGGTGCGGTGCGGAGCCGCCGAGGCGAGCTGGCCATGCTGCGGGCCGCCAACACGTTCGCTCGGCCAGGCAGGTCGGGCCGCCCGCTCGGGCTCGCGCGGGTTGTCCGACTAGCCGGCGGGCTGTCGGGCTGTCGGGCGGCGGGCGGGGGCCCGTGCGCTCGGGCTGTCCGAGCTGTCGCGCGGCGGGCGAGGGCCGTGCGCTCGGGCTGTCGGGCTGTCGGGCGGCGGGCGAGGGCCGTGCGCTCGGGCTGTCGGGCTGTCGGGCTGTCGGGCGGCGGGCTGTGCGCTCAGGTTCGGTCGCGTTGTCGGACAGTCGCGCGGGCCGTGCGCTCAGGCTCGGGCGTCCGACGGTCAGGCGGTTGAACAGGGGAGACGTCGTTGGGCAGCGGGTGTGAGGCGGGTCGCTACCCCCCGATTTGACGATCAAACCCACAGCCGCGTAACTTTCTCTCTGCCAGCGCGGAACGGGGCAAACGGGACGACGATCCCGAAGGCCCGATCCGCTGATGGTCCGGGACCTTGAGAGGTAAGATCTCGCAAGGCACCGGAGCGGGCGGGGCCCGCCGAACACGCCGTAGGGCGGATTTGGCGGAGCGGAACCGACCGGGTAAGGTTGTCGACCGGCAGGGACACGGGCGAGCCGCGGGAAACCGCAGCGGCCGGCCTGCCAAATCCGATGATCAATCGCAGCGGTCAGCGCTGCGCGAGGTCAGCGGCGCCAACCCGTATGAAGCACGACAGACCGGGACACACGGTTTGACACGGCAGAGACGGTGAGGTAACGTAGTAAAAGTGCCCGGCGCGAGAGCGGATGGGTGCGGTTGAATGGCTTGCCCCGGATGGGGGCTCCACGGTGTGGGGTTTCCCGATGG
>NZ_JBFAJK010000070.1:0-19824 GCF_040655175.1 Micromonospora sp. NPDC050495 | reverse complement strand
CCGCTAGGACATCAAGAGGAAATCCCACGTCACTACCGGCGACCGCGCGATCCGTGTCACTAGGGACTTTCGGTGTTCCCACTAGACCGCAACGCTCTGACCAGCGACAGGACCAACGGACGCGTCCCAGGACCCCGATTAGCTGTGGAACCCGGGGCATGGCGCAGGACGGTGGCCTCGGCCCGACGGGGCTTTCGAGGCGCGGCTACCAACTGGAGGATCCGTACGTATTTCTTCGGTCTCGGGGCTTCGAGCCCATCGTCGACTACCCGGGACGGCGTGGTCTGCCGTGGCCGGCGCGGTGTCTGGTCTGCGGACGAGAGTCAGGTCCACGCATCAGCTGGCTCCTGCGTTTCCCGGATGCTGGCTGCAGGTTCTGTGTGTCGGTCCGACGTGGGGAACGACAGCGGTCAGAGTCGGCTGCGGCCGTCGAAGAGGAGATGCGCCAGTACGGCGTAGATCCGGCTGTTCCCTTCCCTGGCACCAACCGTCCGTGGACCAGTCAATGCCGGACCTGTGGGCGCACCGTCTCTCCCACCCTCAACAACCTGCGACGAGGCCAAGGTGGCTGCAAGTTCTGTTCATGCACAGCCGTTGATGTTGACGACGCCGTCCGGATCATGCGAGCTGCTGGCCTAGAGCCTCAGGGCCCGTTCCCGGGGGTAGCGGTCGGATGGCAATCAATCTGCCTCACCTGCGGAAACACCGTGCATCCTCAGTTCCAGACTGTTCGCGGCGGGTCGGGATGCGCCTATTGCGCACGCAACAGGGTGTCGCCATCCTCAGCAATGGAGCGCCTACGCACCGCCGGTTTGATCGCTCTGGAAGGCTTTCCAGGAGCGCATCAGGCCTGGCACGTTCGGTGCAGGACGTGCGGGTGGGAGGAACGACGAACCCTCGCCCACCTTGAGCGCCGGGACACCGGATGTACTCGCTGCGCGCTCGCGCATCGAGCCGCGATCCAGCGCAAACCGGCGGAAGACGCGAAAGACATCGCGATCGCCGCGCGGCTGAAGCCGCTGGAGGCATATACCAGCGCGCACGTGCCATGGCGATGTCAGTGCCTCGTGTGCGGCCGGCAGGTAAAGCCGACATACGCGAATCTGAAGAGAGGGCAGGGAGGCTGTCTTTATTGCGCTACGCACGGCTTGGGTGCTGACGTCCCCGCAGAGGTCTACCTACTCGAACATGGGGTATTGAGGGCCATGAAGGTTGGCATCTGCGCTGCCGGTTCTAGCCGCGTCCTTGCGCACAAGCGTCAAGGCTGGAATGTCATCCGACTCTGGCGGGGCATTGACGGCAGTCAGGCAAGAGAGGTCGAGTTCGCAACGCTCAGCTGGTGGCGGTCAGACCTCGGGCTGCCCTTCGGAGCTGCCAAGGACGATTTGCCACAAGCCGGCTACACCGAAACGGCGCCCCTGGGCATCGTGGATATCGGAGAGGTAATCGCCAAGATCTCGACATTCGTGAGCACTGCGACCACAGCGAAGGCAAGGGCCGAGCTGAAGTAGCGGCCGCAGTTGAGGACAGCAGCGATTGACCTCAGATCTCCGGGGCTGCGGTGTCACGTCGGTTCACCAATATCGAGTGCACGCAAGTCGGCAGAAGCGGACGTTGCCGCATCCGCCTCTTTCGACCAGGGGCTCGAGGACCTGGGTGAGACCTCCTGATGTAGGCAGTGCCCGCAACGCAAGACATGGGTGAGGGCGATGTTCACGGTTCCATGCATTCGTTGCCCCTGATCTGCGCCCCGAGCCGCTTCCGCTGCACGACGATGGCGGGGGAGGGACGATATGAGTGGCGCTCACTATCTGGACGGATGGGGCTGGAGGGGGTGAGCCCGGCCTGGCGGTGGGAGACGTCGCCAGGTGGGCCGGTGCTACGCCGGCCTGTCGCCCCGATGCTGGCCGCGCCGATCGACTCAGTGCTCGAGGGCCCGAACCTGGTCTATGAACCGAAGTGGGATGGGTGGCGGGCGCTGGCCTTCCGGGGGGCCTCCGACGTCTACTTGCAGTCGCGTGCTGGCAGGAATCTGACGCCGTACTTCCCGGACATCACCCGGGCGGTGCGGGCTATCGTCCCGCCCGGTGCGGTGCTCGACGGGGAACTGGTCGTCTGGGAGCGGGGGCGGACGAACTTCGCCCTGCTGCAGCGGCGGGTCACCGCTGGCCGGGGGCTGCTGCGCGAGGCCCGTGAGCACCCGGCCTACTACGTCGCCTTCGACCTTCTCGTCGACGCTGGCGCAGAGCCGGTGCTCGACGTGCCACTGGTCGAGCGACGTGCCCGGCTGGTGCGGCTGCTCGCCGGTGCCCCGCCGCAGCTGGCGGTCACCCCGCAGAGCGTCGACGTCGCCGAGGTCAGCGAATGGCTGACTTCGTGGACCGCGGCCGGCGTCGAAGGGGTTGTGATCAAACGCCTCGACAGCCGGTATGAGCCTGGCCGGCGAGGGTGGGCGAAGTTCCGGGCTCGTGCCACGACGGAGGCGATCGTCGGCGGCGTCACCGGCAGCATCCGGGACCCCGACACACTTCTCCTCGGCCGGTTCGACCGGCGTGGTCGGCTGCGGTACACCGGCCGCACGCACCCGCTGGCCACGCCGCAGCGCCAGGAGCTGGCGGGACTGCTGTCGCCGCCACGTCCGACCGAGCGTCGTGTTGTTATCCATCCCTGGCCCGATCCGCTACCGGCTGCCTGGTCTGGCCAGTTCGAGCGGCCCGAGCCGCTGCGCTACGCCCAGGTCGAGCCGACCGTGGTGGCTGAGATCCAGGTGGACACGGCCTACGAGCGCCACCGATGGCGTCACCGCGTCCGGTACGCGCGCCCCAGGCCGGACCTGTCGGTGTACGACGTGCCGCTGATTCTCGACGAAGGCGAAGACCCCTTCTCCGACTACGCCAGAAGCGCCTGACTGACCTCACCCCTTTTGCCACTACAGAAGGGCGCCGTCGCCTGGTCGCGGTGCGCCCCGGGCGTGGAGGGCTCGGGGCCGGACGTGACCCGGCTCTACCAGCACGCGCGGTGGGACGCGGGCGCGCGGCGCTGGGCGCGGCGGCGGGCGGTGCGGTTCTACCGTGCGGTGCGCGGCGGCCGGGGCCGCCAATCGAGTAGCTGACGAAGGTGGCGCAGGGCTGGTGGTGGTGCCGTCGGTGGAGCGGCCGGGCTTCGGCAAGCAGGTGTTTCGAGTGGATCGCGGCGGTGCGCGGGGCTGGCGGCGACAATGCCGGGCCCGGTATGCGAGTCGACGCGGATGGCGGGCTCGTCGCGACGGCGACCGCCGAGCAGACGTGAGAGACATTCACGTGGAGATCGGTGACCGGGGGATCCTGGCGTGCCAGCCGACGAACCTGAACGAGGGTAACCGTGCATGCGCGGAGAGTGCCGTCGCTGTTGGATGGGCATCCGCCGGCCCGCCGCAGTTCTCGCCGGATGCCCTACGATGCTGGCATCGCTGCTCACCGGTAATGGGGGCGCAACGAGTGGCGCTGGGGCTCCAGCGACAACCTGCAATAGCGAGCCGCAGCGGCGCGCGGGACACGACCAGGAGATCGCCGAGATGACGTTGCTGACCGCGATCAAGCCTCGACAGGACGTGCTCGCCGGAGAGCTCAGCGAGGCGCGTTTTGCAGCCGGGTTGGAAGACGTGGTCGTCGGAAGCGCCGCGGATACGTATGGCAACCCGGATGTCTTCTTCGCCCAGACCTATCCCAGCAATGGACTGCGGAGCCTGCTGAACGAGGCCCTCGGTCGGCTGCTCGGGACTCGCCCAGACGCAGCCAGCGTGCTCCGGCTGGAAACGAGCTTTGGCGGCGGCAAGACGCACAACCTAATCGCCCTCTATCACGCGGCCAAGGGCCGCTTGGATAGCAGCGCGGCGCGCTCGTTCATGGATCCGGCATTGCTAGCGGCTCCTGCGGGCACCCCGACACCGACCGTCGCGGTGTTCGTCGGCACGAGCGCGGGCGCGACCACCTTCCCCGTTGTCGACGGGATCAGCGCCGCTACGCCGTGGGGATACCTGGCGCTTCAGATCGGCGGCGCAGACGCGTACAACATCGTCCGCAAGGACGACGAGGGGCTTAGCGCCCCGGGCAGCGACCAACTTAAGCAGATATTCGGTGGCAAGCCCGTTCTCATCCTCATCGACGAGATCGCCCGCTACCTGGCCGCCGCAGGCGCACGCACCGTCGGTGAATCAACCCTCGCCAAGCAGGTACTCTCGTTCTTGATGGCCCTGCTTGAGGCCGCCGATAGCAGCGAGCGGGTCGTGGTCGTCATCACTACCGCTGGCGAGACCGACGCCTTCGCCGGAGACACGGAGACGCTCGCGGCAACGCTAAAGCAGGCGGCGAGCCTGCTTGCCCGCAAGGAGTTGGTCCTACCGGCCAGCGGAGAAGCCGACCTCCCGAGGATCCTTGCACGCAGGCTGTTTGAAACGGACATGGCCGGAGTGGCCGAGAGGAAGAGCGTTGCGGCGCGGTACGCGCAGGCGGCAGCCGAGGCCCACGCTGCCGGCCTCGACCTGCCACTAGATGTGGTCAGCGGCACGTACGCCCGCAACATCGAGGCCAGCTATCCGTTTCACCCCGACCTGATTCGGGTCTTGGACAAGCGGCTGTCGACAATTCCGAACTTCCAGCGAACCCGCGGGGCACTGCGCCTACTCGCAAGGGCGGTACGCGGCGTCTGGACCGCTGGCGCGGACCTCGACTTGATCCACCTGCACCACTTGGACCTTTCCGATCAGGTCCTCGCCGAAGAGCTGTCCAGCCGCATCGATCGGCCGCTGTATGAGCCGGTGATCCGCACCGATATCGCCCAGCAGCCCGGCGGTGCCCCCAGCCACGCCGACGACGTTGACGCTCGAATGGGCGCTCCCTATGGGAGGCGCCTCGCCACAGCCGCGTACCTGTTTAGCCTCACCCGGAACGTACCTGGGGTCGCAGCCAGCGACCTGTACGCGGCTGTTCTCACGCCGAGTGACGACCCCAACTTGCTCGTCAGGGCCCTCGACAACCTGGAAAACACGTGCTGGTACCTGCATGCCGATGTCCGCGGCTACCGGTTCTCAACGGAGGCCAGTTTGGTCCGCCTCGTGCAAGAGGCGGAAGAGAAGATCCTCGGCAGCAAGGTGCGCGAGCGCGCCACGAAGATTCTCTCTGAGCAGTATAAGGATTCCGCGCTCAAGGTCCGCCGGGCGTGGGAAGACGCGAAAGTGCCGGACAACAGCGAGGATGCCTACCTCGTCGCCTTCCACTGGGACGATTTTGGTGACGTCAAGGGCGTCGACCCAGCAGTTGACCCGGTGCCGCAGAAGGTGCTCGACACGTACGAGAAGGCTCCGAGTGGAGGCGTCCGCGAATACCGCAACCGGCTGGTCTTTCTGGTGCCCAACCGGGACGGGCATGAGCCGATGCTTAGAGCCGTGCGGCGACTGCTAGCTCTCGAGCAGCTGCGCGCCACCCCAGAGCTGCTACAGAACCTAGGGGAGGGCAGGCCCGCTGATGTCGCACGGCAGGCGTCGGAGGCCGGCCTGCTGGCCCGTGTAGCGGTATGCAATCACGTGAACGTGCTTTACGTGCCGGGCAAGGGCGGCTTGGAGACGGTGGTCCTCGACACGGTTACGACTGGTAGCGTCCGCAGCAACCAGACCGATGCGATCCTCGACCTGCTCGCTGCCATGGACAAGACCCTGGCTGCCGGAAGCAAGCCACTGGACCCGGCCTACGTGCGGAGCAAGCTTGGTGCGCAGTTTGACACTCCGCAGCCCGCCAACGAACTGGTCCGGGTATTTGCTCGCCGCCAAGATCTCCGGCTGGTGCTCGACCGAGCGCAGCTCGTTAACTTGATCGTCGCTGGTGTCCGCAACGGCGTATGGGAGTATCAAGCACCTGATGGGGGAGCGGCGGGCTGGTCCACCCAGGTTCGGCCGGGTCCGGCGCCACGCCTAGGAGAGGACACTCTCCTACACCCGCCTGGCTCATTTAGGGACGACGGGCCTGAGGCGTGCCCGCTGTGCGGGAAGGTCCACACGGGAGGCTGCGGCAGCTCAGGTGGCGGTGGTACCGGTGGTACCGGTGGTGGCGGTGGTGGCGGCACAAACATTGTCACCGCCACCGAGTTCACCAGGTCAGGTGCGGCAGGGCCGGCAATGGTCGGCGCCCGCCAGTTGGCGGTAGACGCCGGGCGCACACATGCCCGCCGACTGCGGGTGAGCGTTAACCATCTCGGCGCAGGTGCCGACAAGGAGCTGCAACGTTTGCTCACCGTCGCGCACGCAGCCACCACCGGGGTAAGCAGCACCTTCACCATCAGCGCCAGGGTGCAGCTCGACGATCCAGAGCACGAGATCCACATCCAGTTCCGCGGGCCCGGGGCCGAATACGCCCCGCTGCGGGAGGCACTGCGCGCCGTACTTCGCCGACCGGCCGACTTGAAGGCCGAGGTCGACGCAACATGGACCGAACCTGTCGAACTGCAAGGCGAGGACTTCGCCATGGTCGTCAACGCCGCACAGGCGACCGGCCCTAGCAAATGCGATGTTTGGATCACGTCTGAGGGGTCGTCATGACCCGAACGGAAACCTATCGGTGCACCGTCGAGCGCGACGATGAGGGCCGTGTCATCGCGCTCAATGTCTACGCCACCGACCTTGAAGGCGGCGAGAGGGCCGTTCGAGTTAACGGATACCGCGCGCTCCACGTGGCTGCCGGGCTGCACGAAATCCTGCGGGACGCCCGCCTCCGCGGCCAGGACTGGACGAGCGGTCAGCCCCTCACAGTCGACCCGCAGCTCGGAGCTCATGCCGAGCTGCTCCTACGCGCGGTCAAACCACTACAGCGCCTCGACCGGATCACCACGGTCGCAACAGGGGTCGCCGCGATGAGCCGCGAAGAAGCGGCCTACTGGCATGCCCAAGTCACCCGACGCAACGGGCTGCGCGCCCTTCGCCTTCTTCTCGCCGAAAGCAGCAGACGTTGACAGTGCCCAGCCTCATTGACCAGTGGTTTCCCGCGCAGCAGATCGGAGCCGAAAGCCTCCGCGAACGCGGCAGCGCAACGGCACTTCCACCGGTGAACGTGGTTCATGTCTGGTGGGCCCGACGGCCCCTGTCCGCCAGCCGGGCCGCCATCCTCGGATCCGTTCTCCCGGCGTGGCCAACCGAGAGCGAAGCTGCCGCCGATGAGGAGGCCCGACGTGTGCGGGAAGGCCTCTTCGCCGAGTTCCCTGGCGAGGCCGCCTACCACCAGTGGTTCCTCGAAGTTGTGGGGATCCCGAAGGGTAAGGACCCAGTTCGGGCACGAGCGGCGATCGCAGCTGCGAATGCCAACGGAATTAAGCTGCAGGGCAACGGTTATGGCTACGATCGTGCATTCACCCGCTCACCCCAGCCGGACGAGATCGCGCGCATCCGGCGGTTGTACGCCCTGCGTACCGGCGGGCCGGAAAAGGCGCCCATCGTCCTAGACCCTTTCGCGGGCGGCGGCAGTATTCCGTTCGAAGCGATGCGGCTCGGCTGCAACACCATCGCCAATGAACTGAATCCAGTCGCCTCTGCGGTCTTGCAGGGCACCCTCGGTGTCGTTCATGACTTTGGGCCCGACCTCGCCGACGATATCCGTCACTGGGGAAAGCGCTGGGCTGCTGCGACTCGAATCCGACTAGACGAGTTCTTCCCGCGCGCCGCAGATCATGCCATCGCTGGCTACATTTGGGCGTTCGCCGTTCCCTGTCCCACCACTGGGCGTCCAACGCCCTTGGCTCCGAACCTGTGGCTTGCCCGGCCGAACAATGCCGACAAGCATGTCGCCGTTCGCCTCGACGTCGACCAGGACGCCGGAAACATCGTGCCAGTCATCGTCGAAGGGAAGCAGGCGGCTCAGTACGGCGAGCGGGCCACGTACAAGCAGGGGGTCGGGGAGAGTGTATGGGCCCCTGACACCACCTTCTCTGGCGAGTACGTCCAACAGCAAGCGAAGGCAGGACACGGCACCTACGTGCTATTGGCCGTTTGCTACGAGCCAGCCGGCAGCAAGGGGCGCCGCTTCCGGGCACCCGCGGACACCGATCTGGCGGCGGCAGCGGCGGCAGAGAAGGAACTTGGCCGCCTGCGCCCCGGCTGGGAAATCGACGGGCTGGTATGTGATGAACCCATCGAGTCCGGCCACAAGACGGATGAACCGTTGCGTCTGGGCATCGCACGATGGTCCGACATGTTCCTGCCGCGCCAACTGCTGGCCCATCTGGTCATCCTTGAGGAACTCATCCGGTTGCAGCCCGAGATGCTCCAAGAAATCGGTGACGCCAGAGGTAGGGCAGTCGCTCTTCAGCTAGCATTCGCCCTCGATCGAGGCTTGAACTACAACTCGCGTCTCTGCGGCTGGCACCCCACCCGGTCGATGATCGGCAACACGTTCGATAGACACGACTTCGCCTTCAAGTGGACCTGCGGCGAGATGGACGCTGCTCGCGTCTTGGTTCCCTGGGTCGCCGAGAAAGCGGCGAGTATCCACCGCCAGCTCAGCAAGCTGGTTCATGGTGTGCAGTCAACTGGGGCGGAAGAGGAGGCCCTTGGCCGTCCTGACGTGCTACGTGGCAGCGCAGCCTCGGTTAGCCTCCCCGCTGGGACCGTCGATGTAGTGGTGACGGACCCGCCGTACTACGACAATGTGATGTACGCAGAGCTCAGCGACTTCTTCTACGTCTGGCTGAAGCGGTCACTGGCACTGGTGTGGCCACAGTTCTGTGATCTGCCAATTACCGACAAGCACGCCGAGGCTGTTGCGAACCCGTCCCTGTTCAAAGACGTTGCCACGCACGGCGGCCGGGGTAAGCGGGTCGCTGGCGCCAAGACAGCAGACGAACTAGCGAACGCGCACTACGAGGACTTGCTGACCCGCTCGTTCCGTGAGGCGTATCGAGTTTTGGGCCCCGCCGGGGTGTTGAACGTGATGTTCACCCACAAGCGAGTCGATGCGTGGGACACCCTCGGCGCCGCTCTGCTCAACGCCGGGTTCGCGATCACATCCTCATGGCCCGTCGCCACAGAAGCAGACTCGCTGAACCAGGCCAAGAAGAACTCGGCGCAGTCGACAATTCTGCTCAACTGCCACAAGCGCGGTGACACCACACCCGCGTATTGGAACGACATCCGTCAGGACGTCGAGCAGGCGGCCGTCGACGCAGTCGAGCGCTTCGCTGGCCACGGCTTGCGAGGCATCGACCTCACCTTGGCGACCTACGGGCCAGTACTCGCGGTGTTGTCTCGTAACTGGCCCGTGTACACAGGGCAGCTGGACCCTGACGGCGTACCGGAAGTGCTACGTCCCGACGTGGCCCTTGACTTGGCGCGGGTGAAGGTCGCCGCTTTGAAGAAGCGGGGTCTCCTCGGTGGCAAGGACGTGGACTTTGACCGTGTCACGGACTGGTGGCTGCTGGCATGGTCGGACTTCCAGGCCGTGGAGTTTCCGGCTCCGGAAGCCCTCAAACTGTCCCTGGCGACGCATCTAGACCTGGAGACGGTGGTCAAGACGCACAAGCTGATGAAGGCTAGCTCCGGGAAGGCGACCCTGCTAACGCCGGCGCAACGGCGAACCGCGAAGGGTCTCGACGTCGATGCCGCCAGCTATGACGCTCTCATCGACGCGCTGCACGCTCTCATGCTCGTCTATGAGGAAGACGGAACGCGAGCCGCACAAGCCTGGCTGAATCGCCACAACCTTGTCGACGACACCCGCTTCGCCGCGCTCGTGAGGGCGGCTCTTTATGCCGTGCCGCGCCATAAGCAGAAGGGCGTATTTGTGCGGCCCGAGGCCCGCGTCCTGGACTCGTTGCGTGCCGCCTTCTTCGACAACCTGCCGTTACCACCGGACCCGGACGCGGTCACCGCTGCGGCACCAACTCTGTTCTGATGCCGCCAACTGATACACCGGCCGTGACGGACACTGAGCCGCTTCCGAGCCTGCGCGGGCTCGACCTGCCGCCCGGTTACGATAGCGGCGACGATGTCCTGAATCACTTTTACGTGCCTGCTCTTAGGCGAGCGACCAGTTATGCGCGCTCTGTCGGTTACTTCCGCTCCTCATCGTTGTCAGTCGCCGCCCGCGGCCTGTCCCGATTCCTCAATCACAGCGGCACGGTGCGGTTGCTGTGCGGCGCCGCGATCACGGAGGAGGACCGTGAAGCCTTGCAGGGGAAGGCAACGCTCGACGGCGCGTTCGCAGAGCGGCTCGCGGCGGGTCTCGTAACCAGCAACGAGGTGGATCGCCGCCGCTTGGAGGTCCTCGCCTGGCTAATCCGCAACCAGCGCCTGCAGGTTCGGGTGGCCATCGCCGTCGACGAGACCGGCGACCCAATCGCAACCGACGGCCAACTCGGTTACTTCCACGAGAAGGTCGGCGTGCTCCGTGACGGCAACGGTGACGCTGTCGTCTTCCAAGGGTCGATCAACGAGTCCGCCACCGCATGGACGAAGAACTTCGAGTCGTTCAGCGTCTATCGCAGTTGGGACGGCACCGCCGACCACTTCACCTTCTGGGCCAGCCGCTTTGAACAGCGCTGGAACGGGCACGTTCCTGGCTTCCGGGTTTACCCGCTGCCCGAGGCTGCGGCGAAGGCACTGCTCGAGCACGCCCCTGCCAAGATGCCCGGTGAGCGAGACGTTGAAGAACCGCCGCCGGTCGGTGATGACGCGACGGTCGCCCGATACATGCAGATCGCTCCGCGCCTTCCCTGGGCTGGTGATCTCGCGGAGGCCACCAGCGGCGTCCGCCTGTTCCCGCACCAGCGGCAGAACGTCGCTCGGCTCGCAGGTATGTACCCACGCTCATGGCTCATCGGTGACGAGGTGGGCCTTGGGAAGACCATCAGCGCCGGTATGAGCCTGCGCCGGCTCGTACTAAACGGCGAGGTCGCCAAGGCGTTGATCCTGGCCCCGGCAAACGTCTGCAGGCAGTGGCAGGACGAACTGTTCGAAAAATTTGCGCTGTGGGTGCCGCGACTCGACCAAGGCAAGATCCACGGGGCGCACCCGGAAGATATTCGTCCAGCCGGAGTCAACCCGTACGCCGACCATCCATTGCTGCTCGCTTCCAGCCACCTGGCCCGCCGTCCCGACCAGCAGCGCCTGCTGCTGGCAGCCGCCCCATACGACCTGCTGGTCGTGGACGAGGCGCACCACGCGCGGCGACAACACGGCGCCGAGGATCGTTACCGCCCAAGCCGGCTCCTCGAACTACTCGACGCCATCCGCCGGCAGGGCGCGGCGCGGGCAACCTGGCTGCTCACCGCCACACCGCTACAGACCAGCGCAGTAGAAATGGTCGATTTGCTGAGGCAGACCGGGCTAACCGGGCCGCTCACCAACGAGGACGCCTTCGTCCGGTTCTATGCCGAGCTAGCCAAGACCGACGACCGAGCGACCGCTTGGGCCTGGCTTGCCGAGCAGGTGCGCCGCACGCCAGCTTTGCCGCGCACCGGCGCTGAGGACGAACTCGCCGCCGACATCGCACGCCGAGTCGGTGTCGTTAAGGCCGAGATGGTGACCCGATTCGGACGCGACGGCGCCGACGTCAAACACCGGATCGCTGAACTCGGCCCCGACGGCTGCCAAGCGCTACGTGACTGGCTACGAGCCCTCAGTCCCGTCCGGCAGTACGTCGCTCGGCACAGCCGCTCGACACTCAAGGCTTACCGCCGGCAAGGTCTTATTAGCGAGAACCTTGCCGAGCGCGACGTGCGCCCGTACGTCGTTGACTTCGGCACCGAGGAACAGCAGCTCTACCACGACCTCGAACGGCTCATTGACAGGCTGCTGGAGGCCCACGGTAAGCGCCGGGGGGCTGGATTCGTTCTAACCGTCTACCGCCGACGCCTCACGAGCAGCTGGGCAGCTATTCAAAAGACCCTGCTCAGGCGGCTCGCGAGTGAGGAAACGTTCCTCGAACAAGGACTGCTCGACGAGGCCGACGATGAAGGTCTGGACACAGACGAAGCCGGTCATATCAAAGACAGCGAGGCGGTGCCGCTCACCAAGCAGGACCTGGAGGAGATGCGCGGTTACGCCGAGCGCATCGGCCGGGTTCCCGACCGCAAGTTCGAGGCCCTCGAACAGCACGTCGAGGAGGCAAGGGGCACCGGGCATAGCACGATCGTCTTTACCCAGTTCACCGATACCCTGGACGCGCTGCGAGATCGGCTGCACCACCGCTACCGCAGCCAGCTGGCCACGTTCACGGGCGACGGCGGACGTGTCTTTCGCGAGAATGAAGGCTGGATCGACATCAGCAAACGTGACCTCATCGAAGCCATCAAGGCACGAGCGGTCACCGTACTACTCGCCACGGACGCCGCCAGCGAAGGCCTGAACCTCCAAAGTTGCAGCTACCTCATCAACTACGACATGCCCTGGAACCCAATGCGCGTAGAACAGCGTATTGGCCGCATCGACCGGCTCGGTCAGGCCCGCAACACAATCGTCGTCCGCAACTTCTTCATCGCCGATACCGTCGAGGAGGAGGTGTACCGGGCACTGGCCTCCCGCATCGACATGTTCAGCGGCATCGTGGGTGGACTGCAACCGATCCTCGGCGCGGTGGAGGGTGCCTTCCACGGCGTATTCAGAGCGCCGGCCAGCGAACGAGCTCGGGCTCGCCGTCAGGGAGTCGAGAACCTCATCGACCTCATCGACTCCAACCCCGGCAGAGGCCTGCCACTCGAAGTTGAGGACGATCCATTGCCCATCCCGGCCGCCGAGCCGGGCCCCATCACCCTCACCGATCTACGCGAGGTCGTTATCGAACGCTTCGGCGTAGTCCTGGACCAGCCGGACCAACCCATCACCACTGATCCGAGCAGGGCCAGCCGTGACCCGGCCTCATGGGTAGCCCTCGCCACCTACGGCCACCCACGGCTCGCAACCGCCCTCGACAAGATCGCGAACCGTGGCGTCGATCGGTCGCTGGTCCTGCTCGAGGACGCGCCCCGCGGACCTGCGGTGGCAGTCCGCGCCGACACAGTGCCTCCCCGGCCAGCGCACCGACTCACTGACATTGACGAACTCGGACCCGCCGTCAGCCGCGCCGAAGCCGAGTCCGTTGCCATTGACCTGCTCGAGCGGTCCCGCCGTGCGCGCCGAAACCGCTACGACGACATCGAAAGACGCAACCGGGAAGACTCCTTCGACAAATTGCGCAAGCGGTACACCGAACTGGTTGCCCAGATCATGACTGACGCCGTTGCCGCCGCCCGTGGATCCGGCACCACGACCGAACCAGCCCTCTTGTGGCTCGACCTCAAAGACGAGGCTGGAATGATCAGGTACCTTGATGCACTGCGGGAGGCGTTACGGCTGGACAAGGGTCCTCTGCTCCGCCCGCCCACCGACGACGGAACCCGCGTCCTTTCTGATATCGAGTGGGCCAGAGCCAAGCACCTGTATGGCGAACAAGTCCGAGCACTGGCCATCGAAATCAAGACGGCGACCAACTGAATGTGAGCCCCCACGCCTGACGTTGTCCCCACCCGCGCCATCCCCATGCTCCTACCAGCGTCAACTCCGGCCGGCCGCAGGCCCGGGGCCAGGCGGCCACCTCCTCGACCAGGTCGGCGGGCAGCCCGCTGCGCCGCGTCCCGGCCGTCGGCGTGCGGGCGGGCTGCGGCCTCCGCGACGGCCTCCAGGAAGGCCAGCGGCGCGTCGGCGAGCATCGCCAGTCGGAGCGCCCGCATCCGGGCGGCGTCCTCGGAGCGGACCCGGCGGACCGTGGCCGTCTGCGCGGCTGGCATGGTCGGCGCGCTCGTCATGTCTCACCAATACCCGAGTGCCGGCCGAGGTGTCGCCGCGGGCCCGGATCCTGGCGGGATTGTGCCCGATTTGTGGTGGTGCGCTGTCGTCACGCCTCGTGTAGCGTGCGGTTTCGGTCACCGATTCAGCGGCCGTCGCCGATCGCCGAAGCGGTGGTCCGGGGCGCGGGCTCGGCCGGCGTCCGGGGTTGTGGAATCCCGCGCAGAGTGAGGAAGTGCACCGTGGCACAGGGCACCGTGAAGTGGTTCAACGCCGAGAAGGGCTACGGCTTCATCGCAGTCGACGGCGGGCAGGACGTTTTCGTCCACTTCTCCGCGATCGAGATGGACGGTTACAAGGCGTTGGACGACGGCCAGCGGGTCGAGTTCGAGATCGCTCAGGGTCAGAAGGGCCCTCAGGCGGAGCGGGTCCGCGTCATCGCCTGACTTCCTCTTTTCCTCGCCGTCCTCCCGCCGGCGTCACCACCCGATCCGGGGCTGCGGGTGAAGCCCAGAATGCGGCAGGCCCGCGCCGCGTCCCCCGTGGAACCCGGATGCCTCCAGGACCGGGATGACCTGTGGGACTGTTCGCCTCGCTGGACCGCCTGTCGGCGGTGCTCGGCTACGGAGCGGCCGCTCTGGTCACCGGCGTCCATGGCGGAGTGCGCCCACGCGCCTGCGATGGCTCGGTTCCTCGACGTCTCGGATGACCTGCGTCCGGCACCGACGTGGTGATGCCTCGCGATGACCTCCTCGCTGTCGCCGTGGCGCTGGCCAAGAGGCTGCGGCGACTTTTCCAGAAGGCGCGTACGGCTGCTGCTTCTCGGTGACGACGGGACAAGGTACTTCGAGGTGAACTGGCCCGGCCGCCGAGCCGCCAACTATCCGGCCGCAATGCCGTTGCATATGCTCATAGCCGTGGTGCGGCTAATCGAGATTGTGGTGGTGCTTCTCTTCGTTGCGCGGGTGACCCGGCTGATCGTCGCCGACGAGATCACCCGGCGACCCCGAGAGGCAATCGTGAGGCGGCTCCCCGAGGGCAGCGGGTTCGCGTACCTGCTGTTCTGCCGCTGGTGCCTGTCCGTGTGGATCGCCGCGTCGGCCGCTACCGGCTGGTGGCACCTCTCCGACGTGCCCCGCTGGTCGGGCTACTGGTGGGTCGACGTGCCCACCGTCGCGCTGGCCCTGTCGTACGCGACCGGGCTGCTGGTGCGCGCCGAGCCCGAGGAGTAGCGCGTGGCGTGGTGGGGCACGAAGCCCAATGTCGACAGCGAGGTCGGCAAGGCCACCGCCGTGGTCGCCTCCGCGGCGAAGATGCGCTACGACTCCAGCGGCAGCCTGCGCAAGGTCACCAAGCAGCAGTGGCAGGACGAGGCGTGGCGGCACTACGAGGAGTGCGGCGAGTTCTCGTTCCTCGTCGACCTGATCGCGAAGGCGATGGGCCGCGCCCGGCTGTACATCACGCAGGTCGACGACGATGGCCGGCCGATGGAGACGCCCGACCAGGCGTCGGCCGGCGTCAACGAGACGTTCCTCGGCGGCCCCGGCCAGCAGGCCGAGCTGCTGCGCGACGCCGGGATTCAACTCGGCGTGCCCGGCGAGTGCTATCTGATCGGCGAGCCGGAGCGCGACCCTGACGGCAACGCGACCGACCGGGAGCGGTGGTTCATCGCGTCGACGGAGGAGCTGACGGAGCGGGCCGGGAAGTACGTGCTCGACCAGGGCGACGGGTCGCGCGAGCTGGAGCCCGAAGAGACAGTCATCGTCCGGATCTGGGTGCCGAGCCCGCGCAAGCACGCGCTGCCGTCGTCGCAGGTGCAGTCCAACCGGCGGGTGCTGCGGCTGATCGAGCGGCTGACGCAGTACGTCCAGTCGCAGATCGACTCGCGGCTGGCCGGGGCGGGCATCCTGCTGCTGCCCAACGAGCTGAGCTTCGTCGCTCCCGAGCAGGAGGAGGACGCCGAGGACGGGGTGACGTCGTTCCTGGCGACGCTGACCGAGGCGATGACGACCGCCGTAAAGGACCGCGACTCGGTGGCCGCCCTGGTGCCGATCGTGGTGCAGGGCCCGGCGGAGCACTTGGAGAAGGCGCGGCTGTTGTCGTTCGCCACGGAGCTGTCCAGCGCGGTGCCGGCGATGCTGGACGGCGCGATCCGGCGGCTGGCCCTCGGCTTGGACGCCCCGCCAGAGATGCTGCTGGGGATGACGCAGGCGAACCATTGGGGCGCCTGGATGACCGACGAGGCGACGATCAAGTACCACGTCGAGTCGAAGCTGGAGCTGTTCTGCGCGGCGCTGACGCAGCAGATGCTGTGGCCGGCGCTGGAAGGCGCGCAGGGCGTCGCCGACGCGCGGCGGTGGATCGTCTGGTACGACACCAGCGAGCTGACGCAGACCCCCGACAAGGGCGCCGACGCGAAGGACCTGTACGGCCTCGGCGAGCTGTCCGGTGACGCGCTCCGCCGGGAAACCGGCTTCGGCGACGGCGACAAGCCGACCGACGACGAGCGGGAGCTGCGCCGACTGCTGGACATCATCCGCACGGTGCCGGCCGCCGGGCCGCTGCTCGTACAGCGGCTCCTGCAGGTGGCCGGGGTGTCCGTCGACCTCGACCCGGAGGCGTTGAAGCCGGCCCCGCAGCCGGAACTCCCGCCGGGCGGCAAGCCGCCGGCCGAGGAGGAGCCGACCACGGAGGAGCCGCCGCCCGGCGACACCGAGGACCGCGGCCCGCCCGAGAGGGCGGCGATCGCCGCCGCGGGGGCCGACCCGCTGAGCGAACCGTTCGTGGCCGCGTGCGAGGTGCTGGCGCTGCGGGCGCTGGAGATCGCCGGCAAACGGGTGCTGGGCCGCGAGCGGTACCGGCACAACGGGTTGAAGGCGTGGGAATACCACACGGTGCGCCAGTCCACGCCGAC
This sequence comes from Micromonospora sp. NPDC050495, assembly GCF_040655175.1. Lineage (NCBI taxonomy): Bacteria > Bacillati > Actinomycetota > Actinomycetes > Micromonosporales > Micromonosporaceae > Micromonospora > Micromonospora sp. NPDC050495. The sequence continues at coordinate 3,133 of NZ_JBFAJK010000070.1, read as the reverse complement.
GTCGGTGCCCCGGCTGCTGGACGGCGCGTGGACGGCCCTGCCGGCGATCGCCGCGCGGCTTGGCGTCGACGCGGAGAAGCTGACCGCCGCCCTGACCGCGTACGTCGGTGGGCTGCTGGTGACCGGGGCGCGGCACGACGTCGCCGAGCTGCGCGAGCACCTGGCGCAGACCGTCGCCGGGGAGCTGGTGCCGGCGTGAGCCCTGCGACCGTCCTCGTGCCGGACCTGGTGCAGACCCACGGCTACGCCTGCCAGCGGTCCGGGCGCGGCAAGGGCTGCGAGCGGCTGCGCTGGACGATGTGCCGCACCTGCGGCTGGTGGGGCGACCTGTGGGAGGGCGACCAGCCGCCGCTGACCGACGCCGGCCACGTCTGCGACCCGGCCGCCGTGGCGCGGCGGAATCTCGTGAGGAGGAGGACCGATGGCTGACCCGGGAAGCGTGACCCTGCCGCAGCTGCGCGCGGCGTTCGCGCCGCTGGGCATCTCGCTGGACCTGGACTTCGTGCGGCTGGAGCTGGCCGACGACAAGCTGACGGTCCACCGGCTGGTGCGGACCCCGGGCGGGCTGCCCGCCTGCCGCGCCGAGGGGGGCGTGCAGTGCGAGGCGACGGTCGTGCAGGTCGTCGACGAGCTGCCCGCCGCCACGGAGGCCGTCGCCGAGGCGGGAGGCTGAGCCGTGGCCGACGAGCCGGACCCGTGGCTGCCGCTGCGCCTCGACCACGAGGCGCGAGTGGTCGCCGCCGAGCGGCGGGTGCTGCGGGCCGCCCGCAAGGCCCTGCGGACGTGGCTGGCCGACGCCCGCGCGAAGGCGCTGCCGGTCACCGCGGCGGCGCTGCCGCCGGACCCGTCGGCACTCGCCGGCGCCGGGCAGGCGTGGTTCGAGGCGATGACGGTGCACCTGGTGCCGGCGGTCGACAAGACGTTCCTCGAGGGAGTCGCCGACGCGGGCGGTGACGTCGACCTGCTGCGCGTGGCGCAGATGAAGGACGAGTACCTGGCGGCGCTGCCGAACCGGCTGACCGGCGTGCCGGACTCCGCGTGGCAACTGGTCGTCGCGGCGGTCGCCGAGTTGACCGGCGACGGCGCGAGCGTCCCGCGGATCAGGGACGCGATCGAGGCGATCCTGGGCGAGCGGTCGTGGGAGGACCGCGCGGCGACGATCGCCCGGACGGAGACGATCGGCGCGTACAACGCGGGGACCCTGACCGCGTGGCTGACCGCAGAGCAGGCGCTCGACGAGAAGCTGGACAAGGTGTGGGTGGCCACGCACGACGAGCGGACCCGGGACGACCACCGGGACGCCGACGGGCAGCGGGTCGCCCTGGACGGCGTGTTCATGGTCGGCGGGGTGCCGATGCGGTACCCGGGCGACCCGGCCGCGCCGCCCGGGCAGACGGTGAACTGCCGCTGCACGATGATCGAGGTGGAGGCCGACGAGCCCCTGCCTGTGGTCCCGAAGCACCCGTGGCCCCGGCGTGACCGGGCGACCGGGTTGGACATCACGGTGACGGCGGCGGCAGCCGCGAAGGGTGGCAAGCAGATGGCGACGTGGAAGGGGACGCTGGCGCCGCTGGGTGCCAAGTCGGGTGACCGGCGGATCTTCGCGGCGGACGGCGAGTGGTCGTTCCGCGAGCTGCCGCTGGCGCTGCGGTGGGCGCGTGAGGACGCCCCCGGGCACGAGGGCGCGGTGACGATCGGCCGGATCACGACCGGCGAGGTGCAGAAGACGAAGCTGGTCGGTGCGGGCGACTTCATCGACGCGGTGCCGGAGTTGGGCGAGGCGCTGGAGCTGCTGCGCCAGGGCGTGCTGTTCCCGTCGGTGGACCTTGACGACTTCGAGTTCGTGTTCACCGACGCGGACGGCACGCCGATCGAGGAGATGACCGACGAGGAGTGGGAATCCTTCATGGAGGCCGGCGAGGAGCCGTACATCACGGTGACCAAGGGCCGGGTGATGGCGGTGACGCTCGTCGGGACACAGGCGTTCATGGAGGCGAAGCTGGAGCTCGTCGACGACGACGAGCCGGCCGACGGCGAGCCCACCGATGAGGAGGAGAAAGAGGAAGAGCCGGTTACCGCGGCCGGGGCGGCGGTTACGGAGAAGCAGGTGGCGCCGCTTTACCCGCCGAGGGAGTGGTTCGACGACCCGGGCCTAACCGAGCTGACCCCGATCACGGTGACCGCCGATGGGCGGGTGTTCGGGCACCTCGCCGACCGGGACTGCCACCTGTCGTTCCTGACCGGCGGGCAGTGCGTGCTGCCGCCCGACGAGGGCGGCTTCGACTGGTTCCACCGGCCGGAGATCCAGACCGCGGAGGGGGACCTCGTGGCGGTCGGGCACATCACAGCGGCGACCGGGCACGCCGACCTGTCCGTCAGCGCGGCGGCCGCCGTAGAGCACTACGACGACACCGGCACGCAGGTCGCCGTGGTGCGGGCCGGGCGGGACGCCCACGGCACGTGGGTCGCGGGGTCGCTGGTGCCGGAGGCCACCGAGGAGCAGGTGCAGCTGCTGCGCCGGTCGCCGCTGTCGGGGGACTGGCGGTGGATTGGCGGGGCGCGGCAGCTCGTCGCTGCGCTGTGCGTCAACGTCGGCGGCTTCCCGGTGGTGCGGGGCCGCTCGTCGGGCGGGCGGGCGTACGCGATGGTCGCCTCGGGCTGGGCGGGCTGGCGTCCGTCCGACCCGGACGCCGGCCGGCGGCGGGACCTGGCGGCGCTGTCCCCGGCAGCGTTCGAAGCGGCGGTGCGCCGCGCCGTTGCGGCCGGCTTCGCGGCCGAGCGGCAGCGGGCCGCCACCGCCGCGCAGGCCGAGCGAATCGCCGCGTCGATCGGCCGGGACCGCCGGACCCTGGTGGCGGCGCTGTCCGACCAGGTGCACGCCGAGTAGGGAGGGAAGCTGTGGGTTGCAACTGCGGCAACAAGCGTCGGGGCAGCAGCGTGTTTGTGCTGTCCTACGGCGACGGCCGGCAGGGCGGCGAGTATGCGTCGAAGACGGACGCGGAGATCGCCGATGTGCGCAAGGGCGGCGGTGGCACGATCCGCCAGGTGCAGAAGTAGGCAGCGGTGGGGGGGGCCGGGTGGGGCGCCCACCCCCCACGAGGTGAAGGGGCGCCACCCCCCCACCCCGGGGGCG
>NZ_JBFAJK010000069.1:0-19947 GCF_040655175.1 Micromonospora sp. NPDC050495 | reverse complement strand
TGCAGGCGCTGGCCCTGCTCGAGCAGCGGGGCGAGCAGGTCACCAAGCCGCTCGTCGTCCGGCTCGACGGCAACAACGCCGAGGCCGGTCGGGCGCCGGCCCCCCCGGACGGTCAGCTCGCCGACCCCACCCCGGTCAGCGCGCGCAGCGGGCGCCGCGCGCCGTAGAGCAACGCCCCGGCGAGCAGCAGCCCGACCAGCATGGTGAGCAGCGTCGGGCTGGGCGCGCCGGGCAGCAGCGCCGCCACCGCCCGGGCCGCGGTGCCGAGCCCCACGTAGAGGCCCGCCCAGAGGGTCGCCCCGGCCGCGGCCGCGGCCAGGAACCTCGGGTACGACATCCGCAGCCCGCCGGCGGCCAGCGGCAGCAGCGCGTTGAACACCGGCAGGAACGGCGCGACCAGCACCATCCGGCCGCCGCCGCGGCGCAGCACCGCCTCCGCCGCGGCCCACCGGGACTCGCCGATCCAGCCGCCCAGCCGGCTGCCCCGCAGCGCCGCCCCCCAGCGCCGCCCGGCCAGGAAGCTCAGCGACCAGCCGGCCAGGCAGCCCAGCACCACCGTCACCACGGTGGCCACCGCGGTCGACGGCCGGCCCGCCCCCACCGCGGCGAGGACCGCCGCGTCACCGGGCACCAGCACCCCGACCAGCGGTACGGCGTCGGCGAGCATGACCAGGCCGAGAGCCGCCATCAGCGACTCGACGGGCAACTCTCCGAGGTGGGCCAGTAGATCGATCACGGGTGGAACGCTACGGCCGCGACGCACCCGGCACATCCGGCCCGATCCCCCACCCGACCCTGACTCCACCCTCGGGGTCGACCCCCGGTCCACTCAGTGCGGTCGCAGCACCTGGACCCGGCGGACCGGGGAGTCGACCGCGGGTTCGGTGGTGGGCACCCGGTAGCTGGCCACCACCTCCAGCCCGTCCGCCGGCAGGTGTCCCCGGTCCGGATCGCCGACCAGCACCTGCGCGCCGCGCGCGGCGGACCGCTGGAGGAACGGCAGCACCCGGGCGGCCAGCGCCGCGTCGTAGAACACGTCACCGGCCACCACCAGGTCGACGTCGGCGGTGCCGTCCAGCAGGTCGCCGCCGGTGGCGGCGACGCTCACCCGGTTGGCCCGCGCGTTGACGGTCACGGCCGCCACCGCGTACGGGTCGACGTCGTTGGCGACCACCAGCTCGGCGCCGGCGAGCGCGGCGGCGATGGCGACCAGCCCGGATCCGGCGGCCAGGTCGAGCACCCGCCGCCCGGTGACCAGCTGGGGGTGGTCGAGCAGGTGCCGGGCGATCGCCTGCCCGCCGGCCCAGACGGACGCCCAGTAGGGCGGCGGCAGCGACCGGCCGGCCGCCGCCTCCATCCGGGCCCACCAGAGGATGGCGTCCTCGGCCAGGTGCAGCCGCACCTCCGGCACGAACGGGGTGTCGACCAGCCGGAGACCGTCCAGGCCGCCACCATCGCCCGCGATCTCCCGTTCCAGGTCGGCCAGCGCCGTCCGTGTGCTCATCGGGGCAAGCATGCCCCGCACCGGCCCCGGGCGGAGGGATTTCCCGCCGACGACGTATTCGTGGGCGCGCCCGGGCACTTCCGGCAGCGGATCCCCGTCCGGGCGGTTACTGTCGGGACAGCACAGGGCGATCACCGGCAGCGACCGGTGCTCCCCCGCATTGAACAGGGAGAGACGCATGGCAACCGGCACGGTCAAGTGGTTCAACTCGGAAAAGGGCTTCGGCTTCATCGAGCAGGACGGCGGAGGTCCGGACGTGTTCGTCCACTACTCGGCCATTCAATCCAGCGGCTACCGCGAGCTGAACGAGGGCCAGAAGGTCGAGTTCGAGGTGACCCAGGGCCAGAAGGGCCCGCAGGCGGACAACGTCCGTCCGATGTAGCTACGTGCCGGTGGCGGCGGTCGGATGCCGACCGCCGCCGCAGCGCATCCTCACGCCGGGGCGGCCGGCAGGTCACGACGTCGCCGCAGCGGCCCGGCCAGCAGGATCAGCGGGGTCAGCGCCAGCCAGGCGGTCATCATCCGGATCGCCCCGGCCGGCCCCCACACCGCGCCCAGCGCGCCGGCCAGCACGGCCGCGGCCGGGATCGTGCCGTAGTTGAGCAGCTGCATGCTCACCGTCACCCGGCCGAGCAGTCGGTGCGGGGTGTACGTCTGCCGGAAGCTGCCCTTGATCACGTTGCCCACCGCGACGCCCAGGCTCACCAGCACGCCGCCGAGCACCAGCCACGCCGTGCGTGCGCCGGGTCCGGCCAGCGGGATGAACAGCGCGGGCGGGCCGGTGAGGGCACCGGCGAGCAGCAGCGTACGGGCGCTGCCGAGCCGGTGGGCCAGGCGTGCGGCGAGCGCGGCGCCGATCACGCCGCCGAGGCTGGCGAGACCGATCAGGAGGCCGACCAGGCCCGCCGGGAGGTCGGCCGAGCGGACCAGGAACACCACGAACACCGCCTGGTAGCCGGTGAGCCCGATGTTGCTCGCCGCCCCGAAGACCGTCAGCACCCGCAGGTACGGGTCGCGGACGACGAACCGCAGCCCGGCGGCGACCTCGCGGCGCAGCGACGTCGTCCCGCCGGGACGGTCCGGCCGGGGCTCGACGGCGCGGATGCGACGCACGCACAACGCGGACAGCAGGAAGCTGAGCGCGTCCAGCGCGACAGCGGTCACCGCGCCGACGAGCTGGGCGATCAGGCCGGCGAGTCCGGGCCCGACGAGGTAGCTCGCCGTCTGCGTGGCGTGCAGCCGGGCGTTGGCCTCGGGCACCTGCTCGGGACGCAGCAGCGTGGGCAGGTAGACCTGGTCGGCGGTTTCGAAGAAGACCCGGGCCAGGCCGGCGCCGAGCGCCACGATCAGCAGGTGCGCGACGGTCAGTAGCCCGGCCAGGGCGGCCACCGGCACGCTGGCGAACAGCGCCGCGGCGGCGAGGTCGGCGGCGATCATCACCGGGCGACGGCGGACCCGGTCGACCCACGCCCCGACCGGCAGACCGGCCAGCAGCCAGGGCAACCAGGCCGCGGCGGTGAGCACCGCCACCTGGAACGTGGTGGCATCGAGCACCGCGACCGCGACCAGCGGCAGCGCCACTGTGGTCATGTTGCTGCCCACGGCGCTCACCGTGTGACCGGTCCAGAGCAGCCGGAAGTCGCGGTGCCGGAACAGCCCGCCGCGCGTCGCCGACGCGGACCCGCGGGCCGGCGCGGTGGTCACGGCCGGCCCGGGACGCCGTGGGCGAACAGGAAGACCGGCTCGCGGCGCTGCCCGTCGTCGGGCACCGGCCGGTCGGCCCACCGGGCGAACAGCGCGATCACCTCGCGGCTGAGTTCGGCCAGCTCGTCCGGCGTCAGACGCAACCACTTGTCGGTGCTGAACGGCCCTTCGCCCCACGCGGCGTGGGCCTCGTCGGGGGCCGCGTGCCAGGCGCGGACCAGTTCGGCGTGCCGTTCCAGGTTCAGCGAGCTGGCGGCGTCGACCACCACCCGGGCCGCCGGGTCGTCGGCGAAGTCGCTGCTGGACCAGCGCACCCCGCGGTCACGCAGCCGCCACCAGCGTTCCCGCCGGTCGCGGGCCAGCTCGGGCGCCTCGAGCAGCAGGTCGGCGGCGGCGAGCACCTTGAGGTGGTGGCTCACGTTCGCCGGCGCCTGGTCGGTGCGCTCGGCGAGCATGCCGACGGTGCACGGGCCGTACACCTTGAGGACGTCCATGAGCCGGCGGCGCAGCGGATGGGCGAGCGCGGCGAGCACTCGCGAGTCGGTGACCTGTCGGACGTCGTTCCGTTCCATGCCGCGACCCTGCCATGTGCAAGAGTTATTGCGCAATAGCTCTTGCGTTTATCTCGCCCGCGACCGGTGCGGTGGGGACCGTGCCACCGCACCGGCGGCGGATCAGGCCACCATCCGCCGGGCCAACTCGTCGGCCACGTCCTTGGCCATCTGCGGCGGGATGGCGGCGGCGATCTTCTCCGGCGGCAGGCCGGCCAGCACCCCGTTGACGATCGCCTGCTCGTCGGTGAAGTCCTTGCCGGACAGCGCGGTCACCTGCGCGGCGAGCGCGTCCACCCGGAGCATCAGGTAGTCGATCTTGGCGACCAGGCTGTTGCTGCTGGTACGGGGGCCGGAGCCGTCCGGGTCGACGCTGCGACCCATGCTCGAGCCGCCGTAGAACATGCCGGTGTAGATGTTCTTGATCTGCTCCTCGGCCTTTGCGCTCATGTCGTCGTCCTCCAGTAGCCCGATGGTGGTGAGGTAGCGGCGGAACAGCGGGGTCTGGTCCCGGCCCGCCTTGGTGGAGTCGCGGAAGAAGCTGAAGTGGGTGTGGAAGAGATGGCTGGAGTCGCCGGTGCTGCGCTTGCCCAGCCGGTCCCACCGCCGCACGGTCCGGCCGTCCGGCGAGTAGATGATCTCCCTGAGGTCCCCGGTGCCGGCCGCGCCGGCCACGCACTGGGCGACGCACCAGGTGGAGAAGGTGCGCAGGTTGTGGGTGGCACCGCCGGACTTCACGGTGAACTCGCCGACGTCCAGCGCGGACGCGTACAGGGTGAGCCCGGAGGAGTCCCGGGTGGACTCCACGACGGAGTAGTCCCGGGCCACCACCCGGTCGGAGCCACAGTGGTAACCACCGCGGTGGCCGGCGTCGCCGACGATGCCGACCTCGGCGGGTTCGAGGTCCACGGCGCGCACGGCGCCCTTGTCGATGTTGAGGTGGGTGAGTAGCAGGTTGCGGACGGCCAGGAGATTCGGTGGGGCTGTGGTCATACGGAACCGCCTTCCGGATCGTTCACCGACCGGACACGGCAATCACTGCCCGTGAGGCAACCGACGCGGGGACACGTCCGGTCGGGAGGATGCACAGCGCCGGGCACTTGCACCGAGAATATCCATGCCGCTGGCTAAATGCCCAGGTCAGAGGCACTATCTGGAACTATGGGGCGGCTGTGGACGGTGCCTCGACCCGCCGCGGCACCAGCCACGAAGGACACTCACGATTTCCTGGCATCCCGGGCGATCCAGCACGCAGAGTTACGACAACGTCCGGTGGTCCGGCGACGCCGCCGGGTGGATCTCCCGACCGACGCCCGGTCCGTCGCTGCGGCGCTCACGGCGAACCCTCGGCCCGCCGCCCGGTCCGCCGCCCCGCGTCCGTGGCCGACGGTCAGTCCGCCGCCCCGGCGTCCGCGGCGCGCTTCGGCGGCTCGCCCCGGGCGGCGCGCATCGCGTTCCGGTGCTCGCGCATCGAGGTCACCATCTCGGCCATGAACCGGTGCACGGTCTCCAGTTCCTCGTCGCTGAACCGGGCCATCACCTGGTCGTTGCGGCGCCCGAGCGGGGCGAAGAAGCGGCGAGCCAGTTCCGCGCCCTGGTCGGCGTAGCGCAGGAACACCTTGCGTCGGTCGGCGGTGTCCCGGTCCCGGCGGATGTGCCCGGCCCGCTCGAGGCGGTCGATCAGCGCGGTCACCGAGCCGGAGGAGAGGTTCAACCGCTCGCCGAGCCGGCCGGGGGTGATCGGGTCGCCGACCAGTTCGGCGTCCATCACGGCGATGAGGGCCTGCAGGTCGGTGGCGTTGAGCCCGTGCAGGCCGGCGAACGCGTGCCCGACGTGCTGGGCGTCCGCCGCGTAGCGCCGCAGGTCGTTGGTGATGTCCGCGATCATCCGGGCGCGCCGGTCGTCCCGCCGCCGGTACATGCTCTGCGCTGCCACGTCTCGCTGCCGCCCCCTGTCCGACTGGTCCGGTTGCAGCATAGAACCCCGGCGGATAATCTCGGTTGTCAAGATACTAGGTCACCGAGTAACCCGGCACACGATCACGTGAGGGCACCCCGATGTCTCTGTTCACCCGCGTCGCCCGGGGCCGGCTGGCCGCCTGGCTCACCGTGGCCGCCGCGCTCGTCGTCAGCGCGCTCGTCTTCGGCCTGCCCCGGCCCGACAACCCCGCCCCGGTCTCCGCCACCGGCCTCTCCGTGCAGTGGCAGTCGACCCAGGTCGAGCGCCTCCAGGAGCAGCTGCCGGCGAGCGACGTCCAGCCGGCGATCGTGGTGGTCTCCCGGGCCGACCGGGCGCCGCTGTCAGAGTCCGACCGGGCCGCCCTCGACGGCGCGTCGGCCACCCTGGGCGGGCTCGCCGCCGGGGGCCGGGTCGCACCCGCCCAGTTCTCCCCCGACGGCACCGTGGCGCTGGTGGCCGTACCCCTGTCCGCCGCCGGCGGTCGGGACGCCCTGGTCGACGAGGTGACCTCGGTGCGCGAGGCGCTGGCCGACCTGCCCGACGCGCTGACCGTCCAGGTGACCGGGGCGCCCGCCTTCACCACCGACCTCGCCCAGGTCTTCGACGGTGCGGACATCACCCTGCTCGCGGTCACCGCCGCCGTCGTGGCGGTGCTGCTGCTGCTCACCTACCGCAGCCCGTTCCTCTGGATCGTGCCGCTGCTGGTGGTCGCCGCCACCGAACAGGTCACCCTGCGCGCGGTCGACAGCCTCGTGCCGGCGCTCGGCATCCACCTGCAGGACGGCCAGGTCACCGGCATCGCCAGCGTCCTGGTCTTCGGTGCCGCCACCGACTACGCCCTGCTGCTGATCGCCCGTTACCGGGAGGAACTGCGCCGCGAGGAGAACCGGTTCACCGCCATGCGGGCCGCGCTGCGCCGGACCGCCGAGCCGATCCTGGCCAGCGGCGGCACCGTCGTGCTCGGCGTGCTCACCCTGCTGCTGTCCGAGCAGGAGACGAACCGCGCGCTCGCGCTGGCCTGCGCCACCGGCGTGGTGTTCGCCATGCTCTCCGCGCTGTTCGTCCTTCCGGCCGCGCTGGTGCTCTTCGGCCGGGGGCTGTTCTGGCCCTTCGTACCCCGGGTCGGCAGCCCGGCCCGCGAGGGCCGGCTCTGGGGCCGGCTGGGCGCGGCGGTGATCCGCCGGCCGGCGCCGGTCGCGGTGGTGGCCACGCTGGTCCTCGCCGGCCTGGCCCTCGGCGGTCTCGGCATCCGCACCGGCCTGTCCGAGACCGAGCAGTTCCGGGTGAAGCCGGAGGCGGTCGCCGGTGCGGAGACCCTCGCCCGGGCCTTCCCGGCCGGCGCCACCCAGCCGCTGGCCGTGCTCACCAACCCGGGCGCGGCCCCGGCCGTGCTGGCCGCCGCCGGCGCGGTCGACGGGGTCGCCTCCGCCCGGCCGGGCGCCACCGGGGACCGGGTCGCCCAGATCGACGTGGTGCTGACCGCCGAGCCGGGCACGGCCGCCGCCGACCGGTCCGTGACGGCGCTGCGGGACGCGGTCGCCGCGGTGCCGGACTCGGCGCCGCCGGCGGTGGCCGGCGCGGACCGCCCGGACGGCGCGCTGGTCGGCGGTACGGTCGCCGCCAGCTACGACTCGGAGCGGGCGAACACCAACGATCTGCGGCTCATCCTGCCGATCATCCTGCTGCTGGTCGGGGCGGTGCTGGTGCTGCTGCTCCGCGGCCTGGTCGCCCCGGTCCTGCTGGTGCTCACCGTGATCGCCTCGTTCTTCGCCAGCCTGGGCGCCGCGTGGCTGATCTTCGACCACGTGCTCGGCTTCCCGGCGCTGGACAGCGGGGTGCTGCTGCTCGCCTTCGTCTTCCTGGTGGCGCTCGGGGTGGACTACAACATCTTCCTGGTCACCCGGGCCCGGGAGGACGCCCGCCGGACCGGCACCCGGGACGGGATGCTCTCCGCGCTGCGGGTCACCGGCGGGGTGATCACCAGCGCCGGGGTGCTGCTCGCGGCGGTCTTCGCCGTGCTCGGCGTGCTGCCGTTGCTCACCCTCACCCAGATCGGGATCATCGTCTGCGTCGGCGTGCTGCTGGACACCCTGCTGGTCCGCACGGTGCTGGTCCCGGCGCTGGCCTTCCTGCTCGGCGACCGGTTCTGGTGGCCGGGCCGGATCGCCCGCGAGCCCGACGCCCCGGCCGGCACGCCCCCGGCGCCCGCCGAGCCGGTCGGTGCCCGGGACTGACCAGGCGGCGGGGGCCCGGTGGACGACCACCGGGCCCCCGCCTCGGGCCAGCCGGCCCACGGTCTGCCTGCGCACCCGAGTTGCCGCGAAGCGGCCCCTCAACGGGTCGGGAAACACCGACATGCCGCAACTCGGGGTCGGCCCGGCCGGCGGGCGTCACCCAGGCCGGCGGGCGTCACCCGGGGTCGACGCCGCCCCGGCGGGCGCGGGAGGCCGGTCGGGAGCGGCGCGGGCGCGGCGGGTGGCTCCCCTGGCCCGGGCTGGACGACGGCGCGGCGCCGTCGAGCGCCCCGTCCCGGGTGGCCCAGGCCACCACGAACACGGTCACCCAGGCCGCCCCGAGCAGCACCGAGGTGGCCGTACCGCTGGCCGTGCTCAGGCCCAGATAGAGCCGGGCGCCGCCGACCGCGACGACGCCGGCCAGGGCGGCCGTCCACACCGCCACCGCCACCGGCCAGCGGGCGCCCCGGGACAGCAGCCAGGCCAGCGTGCCGAAGCTCGCGGTCACCACCGCGTTCTGCCCGGGGAGGTACTCCGCGGTCGCCGCCGGGCCGCCCGGACCGGTCAGGTCGGCGACCACGGCCAGCACCACCAGCGGCACGAACGCCCCCGCCGTGCCGACCACGCTGAGCGGATCGGCCCGCCAGGGCCGGTGCCGCCAGGCCAGCACCGCGGCGACCAGAGCCACCGCGAGGATCAGGAACGACCCGCGCAGCACCGACACCACGGCCAGCGCCGCGTTGGCCACCCCGGGGGTACGCCGGGCGGCGAACCACTCGGCCAGCAGGCCGTCCAGCACGCCGAGCCCGCTGTGCCGGACCACCGCCTCCAGCACCGCGGCGATGGCCAGCCCCGCCGCGAAGAGCAGCAGCAGCCCGGCGGCGAGGCTCAGCAGCAGCGTCCAGGCCGGCCCGACCCGCATGACGACCAGGAAGAACAGCACCCCGTACCGGGCTCGCAGCCAGCGCAGCGGCGGCAGGGCGGCGGCCCGGGCGGCCAGCGCGCGCGCCGGGTCCGGGTTGCGGCCCAGCCAGCGCCCGGCCAGCACCACGGCGGTCAGGCAGAGCAGCAGCACCAGCACCGCGCCGGTGGCCCGACCCAGCAGCCGGGAGACCTGCTCGTAGGACTCCCCGGCGGCGTAGCCGACCAGCACCGAGGCGCCGACCCAGCTCACCACCCCGGCCAGGTTCCACGGCGCGAACCGCCGGTACGGCAGCCCGGCCGCCCCGGCCAGCCGCGGCGCGAGCGTCCGGGCGAAGGCCACCCACCGGGCGGCCAGCACGCCCCGCCCGCCGAGCCGCTCGAGCAGCGAGTCGGCCCGCCGCCAGCGGTGCGGGCCCACCCGGGCGCCCAGGCCCGAGGCGCGCAACCGTGGCCCGTACCGCCGGCCGGCCCGGAAGGCGAGTGTGTCTCCGATCACGGCCGCCGCCGTCATGGCCAGCAGCGCCGGAATAATCCGCAGCGTCCCCGCGTAGGCTAGGAAGCCGACCAGCAGCAGGGTCGCCTCGCCCGGCACCAGCAGTCCGAAGATCACCGCGGTCTCCCCCGCGACGATCGTCGCGGCGACCAGGTAGATCAGCAGGGCCGGCAGGCCTTGTAGCCAGCTCAGCAGGTCAGGCATCCGGTCCCCCGCACGGGAGCCAGCATGCCAGTCGCTGCAACGGTCGGGACAGCAGTTTCGCCAGAGATCCGGGCCATCTCGGGGTCACCCCGAGGCGTGCCCCGGCAACCGCAGACAGGAGTATGGAGGGTATGCAGCTACGCACCGACCTCCGCAACGTCGCCATCATCGCCCACGTCGACCACGGCAAGACGACCCTGGTCGACGCCATGTTGCGGCAGGCCGGCGCCTACGGCGCCCGCGGTGAGGACACCGAACGGGTCATGGACTCGATGGACCTCGAGCGGGAAAAGGGCATCACCATCCTGGCCAAGAACACCGGCGTGCGGTACCTGCCGGCGGACGGCTCCGACCCGGTCACCATCAACATCATCGACACCCCCGGCCACGCCGACTTCGGTGGTGAGGTCGAGCGCGGCCTGACCATGGTCGACGGGGTGGTGCTGCTGGTCGACGCCAGCGAGGGACCGCTGCCGCAGACCCGCTTCGTGCTCCGCAAGGCCCTCAAGGCCCGGATGCCGATCATCCTGGTGATCAACAAGGTGGACCGGCCGGACGCCCGGATCAAGGAGGTCGTGGACGACACCTACGAGCTCTTCCTCGACCTGGACGCCGACGAGGAGCAGATCGACTTCCCGATCGTCTACGCCTGCGCCCGCGACGGCATCGCCTCGCTGACCCAGCCCGCCGACGGCTCGGTGCCCGACGACAGCCACAGCCTGGAGCCGCTGTTCCGCACCCTGCTGGACACCATCCCGCCGCCCGCGTTCGAGGAGGACGCGCCGCTGCAGGCGCACGTCACCAACCTCGACGCCTCGCCGTTCCTGGGCCGGCTGGCGCTGTGCCGGGTCCGCCAGGGCACGATCAGCAAGGGCCAGACCGTGGCCTGGTGCCGCACCGACGGCAACACCCAGCGGGTCCGCATCTCCGAGCTGCTGATGACCGAGGGCCTGGAGCGCAAGCCGGCCGACAGCGCCGGCCCGGGCGACATCATCGCCGTGGCCGGCATCCCGGAGATCATGATCGGCGAGACCCTGGCCGACGCCGAGAACCCGGTCCCGCTGCCGCTGATCACCGTCGACGAGCCGGCCATCTCGATGACCATCGGCACCAACACCTCGCCGCTGGTCGGCCGGGTCAAGGGCGCCAAGGTCACCGCCCGGATGGTCAAGGATCGGCTCGACAAGGAGCTGGTCGGCAACGTGTCGCTGCGGGTGCTGCCGACCGAGCGGCCGGACGCCTGGGAGGTGCAGGGCCGCGGCGAGCTGGCCCTGGCCATCCTGGTCGAGCAGATGCGCCGCGAGTCCTACGAGCTGACCGTCGGCAAGCCGCAGGTGGTCACCAAGGAGATCGACGGGAAGACCTGCGAGCCGGTCGAGCGGCTGACCATCGACGCGCCCGAGGAGTACCTGGGCGCGATCACCCAGCTCCTGGCGACCCGCAAGGGCCGGATGGAGCAGCTGGTCAACCACGGCACCGGCTGGATCCGGATGGAGTGGCTGGTCCCGGCGCGCGGCCTGATCGGCTTCCGCACCGAGTTCCTCACCGACACCCGCGGCACCGGCATCCTGCACCACGTCTTCGAGTCGTACGAGCCGTGGTTCGGCGAGCTGCGCACCCGCCAGAACGGCTCCCTGGTCGCCGACCGGGCCGGCGCGGTGACCTCGTTCGCCATGATCAATCTGCAGGAGCGCGGCCAGCTCTTCGTCGAGCCGACCACCGAGGTGTACGAGGGCATGATCGTCGGGGAGAACTCCCGCTCCGACGACATGGACGTCAACATCACCAAGGAGAAGAAGCTCACCAACATGCGCGCGTCGACCTCGGACGAGACCGAGAAGCTGATCCCGCCGCGCAAGCTGTCGCTGGAGCAGGCCCTCGAGTTCTGCCGCGAGGACGAGTGCGTCGAGGTGACCCCGGCCGCGGTGCGGATCCGCAAGGTGGTGCTGGACCAGACCCAGCGCGGCCGGATGGCGGCCCGCCGCAAGCACGCCGGCTGACCCACAGCCCCCGGGAGCCCGGTCCGCCTGAGCGGACCGGGCTCCCGCCTTTTCCGGGCCCGCTCCCCACGAAGGGCTCCCCACGAGGGGGCCGGTCAGGCGGGTTTGCTGGCTTGGAGGGCCAGGATGTCGGGGAGCGGGCCGGGGCCCGATTCCCGGACGGCGGTCAGCGCCAGCCCGGCGTCGGTGACCGCGTTGAGCAGGTCGGCCAGCGGCAGGTGCCAGGCGCCGACCCGGGCGCGTACCCCGGTGCTGTTCCAGGACCGGAAGCTGCGGTCCCGCTCGGCGTACCCGCCGTCGATCACGGCCCGGCCCGGCTCGGAACGGTCGGCGAACGCACCGACGAAGCACGGGTGCACACCGACGTGGACCAGCCGCCCGCCGGGCGCCAGCACCCGGGCCGCCTCACGGATCGTCGCCGGGTAGTCCGGCATGTCGGTGTGGGCCAGCACGCAGGCCACCGCCGGCAGCGAACCGTCCGCCACGGGCAGCGAGGTGGCGTCGCCCCGGGCCACCGGCAGCCGCGCCCGGGCATGCCGCAACTGGCCGGCCGACAGATCCACCCCGACCGGCCGCCAGCCCAGCCGGCGCAGCTCGGCGGCGTGCGCCCCGGTGCCGCAGCACAGGTCGAGGCAGCGCCCGGCACCCGGCCCCAGCAGCTCGGCCAGCGCCGACCGGACCCGGTCGCCGTAGTCGGCGGCGGCGGTCGTGACGTAGTCGTCGTACCAGTCGGCGATGGCGTCGTACGCAGCGATCGTCATCTGCGCACGCTAGACCGCACGCGCCGGGGACCGCAGCCCCGCGCGCCCCGAAGATCCGCTACGGTCACCGGCATGACCTGGGATGATCTCGACGCGCACCTGGACAGCGTGCCCGGCACCGTCTCCGCGTACGTGGGGCGGCTGGACGCGGCACCCACCTGGACCCGGCTGCCCGACGCCACCCACTACGCGGCGAGCACCATGAAGGTCGCCGTGCTGGTGGCGCTGCACCGCGCCGCCGAGGCCGGCCGGCTCGACCTGGACCAGCCGATCCCGGTGCGCAACGCGTTCGACTCCGCGCTGCCCGGCACGCCCCGGTACGCCAACGCCCAGCACTACGACAACGACGACGCGGTCTGGGCGCGGGTCGGCGGCACGGCATCCACCCGCTGGCTCGCCGAACGCATGATCGTCCGGTCCAGCAACCTGGCCACGAACATCTGCCTGGCCCAGGTCGGGCTGCCGGCGGTGGCCGAGGCGTGGGCGCTGGCCGGCGCCCGGCACAGCCTGACCGGCCGCGGCATCGAGGACTTCGCCGCCCGGGACGCCGGGATCGACAACCTGGTCACCGCCGCCGACCTGGCCGCGCTCCTCGGCGAGCTGGCCCTCGGGGCGCACCGGCCGGGCCCGTTCGCCTCCCCGGCCGGCTGCGCGTCCATGCTGGAGGTCCTCTTCGCCCAGGAGCACCGCGAGGACCTCGCCGCCGGCCTGCCCGAGGGCACCCGGATCGCGCACAAGAACGGCTGGGTGCGCGGGGTCCGGCACGGGGCCGGGGTGGTCTTCCCCGACGACGCCCCGCCGTACGCGATCGTCGTCTGCACCACCACCGAACTGGCCGACGGCGGGCCCACCGGCGAGGAGGCCGAGGACGACGCCTGCCGGCTCATCGCCGGCATCTCGGCCCGGGTGTGGCAGTCCCGGCACGAACTCTGACCGCCGGACCGACCGGCGACGGCGCTCAGTCGAGCAGGTTCGCCCGCAGCGCCGCGAGCACGTCGTCGGTCAGGCCCAACCCGTCACGCAGGTACGCCCCGAACGACCCGTACGCCCGCCGCACCTCGTCGTACGCGGCGTCCAGGTACTCCGGCCGCACCTCCAGCATCGGGCGCGCCGCGGCCGGGTCCAGCTCCGGCCGGCGCCGGCTCATCGCGGCCAGCAGCACCTCGCGCAGGCTCTCGGTCAGCTCGTTGTGCCGCAGGTAGTCGGCCCGGATCACCGCCTCGTCCACCCCGAGCGCGGTGAGCAGCACCACCGCCAGCCACCCGGTGCGGTCCTTGCCGGCCGAGCAGTGGAACAGCAGCGGCAGGTTCTCCGCCTCGGCGGCCAGCCGGACCGCCGCCCCGAACCCGGCCCGCGCCGACTCCCCGGTGACGAACCACCGGTAGATCGCCGCCATCGCCGCCGGCATGCCCTCCCGGGCCAACTCCTCGTACGCGTCCACGTCGTGTCCGAGCAGCACCGCCGAGACGTAGGTGAAGACCGGGTGCGCCGGGTCGTACACCGGCAGGTGCACCACCCGGGGCTCACCGACCAGCCGGTCCGGCGGGGCGAGCCGCTGCTCGCCGGCGTGCCGCAGGTCGACCACGCACGCCGGAGCCAGCTTGCCCAGCACCGGCAGGTCCTCGTCGGTGAGCCGGCCCAGCGCGGCGCTGCGCAGCAGCCGCCCGGCGCGCACCCGCCGGCCGTCCGCCGCGGGCAGCCCACCCAGGTCACGGGCGTTTGGCGCGCCCACCAGCTCCCAGTCCCGTACCGCCATCGGCCCTCCCCTGTCGCCGGCTCTCTGCGTATAGGGTGCCGCACATGACGATCGCCGCGGTACGCACCCACCGGCTCTCGGCCCCCTTACACACCCCGTTCGTCACCGCGCTGCGCCGCACCACCACGGTGGACACCCTGGTCGTCGAGGTGGTGGACAGCGACGGGCGGTCCGGGTTCGGCGAGGCCCCGCAGGTGTGGCAGGTGACCGGGGCGTCGATCGCCGGCGCCGAGGCGTGCGTGCGGGAGCTGCTGGGGCCCGCGCTGACCGGCCGGGACGCCGACGACCTGCAGGCCCGTTGCGCCGAGGTGCGCCGCACGGTGGCCGGCAACGAGTCCGCCAAGGCGGCCGTCGACGTCGCCCTGCACGACCTGGCGGCGCGGCGGCTCGGCGTACCCCTGGTGCGCCTGCTCGGCGGCACCGCGCTGCGCGTGCCGACCGACGTCACGCTCGCCGCCGGCGACGCGGTGGACCTGGCCGCGGCGGCGAAGCAGCGCCGCGCGGAGGGCTTCACCGTGCTGAAACTGAAGGTCGGCACGGACGCCCGGGGCGACCTGGACCGGGTGCGGGCGGTCCGCTCCGCGGTCGGCCCGGACGTGCGGATCCGGCTCGACGCCAACCAGGGCTGGACGCCCCGCGAGGCGGTCCGGGTGATCCGCGGCATCGAGGACGCCGGGCTCGACGTGGAGCTGGTCGAGCAGCCGGTGCACCGCCGCGACCTGGACGGGTTGGCCTGGGTCAGCGACCGGGTCGACCTGCCGATCCTCGCCGACGAGTCGGTCTTCGACCTGCGTGACCTGGTGGAGGTGATCCGCCGCCGGGCCGCCGACATGGTCAACGTCAAGCTGGCCAAGAGCGGCGGCCTGCACACCGCCCGGGCGCTGCTCGACCTGGCCACCGCGCACGGCATGGGCACCATCGTCGGGTCGATGATGGAGAGCCAGGTGGGGGTGGGCGCCGCGGCGAGCCTGGTGGCCGCGTACGGCACCAGCGCCGTCTCGGACCTCGACGCCGCCTGGTGGCTGGCCTGGTCGCCGGTCACCGGCGGCATCCGGTACGACGGCTCGACCGTGGTGCTCCCGGACGCCCCCGGGCTGGGCATCGCGAACGTGAGTGAAGTAAAAGTTCAGCGCCATGGTTGAGTGGCGTTGGAATTTTTCATAGGGTCGCGGGGCGGGAAGCACGAGCTGGGGGTGGACGTGGAGCTGCAGCCGGGCCACGAGGCCGTCGTCCGGGTCCCGGTGGCGACCCTCTGGGCCGCACCCGAGGCGGTCCGGCCGGTCGACGGGCCCGCCCTGACCGACGCGCCGGACATCGCCGCCTGGGTCGCCGGGATGGACCGCGACCAGCAGGTCGGCGACTGCGTGCTCAGCCAGCTGCTGCTCGGCGAGCGGGTGCTCGTCACCGACCTGCGCGCCGACGGCTGGGCACACGTGGTCGCCGCCGAGCAGCCCGCCGCCAAGCTCGACCGCCGCGGCTACCCCGGCTGGCTGCCCGTCGGGCAGCTGAGCGCGCCGGCCCCGGCGGCGCCCGCGGGCGTACCGCTGGTGGTCGACGCCACCCGCACCACGCTGCGCGCCGCTCCCGACGGCGCGGTGGTGCTGCGCGACGTCGTGCTCGGCACCCGCCTCGCCCCGGCCGGACGGGCGGCGGACGGGTGGCGTCCGGTCCATGTACCCGGTCGTTCCGAGCCGCTCTGGGCCCCCGAGGGGGACCTGGTCCCGCTGCCCACCGAGCGGCCGGAGGCCAAGGAGGTCCTGGCCGTCGCGGAGCGGCTGCGCGACCTCCGCTACGTCTGGGGCGGGCTCTCCCCGGACGGCATCGACTGCTCCGGCCTGGTCAACCTCGCCTGGCGGCGGTACGGGGTGACGCTGCCCCGCGACGCCGACGACCAGGCCGAGGCGACCACGCCGCTGGCGCTGGACGAGGAGCGCCCCGGCGACCTCTACTTCTTCGCCCGGCCCGGCCGGCGGATCCACCACGTCGGGATCGTCACCGCCGAGCCGCACGGCGACCGTCGACGCATGCTGCACGCCTGCTACCGGCAGCGCCGGGTCCTCGAGGAGCAACTCCCCGAGGACCGGCTCGCCACCCTGGTCGGCGCGCACCGGGTCTGACCCCCTGGCCGCACGCTCCCCGTCCCGTCCCGGCCCTGCCGGCGGGTCCGCCCTGCCGCCCGACCGGCGCTGCCGCCCGACCGGCGCTGCCCGCCCGGCAGGCCGAGGCCGGTGCTGCCCGCCCGACCGGCCCGTCAGCGCCGGGTGCCGGCCAACTCGCGGCGCCGGTCCCGGGAGGACTTGACCAGGCTCGCCGCGGTGGCGACGGCCAGGGTGCCCAGGATGACCGTGAGCGACAGCCAGATCGGGATGTGCGGGGCCCAGGCCACGTGCCGGCCGCCGTTGACGAACGGCAGGTTGTTGTCGGCGAGCGCCTCCAGGACCAGCTTGACCCCGATGAAGCCGAGCACCACGGCCAGGCCGTAGCTGAGGTAGATCAGCCGGTCCAGCAGGCCGCCGAGCAGGAAGTAGAGCTGCCGGAGCCCCATCAGCGCGAAGACGTTCGCGGTGAAGACCAGGTACGGCTCCTGGGTGATACCGAAGATCGCCGGGATCGAGTCCAGCGCGAAGATCAGGTCGGTGGTGCCGATCGCGATCATCACGATCAGCATCGGGGTGAACAGCCGGCGGCCGTTCTCGTGGGTGGTCATCCGTGCCCCGTCGAAGTCCCGGGACAGCGGCAGCGCCTTGCGGCTCCACCGGATCAGCAGGTTCTCGCTGAACTCGCCCTCGTCCGGCTCCCCCTGCCGGGCCAGGTTGACCGCGGTGTAGATGAGGAAGGCGCCGAAGATGTAGAAGACCCAGGAGAACTGGGAGATCAGCGCCGCGCCCGCGGCGATGAAGCCGCCCCGCATCACCAGCGCCAGCAGGATGCCGATGAGGAGCACCTTCTGCTGGTACTGCCGGGGCACCCCGAAGCGGCCCATGATGATCACGAAGACGAAGAGGTTGTCCACCGAGAGGCTGTACTCGGTGAGCCACCCGGTGTAGAACTGGCCGGCGATGCTCGGCCCCGAGGTGAGCCAGAGCCCGGCGCCGAAGAGCAGGGCCAGGGCCACGTAGAAGCCGACCCAGAGGCTCGACTCACGGACGCTGGGCTCGTGCGGGCGCCGACCGATGATGAGCAGGTCAGCGAGCAGGACCGCGGTCATCACGACCAGGGTTCCGGCCCACACCAGTGCGGACACGTTCAATCCATCCTCCGGCAGACACACAGCGTCGGGCACACCGTACGCCGGGTGGGTGGCCGGGGTGCGTCGACGCTGACTCTGGTGACTGTCGGAGGTCTCTTCCGCCATCGCCCCGAGGTGCCGGGCCGCTGACCGACGGAGCCGGGTCGGGCTGCCGAGGATCCGGCGCTCTTCCGTGCTGACGACTCCGTCGCGAGGGAATACTCCCCTCCTCGGCCGCCATTGTTCACCATCCGCCCCAGGCACCGCATCTCCAGGGGTCGGTATTGGCGAGAAGGTCAGGTTCCGGTGTGCGCAACGCCACGTCGCGTACGGTGTCCTAGGGGGCTAGGTGTTATGGGTGGCGGGCCGGTCCGGCGGCGGGGACGGCCTGCTCAGGCGGCAGCAGCGGGTCGGCGAAGGACCAGCCGGCGGCCAGCAGGGCGTCGCAGGCGGCGACCGCGGTGGCCAGCCGCGCCTCGTGCGACCCGTGCAGCTCCACCACCGGCACCCCGCAGCCGGCCAGCTCCGCCCGGAACCGCCCGGTCATCCAGGCCCGCAGGTGCTCCCCGTCGCGCAGCCCGTCGTCGTCGAACGGCACGCCCACGTGATCGGTCAGCAGGTAGAGCGCGGGCCGGCGGGCGGCCGCCCGGACCGGCGCCGAGGACGAGCCGAGGTAGCGCTCCTCCCAGATCGCGGTGGCCCGGGCGTCGGTGTCGCAGAACAGCAGCGGGCCGCTCACCCGGGCCGCGGCGTCCTCGGCCGCCTGCTGCTCGCGGACCACCTCGGCGAAGTCCGCCCGGTCCCAGACCACGTCGAACACGGTCGCCCCCGGCCGGTCGCGGCGCAGCTCGGCGAGCTTGCGGGCGGTCAGCTCGCGGCCGTACTCGGGGACCCAGCCGGTGCCGTAGTGGGCGGCGAGCGCCGCGGCCATCGTCGTGGTGCCGGTGGACTCCGCGCCCACCACCACGACCCGCCGGACCAGCCACCCGCGCACCGCCGGGCTCAGCCAGCGCCAGTGCGCCGCCGGGTCCGCGCGCACCGCGGTGCCGGAGACCGGCACAGTACGCCGCTCCGGGTCCACGCAGACCGGCACCGCGCCGAAGCGGCGGGCCAGTTCGGCGCCGTACGCCTCGGAGGAGAAGACCGCGTCCACCGGCGCCCCGCCGAGCGCGTCGGCGAAGACCGCGCAGTGCAGATCCCACACGGCCGGGTCGGCGTAGTCGACGGGGTGGTCGTCGTACCGGCCGACCACCCGGACCCACGGGGTGCCGGCGTGCGCCTCGCGCAGCCACTCGACGCGCTCGGCCAACGGGATCGACTCCCGGCGGGACGGGGCCACCACCACGGTGACGGCCGCGCACCGGGCGGCGGCCGCCTCGATCAGCGCGTGGTGCCCGGCGTGCGGCGGGTAGAACTTGCCGACCACCATCCCGTGCCGGAACTCCGGCCGGCGTCGGTCCGGTCCGCTCACGCCGCCACCGGGGCGGGACCGGGCGGCAGCAGGGTCGCCGCCGACCGCCGGCGCAGGTCAGCCCGCCAGGCCCGCAGCCCGAGCACGCAGAGCGCCAGGAAGATCAGGTACAGCCCGCCGGTCAGCCAGAGTCCCTTGTACGCGTAGAGCGGGATGTAGATCAGATCCGCGGCGATCCACAGCCACCAGCTCTCCACCAGCTTGCGGGTCTGGCCGTAGGTGGCCAGCAGCGACAGCGCGGTGGTGAGCGCGTCGGCCAGCGGCACGGTCGAGTCGGTGGCCCGGTCCAGCAGCACCCAGAGTCCGCCGGTGAGCAGCACACCGGCGACGGCGAGCACCCACCACTCGCGCCGCCCGGTGCGTGCCACGACCAGTCGACTGCGCCGCTGGCCGCCGAAGAGCCAGTGCCACCAGCCGTAGAGGCCGAGCAGGACGTAGACGATCTGCAGGCCGGCGTCGGCGTACAGGCCGGCGGTCCAGAAGAGCACCATCAGCAGCAGCACGTTGGCGATGCCGATCGGCCAGTTGGCGATGTGCTGCCGCGCCACCAGCCAGACGTTGACCACGCCGGTGCCGAAGCCGAGCAGCTCCGCCCAAGTGGTGCCGGTTCCCGCCACGGTGAACGCCGTGGCGGTGAGCCAGTCGAGCATCTGTCCTCCCCCTGTCCCGCGCGCCCACCCTAGAGGGACGCGGTGGGACGGACCAGCCCCGCGTGGCACCGCGCGAAGGCGGCCGTGCAAGGCTGCCGGACATGGTTCTAGAGGTCGCGCTGATCGATGTGATTCCCGGACACGAGG
This sequence comes from Micromonospora sp. NPDC050495, assembly GCF_040655175.1. NCBI lineage: Bacteria > Bacillati > Actinomycetota > Actinomycetes > Micromonosporales > Micromonosporaceae > Micromonospora > Micromonospora sp. NPDC050495. The sequence continues at coordinate 359 of NZ_JBFAJK010000069.1, read as the reverse complement.
ACGCCTTCGCCGCCGCGTACGCGCAGGCGCGTCCGATCCTCAGCGGCGCCGAGGGGTGCCGCTCGGTGCGGATGACCCGCGGCGTGGAGTCGCCGTCCCGGTTCGTGCTGCTGGTGGAGTGGGACGCGGTGGCGGCGCACGAGATCAACTTCCGGCAGACCGAACGGTTCATCCGGTGGCGGGAGCTGATCGGACCGCACTTCGCCAACCCGCCGCTGGTCGAGCACTTCACCGACGTACCGGCCTGAAGTGTCGTACCGCTGACCTAGACGAGTAGTTCCGAAGTCAGGGGTCGATGTCTGGGCATGAAGAGAGGGCATCCAAGATCATGTTGTGACGCAAGACCTGGATACCCTCTT
>NZ_JBFAJK010000068.1:0-20264 GCF_040655175.1 Micromonospora sp. NPDC050495 | reverse complement strand
CGCCGCGATCTGGCACAACAACGAAACCGGCGCACCCGTCACCCGGTCACTGATCGCCTACGACCACTGACCGGAATTCGGAACAACTCGTCTAGCGTGTCCCCGACGCGCCAGCCGCCGGCCCCGACGGGCATCGGGGCCGCCGGGCCCGGCGGCGGCGCGCAGCCGACGTGCCGGCACGCACGCTGGCTGGCTGGCTGGCTGGGGGTGATCGCCGCGCTCCGACGGCTGGTTGCGGTCCAGCAGTCGATGCGGCACCGGCCGGCGATTGCCGGACCGGCCGACGATCGCGGGCATGTGGACGATCGCGGACCGGCGGGCGATCGCGGACCGGCGGCCTTCGCGGGGCCCGGACGACTGCGGGCCGGGGGCGCCGGCGGGACCGGCGGACGGTTGCGGGCCGGGGCGCTAGCTGGGTTGCGGGAGCGGCGTGTCGGCGGCCTCTCGCGGGCGCGGCACGGGTGGCGTGCCGAGCCGCCCGGCCAGCAGCTCGGCCGACTTCTCGGCCGGCAGCGCCGCCGCCGACAGCCAGTCGATGAGCCGCTCGTACCGGGCGATGTCGATCTCGTCGACCAGGCGCAGGTCGGCGGTGAGCGTCTCCACCAGGACGGTGCGGGGATCGGCCGGATCCGGATGCGCGAAGTAGGAGAAGGCGGCCAGCGGGTGCACCCCGCCGTGCGGGGCGGCGTCGCGGGGCAGGAGCCGGATCTCGACGTTCGGCAGCTCGGCGGCGGCCAACAGGTGACTCAGCTGCTCCCGCCAGACCTCGTCGGGCAGACCGCCGGGATCGCAGACCCGCTCGTCGAGCAGGGCCGTGTAGTGCGCCGCGTCCGGCCGGCGCAGCACCTTCTGGCGCACCGCCCGGGCCCGGACGTCGGCCTCCACGTCCACCCCGTCGGCGAGCAGCGACCCGGCGGTGACCCGCAACCGGGCGTACCCGGGCGCCTGGAGCAGGCCGGGCACGACCGCCGGCTGGTACTCGACGATCCGGGCCGCGCTCGCCTCCAGCTCCGCGTACGCCCGCTGCCGCTCCCCCATCTCGCCGAGCGCCTTGGACCAGCCGCGCCCGGTGGCGGCGTCGCGGGCGATGACGATGAGCGCGTCCCGCCGGTCGGGGGGCACCGCGTAGACGTCGAGCAGGTCGAGCACGTCGGCCAGGTCGGGCCGGCTCTGCCCCAGCTCGATGCGGGACAGCTTGGACGTGGACGCCCAACCGAGCCGGCCACAGACCTGCTCCAGGGTGAGCGACTCCCGGTGCCGCAGCCGGCGCAGCTCCACGCCGAGCCGCACCCGCCGCACCACAGGACTTGCTGACGATGGCATGCGCGCCTCCCCACCGAGGGAGCGTACGCAGTACCGTCACACAGGGCAATACCTTGCTCGCTCAGTGCTATCACGGTGCGCTCCCCTGCCGCCGGTGGCCCGGCAACGCACGGGTCAGCTCACCGGGCGCGCCTGGTCCGGCTCAGGGGCGGTACGTGCCGAAGGACCAGATCAGCCCCGCCGGATCCCGGGCCACGTAGTCCCGGGAGCCGTAGTCGGTGTCGAACGGCGGCCGGACGATCTCCGCGCCCGCCGACCGGGCCCGCTCGTGGTGGCCGTCGACGTCGTCCACGGCCACGTAGACGCGATAGTCGTCGTCTGCGGGCCGGGTGGCCGGGGCGGGCCCGGTGCCGAGCATGACGAGGTCGTCGCCGTACCCGAGCTGGGCGTGCCGCACCTCGCCGTCCGGACCCGCGTGCACCTCGTGCACGGTGAAGCCGAACGCGGAGCGGAGGAACTCGATGGCGGCGGAGGCGTCGGGGTACCGGAGAACCGGGTAGATGCTTCGCATGCCGCCAGTCTGCCGCCGCGGCGGTCAGCCGGGATTGGACGAATGTGACCTCGGGCGGACCAGTGCCGTCGGGGTCCGCCCGGCGAACTGCCGGAAGTCACGGATCAGGTGCGACTGGTCGTAGTAGCCGCAGCGGGCGGCCAGCTCCGCCCACCCGGGCCCGGCACCGGCGACGGTCACGCCGGCCGCCCCGCCGTCGTCGAGCGGGGCGGTGACCAGCTCCCGGCCGAGCGTCGCGTACGCCCGCTGGAAGCGGACCAGCCGGGCGACGGTCTTCGGCGGCTGACCGAACTCCCGCCGGAACGCCGCGGCCAGGTGCCGCCGGCTCCAGCCCAGCTCGTCGGCGACCGCTCCCACGCCGACCCCGCCCGCCGCCAGCGACCGCCAGGCGCCCAGCAGCCGCGGGTCGACCGGCCCGCTACCGGCCAGCCGGGTCGTCAGCGCCGCGTCGAGCCGGGCGAACCGGCCCGGCCAGTCGGGCGCCTCGGCCAGCTCGTCGCGGAGCCGGACCAGCCAGCCCCCGATCCGGTCCACCGGCAGCACCCGGTTGGCCAGCTCGCCGAGCGGCAGCCCGAGCAGCCGCCGGGCGGCGGGCGGTGTCAGCAGCACCTGCACCCCGACGCCCTCCCCCTCGGTACGGGTCGTGCAGCAGCCGTCGAACGGACCGGCCACGAAGGCGTTCACGCCGGACGCGCCCCGCCCGGCCGCCCGCGGATCGGTGACGTCCAGCGCGGCGCCCCAGCCGAGGATCAGCACCACGAAGGCACCGGCCACCTCCTGGCGTACCAGGGGTGCGGGGGTGTGCTCCCGGTAGCCGAGGTAACGGTCCACGTACGGGCGCAGCCGGGGATCCGGCCGGCCGACGACCGCCTCGGTCAGCACGCCAGCCTCCGCCGGCATCACTTCACCCCGGCGGCGTCCATTCCGCGCAGCTCCTTCTTGAGGTCGACGACCTCGTCGCGGATCCGGGCGGCCAACTCGAACTGCAGCTCCCGCGCGGCGGCGAGCATCTGGTCGTTGAGCTCCTGGATGAGGTTGGCCAGGTCGGCCCGGGCCATCCCCTCCCGGGACGGGGTGGCCGCGCCGCCCCGCCCACCGCGGCTGCGGGTCTCCTTGACCGGCGCCTTGCCCCGGGACAGCTGCCGGACGGCCCCGCCGACCCGGTTGGCCTCGGTGTCCTCCGCCTCGCGGTAGATGTCGTCGAGGATGTCGTGGATCTTCTTGCGCAGCGGCTCGGGACTGATCCCGTTGGCCTCGTTGTGCGCGATCTGCTTGGCCCGCCGGCGGTTGGTCTCGTCGATCGCGCCGGCCATCGACGGGGTGATCTTGTCGGCGTACATGTGGACCTGGCCGGAGACGTTACGGGCGGCCCGGCCGATGGTCTGGATCAGCGACCGGCCGCTGCGCAGGAAGCCCTCCTTGTCGGCGTCGAGGATCGCCACCAGGGACACCTCGGGCAGGTCGAGACCCTCGCGGAGCAGGTTGATGCCGACCAGCACGTCGTAGTCGCCCTTGCGCAACTCGCGCAGCAGCTCCACCCGGCGCAGCGTGTCGACCTCGGAGTGCAGGTAGCGCACCCGGATGCCGTTCTCCAGCAGGTAGTCCGACAGGTCCTCGGCCATCTTCTTGGTCAGCGTGGTGACCAGGACCCGCTCGTCGCGCTCGGTGCGCAGCTTGATCTCGTGCATCAGGTCGTCGATCTGGCCCTTGGTGGGCTTGACCACCACCTCCGGGTCGATCAGGCCGGTCGGGCGGATCACCTGCTCGACGAACTCGCCCTGGGCCTGCTCCAGCTCCCACGGGCCGGGGGTGGCGGAGAGGAAGACCATCTGGCCGACCCGCTCCAGGAACTCGTCGAAGCGCAGCGGCCGGTTGTCCGCCGCGCTGGGCAGCCGGAACCCGTGGTCGATCAGCATCCGCTTGCGGGACGCGTCGCCCTCGTACATGCCGCCGATCTGCGGGATCGTCACGTGCGACTCGTCGACGACGGTGAGGAAGTCGTCGGGGAAGTAGTCGAGCAGGCAGTGCGGCGGGCTGCCGGGCAGCCGGCCGTCGATGTGCATGGAGTAGTTCTCGATGCCGGAGCAGAAGCCGACCTGGCGCATCATCTCGATGTCGTAGGTGGTGCGCATCCGCAGCCGCTGCGCCTCCAGCAGCTTGCCCTGCCGCTCCAGCTCGGCCAGGCGCTCGCCCAGCTCGGCCTCGATGTCGCGGACCGCCCGCTCCATCCGCTCCGGGCCGGCGGCGTAGTGCGTGGCCGGGAAGATCATCAGCTGGTCGACCTCGCGGACCACGTCACCGGTCAGCGGGTTGAGGTAGTAGAGCTTCTCGATCTCGTCACCGAAGAGCTCGATCCGGACGGCCAGCTCCTCGTACGCCGGGATGATCTCCAGCGTGTCGCCCCGGACCCGGAAGGTGCCGCGCTGGAACGCCATGTCGTTGCGGGTGTACTGGATGTCGACCAGGCGACGCAGCAGCTGGTCGCGGTCGAGCTCCTGGCCGACGGCGACCCGGACCGCGCGGTCGAGGTATTCCTCCGGGGTGCCCAGGCCGTAGATCGCCGAGACGGTCGCCACCACGATCACGTCGCGGCGGGTGAGCAGCGACATGGTCGCCGAGTGCCGCAGCCGCTCGACCTCCTCGTTGACCGACGAGTCCTTCTCGATGTAGGTGTCGGTCTGCGGGATGTACGCCTCGGGCTGGTAGTAGTCGTAGTAGGAGACGAAGTATTCCACCGCGTTGTGCGGCAGCAGCTCGCCGAACTCCTTGGCGAGCTGGGCGGCGAGGGTCTTGTTGGGCGCGAGCACCAGGGTGGGCCGTTGCAGCCGCTCGACCAGCCACGCCGTGGTGGCGCTCTTGCCGGTGCCGGTCGCGCCGAGCAGCACCGTGTTGCGGTCGCCGCGCCGCACCCGACGCTCAAGATCGTCGATGGCTGCCGGCTGGTCGCCGGCCGGCTGGAACTCGCTGACCACCTGGAAGCGGCCGTCGAGCCGGGGAATGTCGAGCGCCATACCCACAAAGGTACGCCGAAGGTCCGACAGTTCCGGGCCAGCACGGAGGGTCCGTGATCGGCTTCGATATTCCCATTGTGTGCCCCATCTCACGCCGCTACGCTCGTACCGTAGGCCGCTCGCGGCGGCCGACCGGGCCGGGTGGCCGCCCTCCGGGGCCAGGCCGCCCCCGGCACCGACGGTCGCAGCACCCGGGACGACCGGCGTGCGCACCCTCGGTGGTCGCGCCGACGGCGCAGACCGGCCGCCGCGAGCGCCCCTGCCCATCCGGCGCATCCCGAGGACCTCCGTTCCCACCGCGCCGCACCGCCGTTTCCGGCACCTCACCCCCGCCGCACCGCCTTCCCGGCACACCACCCCGGCCGCCGCCATCCCGGCACACCACCCCCGCCGCGCCGCCGTCCCGGCACGCACCCCGGCCGCGCCTCCTTCCCGGCACGTCACCCCAGCCGCGTCGGGGCGTTCTCCACTCGTGGAGACCTCCCCCGGACCCCGCCCCACCCCGCCGCCCGATCCCGCTCCGCACGCCGCCGTCGACGCCCCCACGGACCCGCTGTTCCCCGCCACCACCGGGCACCGCTCCCCCGCCCCGGCCGGCCCCCCGGACCGGCCGCCGGCCGCCGGTCGCGGCCGGCGACGGGCCCGGCCCGAGACCGATCCGGCCAGCCGGCGGCGGACCGGTCCGGCACCGGCCGGACGGGCCGATCCGGCGGGTTCCGCCGCCACCACACCGGCGCCACCCGCCTCGGACGGCGCCGCCGACCCGGTCGAGCGGTCCAACCGGCGCCGAGCGCTCCTGATCGCCCTCGGGATCACCGCGGCCGGTTCGGCGGCCGCCCTGGTCGCCGGACTGCTGAGCTGGTCGCCCCGACCGGCCGACCCGGCCCGCCCGCTCGGCCCCGCCGAGGCCGACCGGCTCGCCGCGATGCGGGTCACCAACCAGCGCGACGTCCGGGCCGGGGTCCGGGTCACGATCGGTACCGGCCCGGACCGCACCGAACTGGTCGGCTGGGTGGACTGGGCCCGGCCACTGGTCTACCTGGACGTGAGCGGCCCGGGCGCGGGTGCCGAGCGGGGCCTGGTCCAGGCCACCTCGACGGTGGTGGTGCAGCGCCCGCAGCCGGCCGCCGGGCCCGTCCCGACGGCGCCGCCGCTGGTGCCGCCGGCCGACGGCTGGCGGCTGCGCGAGCCGCCGGCGCGGGGTGGCATCGCGGCCGTACGGGACCTGCTGCTCGGCCTCGGCGCGGCACAGCCCGACCCGGTCCCCGCCGAGGCACGCTGGCTGACCCGGGAGACCAGGGACGGCACACCGATGGACGTCCTCCGCGCGCCCCTGCCGGCCGACCCGGACCCGGCCCGGCAGCCACGCCTGTGGCTCGACCGGGACGCCCGGCTGCACCGGCTCGACGGGCGGCTGCCGGACGGCCGGCCGGTCACCGTCGAGCTGGCCCGCACCGACCGGCCCACCCTGCGCCCGGTGGACGCGCTGGGCGGATGGCCCGGCCTGCCCCGGGCGCTCACCGACGAGGAGATGGACCGGCTGGCCCGGCTGCCCGGCCGGCTGCGCGCCAGCGGCGGGGCGGCGCTGACCCTCGGCGCCCCGCTCGGCCCGGCCGCCAACCTGACCGGCGCGGGCTGGTTGAGCTGGACCGGCGCCGGCGCGTACCTGGCGACCGGCGAGGCCGACAACCCCGCACGCCGCACCCTCCGGCGGACGCTGGACGGGCGGGTGGCCCGTGCGGAGTTGCCCGCCGCCGACCCGGCCGACGCGCCGCCACCCCTGCCGCCGCCGGCCGGGATCCGCTGGTCGGCCCCCGGGCCGCCCGGCGACGAGGTGGACCGGCTGCTGGCCGCCGCGCTGCGGGCCGGCGCCGGGCCCGTGCCGGCCGGCGCGGCTGTCCGGATCCGCGACGACCGGCTGGCCGACCGCCCGGTGGACGTGATCGAGGTACCGGCCGGACGGACGACGCTGCGCTACTGGATCGACCGTGGCGGCCTGCTGCGCCGGCTGGAGCTGCGCACCGGGCGGGGTGTCTGGTCCCGGCTGGACCTCCGCCCCGGGCCGGTGCCGCGACTGCCCGCACCGGAGCGCCGCTAGTCACCGCCCGACGGCGAGCGGGCGCCGGCACCGGTTCGTGCCGGGGTGGGGCAGGGCCGGGGTCAGGGCCGCCAGCCGGTCCGCGCGGCCCACTCCTCGGCGCGCAGGTGCTCCTCGTCGAACCACGGGTCCTTCAACGTCCCGTACGTGGCGCTGTCCGGCGCGGCGGCCGCCAGCTCCCGCTTCACCTGCAGGTACGCGGCCCGCTGCGCCGGGTCGGCCCGCAGGTGGTCGCGCATGAGCAGCGCGTACCGCCAGCCGGGCGAGCCGTCCACCCGCAGGTGCAGGTGGACCGGGCGGCCGGGGTCGGCGCTGCCGTGCAGCCGCTTCGCCCAGCGGGCGCTACCGGCCGGGCGCGGGTTGTCCCACCAGTCGCCGGGCAGGCGGGGGAAGCCGGCGTCGGCGAGCCGGTCGGCGAGCGCCCCGTCCGCCTCGGCCAGCGAGGAGACGGTCAGCTGGATGTCGATGACGTCCTTGGCGGCCAGCCCCGGCACGGCGGTCGAGCCGATGTGGTCCACTCGCAGGTCCGCGCCCGCGGCGTGCCGGATCCGGGCGGCCAGCCGCGCGTACTGCTGGGGCCAGGTCGGGTCCGGCTCGGTGAGCACCAGCTCCGCCCGGCGCACCGCGCGCCGCTCGCGGACGTTGCGCTCGTAGGGCAGCAGGCGGTCGTGCCAGAGCGCGTCCACCGCCGCGGACAGGTCGTCGAGGGTGCCGTCGTTGTCGAGCAGCACGTCGGCCGCCGCCTCCCGGCGGGCGTCGTCGGCCTGCGCGGCGATCCGCCGCTCGGCCTCCGCGCGCTCCATGCCCCGGTGCCGCGCGAGCCGCTCCAGCCGGGTCGCCACCGCCGCCCGCACCACGACCACCAGGTGGTACGTCGGGGCGAGCCCCACCTCGACCAGCAGCGGCACGTCGTTCACCACCACGGCGTCCGGCGGCGCCGCGGCGATCAGCTCGGCGCTGCGCGCCCGGACCCGGGGATGGGTGATCGCCTCCAGCCTGCGGCGGGCGGCCTCGTCGCCGAAGACCAGCGCGCCCAGCGCCGCCCGGTCCAGGGCACCCCGCTCGTCCAGGACCCGCGCGGAGAAGGTCGCGACGATCTCGGCCAGCCCTTCGGAGCCCGGGGCGACCACCTCGCGGGCGATCCGGTCGGAGTCGACGATCACCGCGCCCAGCGCGGCCAACCGGTCCGCCACGGCGCTCTTGCCCGACCCGATCCCGCCGGTCAACCCCACGATCAGCACCCGACCAGTCAACCCGATCAGCGCACCGCCCGCCAAACCGGTCGCCCGGGCCCGGCACCAGCCGCACCACCCGTCCCGCGACGCTGTCGCCTGGTGTTGATCAACACAAGTTGCGGCAAACTGGCCCCTCCCCCAACCCGGACACCACGACATGCCGCAACCGGAGTCGATCAACGGGCGGCGGGACGTGACAGCCCTCCCCGACCACCCTGATCAACTCGCGCTACGGCGGCCCTTCTCCCAGTCGGGACAGCGCGACATGCCGCCGGAGTCGATCAACGGGCGGCGAGAGGTGAGAGCCCTACCCGGCCACCCTGATCAACACAAGCTGCGGCAAACCGGCCCATCCCTCAGCCCGGACACCACGACATGCCGCAACCGGAGTCGATCACGGGACGGGACATGGCAATGGCCGTCCGCCGACAGCCGGGAACGGTCCCGCCGGGCCGCCGGGCCGCCGGGCCGCCGGGCCACAGGGCCGCCGGGCCACAGGGCCGCCGGGCCACAGGGCCACAGGGCCGGCAGCACGGCTCGGGCGGGGCGGGGCGGGGCGGTGAGGGGCGGCGGGCTCGGGTGGGCGGAGACAGGCGTGGGCCCCGCCTCCGGCGACCCGGTGGAACGGATCGGCGGGGACGGGGCCCACGGTGGTCGACGACGGCCCCGCGCGGCGTCAGGGACGCCGGGCGGAGGTCGTCACGGGATCACTTGCCGCCGGCGAGCTTCTCCCGCAGGGCGGCGAGCGCCTCGTCGGTGGCCAGGGTGCCGGCCGGCTCCTCGGCCTGCCGGCTCGGGGCCGAGGTCGAGGTGGTGGTGCTGGACGGGGCCGGAGCCGGGTTGGCAGCGGCCTCGGCGTCGGCGGCCCGGGAGGACTGCACCTGCTTGGTGTGCGCCTCCCAACGCTGACGGGCCTCGGCGTACTGGTTCTCCCAGGTCTCGCGCTGCTTGTCGTAGCCCTCGAGCCACTCGCCCGTCTCCGGGTCGAAGCCCTCCGGGTAGATGTAGTTGCCCTGCTCGTCGTAGGTCGCGGCCATGCCGTAGAGGGTCGGGTCGAAGTGCTCCTCGCCCTCGACGAAGCCCTCGTTGGCCTGCTTGAGCGACAGCGAGATCCGCCGACGCTCGAGGTCGATGTCGATGACCTTGACCATGACCTCGGAGCCGACCTGGACGACCTGCTCCGGGATCTCCACGTGGCGCTCGGCCAGCTCGGAGATGTGGACCAGGCCCTCGATGCCGTCGTCCACCCGGACGAAGGCGCCGAACGGCACGAGCTTGGTGACCTTACCCGGCACGATCTGCTGGATCGCGTGGGTGCGGGCGAACTGCCGCCACGGGTCCTCCTGGGTCGCCTTCAGCGACAGCGAGACCCGCTCGCGGTCCAGGTCGACGTCCAGGACCTCGACCTCGACCTCCTGGCCGACCTCGACGACCTCGGACGGGTGGTCGATGTGCTTCCAGGAGAGCTCGGAGACGTGCACCAGGCCGTCCACGCCGCCCAGGTCGACGAACGCGCCGAAGTTGACGATCGAGGAGACGACGCCCTTGCGGACCTGCCCCTTCTGCAGCTTGTTGAGGAACTCGGTACGCACCTCGGACTGCGTCTGCTCCAGCCAGGCCCGGCGGGACAGGACCACGTTGTTGCGGTTCTTGTCCAGCTCAATGATCTTGGCCTCGAGCTCACGCCCGACGTACGGCTGCAGGTCACGCACGCGCCGCATCTCGACCAGGGATGCGGGCAGGAAGCCGCGCAGCCCGATGTCGAGGATGAGACCACCCTTGACAACCTCGATGACCGAGCCGCGGACGACGCCGTCCTCGTCCTTGATCTTCTCGATCGTGCCCCAGGCCCGCTCGTACTGCGCCCGCTTCTTGGAGAGGATCAGACGACCCTCCTTGTCCTCCTTCTGGAGGACCAGGGCCTCGATGTGGTCGCCAACCGTGACAACTTCGGCGGGGTCCACGTCGTGCTTGATCGACAACTCACGAGAGGGGATGACACCCTCGGTCTTGTAGCCGATGTCGAGCAGGACCTCGTCCCGATCGACCTTGACGACGGTGCCTTCGACAATGTCGCCGTCGTTGAAGTACTTGATGGTCTCGTCGATCGCGGCGAGGAAAGCTTCCTCAGAGCCGAGGTCGTCGTGGGTGACCTTGTTGGCGCTCGAGGTGGCCTCGATGCTGCTCGTCATGTGGGCGGTTGCTCCGGTCGGATGGGTTGTCACAGGACGCATGGGTGTCGCGGTGACTCAGTCCGCGCCAGCGGATCCGTCACCGGGCACACCGAACGATCGCCATCAGAAGATCATTAGTGGCTCCGGTGACCGCGCACCTGCTCCCTGCCGAGGCACACGATCCGCGAGCGCATCCTCTAGCCTACCCGCTGCATTACCACAGCGTGCAAGCCCTCCCGGGTCCTCGTGACCGCGTAACTTGCGAAAGCGGAGATTTCGCGCGGTAAGGTGCCACAGCTGTCTCGTCCGTCACATCCGTCACGCCCGCCCCACGGCGGTCCCACGGCCGGCCGGTGGCCGCCGGCGGGTCGCGGGCGGCGGGGGCCTAGCGTGAGCGGGTGGACGACGACAGGGTGATCCGGCGCCGGGCGGGCGCGGCCGAGATCCGCCGGGCCAATCGCGGCTGGTGGGACGCCGACGCCGACGGCTACCAGGCCGAACACGGCGCGTTCCTCGGCGACGTGGACTTCGTCTGGTGCCCCGAAGGGCTGCGCGAGGCCGACGTCCGCCTGCTCGGCGACGTCACCGGCCGCCGGATCCTCGAACTCGGCGGCGGCGCCGCCGCCGCGGCCCGCTGGCTGGCCACCCAGGGCGCCCGGCCGGTCGCGCTGGATCTCTCCGCGGGCATGCTGCGGCACGCCGCGCAGGCGGCCGAGCGCACCGGTGTACGGGTGCCGCTGGTGCAGGCCGACGCGCTCGCCCTGCCCTTCGGCGACGCGACGTTCGACACCGTCTGCACCGCGTTCGGGGCGATCCCGTTCGTGGACGACTCGGCGGCGGTGATGCGCGAGGTGGCCCGGGTGCTGCGCGCCGGCGGCCGGTGGGTCTTCTCGGTCACCCACCCGATGCGCTGGATCTTCCTGGACGACCCCGGCGAGGGCGGGCTGACCGCTGTGCACTCGTACTTCGACCGCTCCCCCTACGTCGAGCAGGACGAGCACGGGACGGCGACCTACGTCGAACAGCACCGCACCCTCGGCGACCGGGTCCGCGAACTGGTCGGCGCCGGGTTCCGGCTGCTGGACCTGGTGGAGCCGGAGTGGCCGGCGGGGCACGAGGGGATCTGGGGGCAGTGGAGCCCGCTGCGCGGCCGGCTCTTCCCCGGCACCGCGATCTTCGTGACCGAGAAGCCGGCGGGCTGAGCGCCCGGCGCGCCGGGTGGCGGGCGTCGTTTCCGCCGCCCGACCCCGGGTAACCGGACGCCATGGCCGAGAAGGAGTTCCGCACCGGCGACCACGTCTCCTGGGCCAGCCACAGCGGCCGGGCGTACGGGGTCGTCAAGGAGAAGCTCGTCGACCGCACCCACGTACGCGGGCACACGGTGAACGCCTCGCCGGAGCAGCCGCAGTACCGGATCCGCAACGACGACTCGGGCCGGGACGTCGCCCACCGCCCGGAGGTGCTGCGCCATGAGCCCCACTGACGATCCACAGCAGACCTACCGCGAGTTCACCGAGGCGGTGAACATGAAGCCGGGTGAGCTGCGCAGCTGGCTGGAGACCGACGAGTCCAAGCACGTCGGCTGGCGGAAGAAGGGCACCAAGGGCGGCGAGTCGGTCGGCCACGAGTCCGGGCGCAAGATCATCGAGTTGTTACGGCGCAAGCGCGACCAGCTCTCCGAGGCCGACTACAAGCACATGCGCAAGGTCGTCGGGTACGTCCGGCGGCACATGGCCCAGCGGCCCAGCGGCGACGTCAGCCGGACCCGGTGGCGGTACTCCCTGATGAACTGGGGCCACGACCCGGTCAAGGGCCCGCTGCCGCCGCCGGGCGGCCCGTCCCGCAAGGCCCTGCGACGGCACGGCGCCCCGCCGAAGGAACGCCGAGGGCCGGGCCGCTGACCCGCCCCGCTTGACCCTGCCACTGACGGCAGGGTCGGACGATCGGCGGCATGAACGACGCACAGCAGCGGGTCGTGGTGGTCACCGGCGCGGGAACCGGCATCGGCCGGGCCACCGCCCGCGCCTTCGGGGCCGCCGGAGCCCAGGTCCTCGCGGTCGGCCGGCGCGCCGCGCCGCTTGCCGCGACCGCCGCGAACCACCCTCTGATCACCCCGCTCACCGCCGACGTGACCGAGGCCGACGCGCCCGCCCGGGTGGTCGGCGCCGCCCTCGACCGGTACGGCCGGCTCGACGTGCTGGTCAACAACGCCGGGATCGCCGGCGGCGGTGGCCTCGCCCACCTGGACGAGGCGGCGGCCCGGCGCCAGTTGGAGACGAACCTGATGGCGCCGATCCGGCTGGCACACGCCGCGCTCGATCCGCTGGCCGCGACCGGCGGTGTGATCGTCAACGTGACCACCGCGGTGGGCCAACGGGCCTGGCCGGGCAGCGCGGTGTACGCGGCCGGCAAGGCCGCCCTCGACTCGCTGACCCGCAGCTGGGCGGTGGAGCTGGCGCCACGCGGCGTCCGGGTGGTGGCGGTCGCTCCCGGAGCCATCGACACGCCCATCGGCGAACATCAGGGACTCTCTCCCGAGCAGCGCGCCGCGGTACGCCGCTGGCAGCTCGACCACACGCCCCTGGGGCGGATCGGCCGGCCCGAGGACGTAGCCTGGGCGATCCTGCGGCTCTGCGACCCGGCGGCGGCCTTCGTCACCGGCGTGGTGCTGCCGGTGGACGGCGGCGCACTGGTCGCCTGACCGGCCGGGTGCCGCCGGACCGGCGACGTCGGCCACAGCTCGAGCCACGGTCGCGGCTCAGGCTACGGCCGCGGCTCAGGCTGCGGCTACGGCGCGGCGCGGCTGCGGCTACGGCGCGGCTGCGGCTACGGCGCGGCTGCGGCTGCGGCTACGGCTGCGGCTGCGGCTGCGGCTGCGAACGGAGGATGGTCGGATGCGGATCGGCGAGTTGGCGAGGATGACCGGCTGCACGCCGCGTGCCCTCCGGCACTACGAGGAGCAGGGTCTGATCACCGCGGCGCGGGCGGCGAACGGCTACCGCGAGTACGACGACGCCGCCGTCACCCGGGTCCGCAACATCCGCCACCTGCTCGACGCCGGGCTGACCCTGGAGGACGTCCAGGTCTTCCTGCCCTGCCTGGACGGGGACGTGGCCGCCGCGCCGCCGTCCCCGGCCGGCCTCCGGGTGGGGCTCGAGCGGCTGGCCGTGCTGGACGCCCGGATCGCCGCCCAGGTGGCGGTCCGGGACCGCCTCGCCGCCGCCCTCCACGGCGCCCGGACCGAGGCCGACCCGTAGGGCTGGTGGCCGGACTCAGTGGTCGGCGCTGTTCCAGTCCCGCCCTTCGCCCACCGAGACCTCGAGCGGCACCGACAGCGGGTACGCGTCTCCCATCTGCTGACGGACCAGGGTCTCCAGGGCTTCCCGCTCCCCGGCGGCGACCTCGAAGACCAGTTCGTCGTGCACCTGCAGCAGCATCCGGGAGCGCAGCCCACCCTCGCGCAGCGCCGTGTCGACGTGCAGCATGGCGACCTTGATGATGTCGGCCGCCGAGCCCTGGATCGGGGCGTTGAGGGCCATCCGCTCGGCGATCTCCCGCCGCTGCCGGTTGTCGCTGACCAGGTCGGGCAGGTAGCGGCGGCGGCCCAGGATGGTGGAGGTGTAGCCGTCCTGGCGGGCCCGGGCGACCACCTCGTGCAGGTAGTCGCGCACCCCGCCGAAGCCGGCGAAGTAGTTCTCCATCAGCCCGCGCGCCTCCTCGGTGCTGATCCCGAGCTGCTGGGACAGGCCGAACGCGCTCAACCCGTACGCCAGGCCGTAGTTCATCGCCTTGATCTTGCGACGCTGGTCGGCGGTGACCTGGTCGACCGGGACGCCGAAGACCGACGAGGCGGTGGCGGCGTGGAAGTCGTGCCCGGAGTTGAACGCCTCGATCAGCGCGTCGTCCGAGGACAGGTGCGCCATGATCCGCATCTCGATCTGGCTGTAGTCGGCGGTGAGCAGGCAGTCGTAGCCCTCGCCGACGATGAAGGCGCGCCGGATCCGCCGGCCCTCCTCGGTGCGGATCGGGATGTTCTGCAGGTTGGGCTCGGTCGAGGAGAGCCGGCCGGTGGCCGCGACCGTCTGGTTGAACGTGGTGTGGATCCGGCCGTCGTCGGAGACCGACTTGAGCAGCCCGTCGACGGTCGACTTGAGCTTGGCCACGTCCCGGTGGCGCAGCAGGTGGGCCAGCACCGGGTGCGGCTGCTGGGCGTAGAGCCACTGCAGGGCGTCCGCGTCGGTGGTGTAACCGGTCTTGATCTTCTTGGTCTTGGGCAGGCCCAGCTCGCCGAAGAGGATCTCCTGGAGCTGCTTGGGCGAGCCGAGGTTGAACTCCCGCCCGATCTCCGCGTACGCGCCCTGGGCGGCGGCCTTCACCTCGGCGGCGAAGTGCGCCTCCAGCTCGGAGAGGTATTCGGTGTCGGCGGCGATGCCGGTGCGCTCCATGGCGGCGAGCACCCGCATCAGCGGCAGCTCCACGCCGGCCATCAGCCGGGCGGACTGCTCGCCGTCGCGGGACAGCTCGGCGTCGATCGCGTCGGCCAGGTCGAGGGTGGCCCGGGCCTGGAGCATCAGGTTCTGCTCGGCCTCGCCCTCGTCGCCGAGGCCGTCCAGGGTGAGCTGGCCGGTCTCCGGCGCGTCGACCCGCAGCTCCCGGTGCAGGTAGCGCAGCGCCAGGTCGGTCAGGTCGTAGGAGCGCTGGTCGGGGCGGGCCAGGTAGGCGGCGATCTGGGTGTCGCGGGTGATGCCCTGCAGGTCCCAGCCGTGCGCGGCGAAGGCCAGCACGGCCGGCTTGCTGTCGTGCAGCACCTTGGGCCGCGTGTCGTCGGCCAGCCAGCCGGCCAGCGCCGACTCGTCGGCCGGGTCGAGGGTGGCCGGATCGAACCAGGCCGCCGCGCCGCCCGCCGTGGCCAGCGCCATCCCGGTCACCGAGGCGGTGTGCCGGCGGTTCGGGCCGGTGTCGAGCTTGGCGGCCAGCCCGACCGGGGTGCCGGCCGGGGCATGCGTGCCCAGCCAGCCGGCGAGCGCGCCCGGCTCGGTCAGCTGCTGGCCGGCCAGGTCGAAGCCGGCCTCGGCCTCCGGCTCGACCGCCTCGAGGTACTGGTAGAGCCGGTCGCGCAGGATCCGGAACTGGAGGGTGTCGAAGACCTGGTGCACGGCCTCCCGGTCCCAGCCCTGCCAGCGGGCGTCCTCGGGACGCAGCGGCAACTCCAGGTCGGTGACCAGGCAGTTGATCTCGTAGTTGCGGATCACCCGGGACATCTGGGCGCGCAGGTTGTCGCCGGCCTTGCCCTTGATCTCGTCGGCGTGGGCGACCACGCCCTCGGCCCCGCCGTACAGGTTGATCCACTTGGCCGCGGTCTTCGGGCCGACGTTGTCGACACCGGAGAGGTTGTCGCTGGTCTCGCCGACCAGGGCGGCCAGATCCCGGTAGCGCTCGGGACCGACGCCGTACTTCGCCTCGACCGCGGCCGGATCCATCCGGGCCAGGTCGGAGACGCCCTTGCGCGGGTAGAGCACGGTCACCCGGTCGCCGATCAGCTGGAACGCGTCCCGGTCGCCGCTGGTGATCAGCACGTCCATGCCCTGGTCGCGGGCCTGGCAGGCGAGGGTGGCGATGACGTCGTCGGCCTCGTAGCCCTCCTTCTCCACCACCGGTACGCGCAGCGCGGCCAGAACCTCCTTGACCAGGCTGACCTGGCCCTTGAAGTCGGTCGGCGTCTCGCTGCGGCCGGCCTTGTACTCCGCGTAGCGGTCGGTGCGGAAGGAGCGCCGGGAGACGTCGAAGGCCACCACGATGTGGGTGGGCTGCTCGTCGCGGAGCACGTTGATCAGCATCGAGGTGAAGCCGTAGACGGCGTTGGTCGGCTGCCCCGTGGTGGTGGAGAAGTTCTCCACCGGCAGGGCGAAGAATGCCCGGTATGCCAGGGAGTGTCCGTCGACGAGGAGCAGGCGCGGCGTCGTAGCTGTCACGGCAGCGACTCTAGCCCGTACGCCCGACATCCCGGCGGACGGCGGCGCGCGGAACGGCGGCGGCCGGCCGCCCCGCGAAGGGACGGCCGGCCGCCGCCGGTACGACCTCAGGCCACGCCGAGGTACGCCTCCTTGACCGCCGGGTCGTGCAGCAGGTCCCGGCCGGTGCCCTCCTTGACGATCCGGCCGGTCTCCAGCACGTAGCCCCGGTGAGCGCGGGAGAGCGCCTGCTGGGCGTTCTGCTCCACCAGCAGGATCGTGGTGCCCTGCTCGTTGATCCGGGTGATGATCTCGAAGATCTGCTGGATCAGCATCGGCGCGAGCCCCATCGAGGGCTCGTCGAGCAGCAGCAGCCGCGGGCGGGCCATCAGCGCCCGGCCCACCGCCAGCATCTGCTGCTCACCGCCGGAGAGCGTGCCGCCGGGCTGCTTGCGCCGCTCGGCCAGCCGGGGGAAGAGGTCCATGACCATCTTCATGTCCTCGGCGATACCCGAGCGGTCCCGCCGGGTGTACGCCCCCATCTCGAGGTTCTCCAGCACGCTCATGCCGGGGAAGACGCCCCGGCCCTCGGGCGCCTGCCCGATGCCCCGGACCACCCGCAGGTCGGCCCGCATCCGGGTGACGTCGGTGCCGTCGAAGACGATCGAGCCGGACGCCACCGGGCGCAGCCCGGAGATGGCCCGCATGGTGGTGGTCTTGCCGGCGCCGTTCGCGCCGATCAGGGCCACCACCTCGCCCTCGTTGACCGTCAGGCTGATCCCGTGCAGGGCCTGGATCCGCCCGTACAGCAGGGTCACGTCCTTGATCTCAAGCAGCATCGGTCGGCACCCCCAGGTACGCGGCGATCACCTTCGGGTCGTCCCGGACCTCGGCCGGCAGGCCCTCGGCGATCTTCTTGCCGAACTCCAGCACCACGATCCGGTCGGTGACACCCATGACCAGTCGCATGTCGTGCTCGATGAGCAGCACGGTCGTGCCGTTGTCCCGAATCTTACGGATCAGCCCGAGCAGTTCCTCCTTCTCCGCCGGGGTGAAGCCGGCAGCCGGCTCGTCCAGGCAGAGCAGGGTGGGGTCGGTGGCCAGGGCCCGGGCGATCTCCAGCCGGCGCTGCTCGCCGTACGAGAGGTTGCGGGCCAGGTCCCCGGCGCGGCGCTCGATGCCGACGAAGCGCAGCAGCTCGTACGCCTTGTCGCGGCCCTGCCGCTCCTCCCGCCAGTGCCGCGGCAGCCGCAGCATCGCGGAGATCACGCTGGTCTTGTGGTGGGCGTCCGCGCCCACCATCACGTTCTCCAGCGCGGTCATCTCCGGGAAGAGCCGGATGTTCTGGAACGTCCGGGCGATGCCCGCCTTGGTGATCCAGGACCGGCGCTTGCCGTTCGTCCGCTGCCCCTTGAACCGGATCTCGCCCTCGGTGGGCCGGTAGACCCCCGTCATCGCGTTGAAGCAGGTGGTCTTGCCGGCGCCGTTCGGGCCGATCAGGCCGAGGATCTCCCCCTGGTAGAGGGTGAACGCGACGTCGTTCAGGGCGACCACGCCGCCGAAGCGGAGGGTGACGTGGTCGACCTCCAGCAGCGGCTCCCGCCCGGCCGGCGCGGTCGCGCCGGGGGTGGGCTCCACCGGCGTGTCCGCGCCGGACTCCGGCGGGGTGCCGACGGTGCTGCGACCGTCGTCGGCGATGTCCCGCTCGCTGGTCTCGTCCCGCTCGCTGTGCATCTGCGGCTCACTCATTGGGCACCGTCTCCTGGGGAACCACTTCCTTGCGCCGGTCGGCGAACTCCGCCGCGCGGCGCCGGTTGGGCACCAGACCCTGCGGCCGGAAGATCATCATCACGATGACCACCAGGCCGAAGACCAGGATCCGGTATTCCGCCGCGTCGAACTCGACACCGATCAGGTCGCCCACGCCACGCAGCCACTCCGGCAGGTACCAGGTGATCGCGCCACCGGCGATCGCGCCCTTGATGTTGCCCGCGCCGCCGAGGATGACCGCGGCGAGCACCAGGATCGAGTTCTCCAGCAGGAAGCTGTCCGAGTTGATGAACGTCTGCTTGCCGGCGAAGATCGCGCCGGTCAGACCGCCGACCGCCGCGCCGATGGCGAACGCCCACAGCTTGTACTTGAACGTCGGCACGCCCATGATCTCGGCGGCGTCCTCGTCCTCGCGGATCGCCACCCAGGCCCGGCCGACCCGGCTGTTGACCAGGTTCCGCATCGCGAAGATGATCACGATGATCACGGTGAGGATCAGCCAGTAGTAGGGCTTCGAGCTCTCCACGCCGAACAGCGGGTGACCGTCCGAGCCGGTGCCCGGCGGGTGCGGGATCTGCGGGATGCCCCGCTGACCCTGCGCGATGCCCTCGTTGCGGGCCGCGTAGAGGCGGATCATCTCGGCGAAGCCGAGGGTCACGATGGCCAGGTAGTCACCGCGCAGCCGCAGCGTCGGGCCACCGAGGATCACCCCGGAGACCATGGCCACCAGGATCGCCACCGGCACCGCCGCCAGCCACGGCCAGTTGGTGCCGAACCGGCTCTCCGGCGAGGTCAGCAGCGCCACCGTGTACGCGCCGACCGCGTAGAAGCCGAAGTAGCCCAGGTCGAGCAGGCCGGCGAAGCCGACCACGACGTTCAGGCCCACCGCCAGCAGCACGAAGACCGAGGTGTCGAAGAGCACCGTCGCGAAGTCGGAGCGGGTGGTGTAGAAGGCGAAGTAGTCGCTGCCGATCGGGAAGCCGAGGTACTCGTAGAACCACCGGTTGGGCAGGACGTAGAGGAAGACCACCAGGGCGGCCAGGCCGACCCAGCGGACCTGCTTCGGCATCGCGTCCCAGCGGGTACGGAACGCCGCCAGACGCCCCTTCTTGTCCGAGGTGGCGGTCATGCGCGCGCCCTCCCGAGAGATTCGCCGAGCAGGCCGGTCGGCCGGAACATCAGCAGCACGATCAACAGCACGAAACCGGTGAAGTCCTTCCAGTCTCCACCGAACAGCCCGGCGGCGTAGTTCTCCACCACGCCGAGCAGCAGGCCGCCGAGCAGCGCGCCGCGCAGGTTGCCGATGCCGCCGAGCACCGCGGCCGAGAAGGCCTTGAGCCCGATCAGGAAGCCGACGTTGAACTTGGTGAAGCCGAACCGGATGTCCCACAGCAGCGCGGCCACGCCGGCCATCAGGCCGCCGAGGATGAACACCAGCAGGATGACCCGGTTCTTGTTGACGCCCATCAGCGCGGCGGTGTCCGCGTCCTGGGCCACGGCGCGGATGCCCCGGCCGAGCCGGCTGCGGTTCACGAACTGGTCCAGGCTGACCATCATGACCAACGTGACGCCGAGGATCAGCAGCTGGAGGTTGGTCACCTCGGCCCCGAAGAGGGTGAAGACCGTCTTCTGCGGGATCAGGTCCGGCATGCCGAACGGCGCCCGCTCGGTGCCGATGCCGAAGGACTCGGAGAGCACGAACGAGGCGCCGATCGCCGTGATGAGGAAGGCCAGCGGCGGGGCGTTGCGGCGCCGCAGTGGCCGGTAGGCGACCAGCTCCACCACCACGGCGGTGGACGCCGAGGCGACCATCGCGACGGCGAGGCCGGCGAGGACCGCCAGGATCAGCGGGCCGAACGCGGGGGCAGGGCTGTTCTGGTTGTGACCCAGCGCCTCCCAGGTCCACAGGGCGGTGAAGGTACCGACCATGAAGACCTCGGAGTGGGCAAAGTTGATCAGACGCAGGACGCCGTACACCAGGGTGTAGCCGAGCGCGACGAGCGCGTAGATCGCGCCCTGTTCCAGCCCGGTGATGGTCAGCGCCGGGAAGTTCCCGAAGAGCTCATCGAAGTTCAAGTGGGGGCTCCAACTGTGCGGCCAAGCGGTGGGGGCGGGGGGGGAAACCCCGCCGCCCCCCCCGCGGCCCCCGAGGGAGAGCACACCGCTGAAAAACCCACACCACACCAGTGAT
>NZ_JBFAJK010000067.1:0-24077 GCF_040655175.1 Micromonospora sp. NPDC050495 | reverse complement strand
GCGAACCCGACCTGCCCAACACCCCAACCAATCAACATCAACCAATACTCACGCGTCCAAAGAGCCACACCACCAACCATCGGTGGATTCAGGCTCAGTCGACCAGCGCGGAGTAGACCAGTTGGCGCAGCTGGGAGCGGAGCGGGTACGTGCTGGAGGGCATCAGCTGGGTGAAGAGCAGCGCGGTGACCTCCTCCACCGGGTCCACCCAGAACGCGGTGCTGGCCATGCCGCCCCAGTAGTACTCGCCCACGCTGCTGGGCACCCGGGCGGGCACCGGGTCGAGCACCACGGCGAAGCCGAGGCCGAAGCCGATGCCGTCGAGGACCGTCTCGGCGAAGCCCTCCGGGGAGAAGGACGCCAGGTCCCGGTCGCCGGGCAGGTGGTTGCGGGCCATGAAGCGCACCGTCCGCGGGCCGAGCAGGCGCACCCCGTCGAGCTCGCCGCCGCGCAGCAGGAACTGGGTGAACCGGTGGTAGTCGGCGGCCGTGGAGACCAGCCCGCCGCCGCCGGAGAACCAGCTCGGCTCGGCCAGCGCGGCCCGGCCGATCGCGTCCGCGCGCACGGCCCGGCCGGTCGCCGGGTGCGGGGCGTAGAGGGCGGCCAGCCGCTTGGCGTCCGGCTCGTCGACCCACCAGCGGGTGTCGGTCATGCCGAGCGGACGCAGGATCCGCTCGGCGAAGAAGGCGCCCAGCGACTGCCCGGAGACGACCTCCACGAGCCGGCCGAGCACGTCGGTGGAGACGCCGTAGTTCCAGCTGGTGCCCGGCTGGAAGAGCAGCGGCAGCCCGGCCAGCCCCGCCGAGGCCGCGGCCAGGTCGGCGCCCGGCGGCACGCCGAGGTCGAAGCCCGCCTTGCGGTAGAGGCCGTCGACCACCGAGACCTGGGCGAAGCCGTACGTCAGGCCGGCGGTGTGGGTGAGCAGGTGCCAGACCCGGATCGGCTCGACCGCCGGCACCGTGTACGGCTTGAGCACCGAGCCCCGGTCGTAGACCCGCACGTCGGCGAACTCCGGCAGCCAGCGGCTGATCGGGTCGGTCAGCTCGAACCGGCCCTCCTCCCAGAGCATCATGGCGGCGACCGAGGTGATCGGCTTGGTCATCGAGTAGATCCGCCAGAGGGTGTCCGCCTCGACCGGCGCCCCGGCCTCCCGGTCCCGCAGCCCGTACGTCGACGAGTGGGCGATCTCGCCCCGGCGGGTCACCACGATCTGCCAGCCGGCCAGCCGGTCGTCGTCGACGTACCTGGCGAAGTGCTCGTCAATCCGCGCCAGCCGCGCGGGGTCGAAGCCGATACGGTCCGGGTCGGTGCTCACGGCCACGCTCACGCCGCCGAACCTACCGCCCGGTAGGCGTGCCGGGAAGTGTCGGCGGCCCCACTAATCTGGGCCACATGCCGGAGCCCGTCGAGGACGTCACCTACCGCCAGCAGGACTGGTACGCCGAGGAGCTGGCCGACCGGCACTTCGTGCGCTGCGAGTTCTTCCACGTCGACCTCACCGAGGCGGTCAGCCAGGGGGCGGTCTTCACCGACTGCGTCTTCGGCAACGTGGCCTTCAACGCCTCCCGGCACACCGACTCGGCCTTCACCCGCTGCACCTTCAAGCGGTGCAACCTGTTCGAGGCCGAGTTCACCGGCTGCAAGCTGCTCGGCAGCAGTTTCGACCAGTGCGACCTGCGCCCGCTGCGGATCGACGGCGGCGACTGGTCCTTCGTCGGCCTCCCCGGCGCCGACCTGCGCGGGGTGCGGTTCACCGACGTACGCATGCGCGAGGTCGACCTGACCGGGGCGGACCTGACCGGGGCGACCGTCACCGGTGTCGACCTCTCCGGCGCCCAACTGCACGCGGCCAAGCTGGTCCGGGCCGACCTGCGCGGCAGCGACCTGACCGCGCTCGACCCGACGGCGGTGCAGCGGGCCGGCGCGATCATCGACGCCGAGCAGGCGATCGTGCTGGCCCAGGCGCTGGGCTTCGAGATCCGCTGACCCCGTCCGGAAAGACGACGTACCGTGTCAGGTTTTCCTGCCAGGCTGGTCGGCATGGCACAGTGATCGAGAGCTGGCATCCCGACCGGGGGTTGGTGCGGCGCGAGCGGCGGTGAGCCCGCCGCGGCTGTCGGGAAAATGCCTCGCGTCGACGGCTTCTCGGAGATCGGCACGTGTGTCATCCTCCCTGCGGCGGTCCCCGGCGCGACCGCGACGCCGGTGGCCGAGGGAGGGGTCGGTGGCTGAGGACGAACTCACGCAGACCGGTATCCGGGTCGGGCGGTGGCTGCCGGCCGTGCCGGCCGAGCCGCGACCCGGTGCGGCCGGCGGGCCACGCCGGCTGCCCGGCGCCCCGGACGATCCGATCCCGCCGCCGCACGCCCCGGTCCCGCCGCCGCATGCCCCCGGGGCCGGGTCCGCCGGCGAGCCGGTGCCCGCGCCCGGGCCGGCGTCCGCCGCCGAGCCGGCGTCGCGGTCGGCGACCGGGCCCGCCCCGACCCCGGCCCGCGCGCCGCGATCGGGCCCAACGGCCGGGCCGGAGCCGGACGCCGTCGCGCCCGCCGGGTCGCGCCGGGTCGCGCCGGTCCGGCACTCCTCCCGGGAGAGCGCCACGGGCCGGTTCGCCGAGCTGGTCGGCCCGGCCGCCAGCAAGGTCCGGGTGGCCGTCGGGGTCGCACCGGACGGCCCGGTCACCCGGGTCGGCGTGGCTCGGGCCCGGCGCCGGCGCCGCCGGGTGCTGCTGGGCGTCGCCGTGCTGGCCGTGCTGGTGCTGGCCACCGGGTACGTCGTGCGGGAGCAGGACGCGGGCCGCGCGCCCGCGGTGTCGGCGGTGCTGCCGGGCGGCGGCGCGCCGGCGTCCGACCCGGTGGCGCCACCGCCCACCGTCGTGGCGGTCACCGGGAATCCCGCCCTGCCCGGCGGGCCTCTGCTCAGCGTCGGCCAGGAACGGGTCCCCACGCTGGTGGACCTGACCGTGCTCGGCGCGCGGGACTGGATCCACTGGGGTGGCAGCGGTGCCGACAGCGTGCAGCGCAAGCAGGTCGGCACGGGGGAGATCCGCGACCCGGGCGGGGCGCGGCTGGAACACGCCGCCAGCGGCTCCGGATTCGCCTGGACCGACGGCACCCCGGCGGCCCGGCAGGACGGGACCCGGTCGGGGGTCTTCCAGCGCGGCGCCGGGAGGAGCTTCGCGGTGGCCGTGGCCGGCAGCAACGACCTGCGGACGGTCCGGCTCTTCGTCGGCGCCTTCTCGGCGTCCGCCCGCCTCGAGGTCCGGCTCTCCAGCGGCGGCGACCCCGCCGTCCGCGAGGTGCCGCTGGCCGCCGGGGACCGGTTCTTCCAGTACGTCATCCAGTTCCGCGCCCCGCGCGGGGCCCAACTGCTGGTCACCTGGCGGGCGTTGACGGTGGTCGGTGGCGAGAACGACGGGGTGACCATGGAGGCGTTGGCCGTCAGCTGAGCGCGACGGTACGGTGTCGCCACGAAGGGCGAAACTTCCTTCCGCCGACATATGGCGCACCGTGGGCCATCGTGGAAATGTGAGGCGCGGTCGCGCCCTGCTCGTCCCGGCGGTCGGGGCCGGGCGGGAGCGGGAGGTCACGTGGGTCCGGAAGACCACGGTCCGGCGGGCGGCCGGGCGTCGTACCGGTATGCGCAGACGCGATCGGCGCTGCGCCGCGTCATCCGGAGCCGGCGGCGCCGCCGCTGGCTGCTGGAGGCGGCGGTCGCCGTCGCCTGCCTCGCCGCCGTGGCCAGCTACCTCGGCACCGAGCAGCACCCCACGCCACGGCGGGAGCAGAGCGTGCTGCCCGCCGCGCCCAGTGGCCGGCCGGTCCTGCCGTCCCCGGGCGGACCCGGGGTCGAGGGCGTGGCGGTGACCCCGGGGCTGCACCCCCGGCAGCGCACCCCGTCGCCGTCACCCTCGCCCGACCCGGCGCCGTCCACGGCACCCCCCGCGCCGAGCCTGGCGGTCAGCCAGGCCGACGTGCCGGCCCTGGTCGACCTGACCGCGGCCGGCCCGACCGACTGGGTCCACTGGGGGCTGCTCGACTCCGGCGCGCCGGTGCACAAGCGCCGGGGCTCCCGCGAGATCCGCGACGAGGGCGGCCGGGGCCGGCGGGTCGCCTACCGCAACAACCCGGAGGAGTACGCCTGGCAGGACGGCAATCCGGTCGGCGCGGCGCGCGGCACCCAGGCCGGGGTCTACACCTGCGGCGCGGGCAACGGCTTCAGCCTCTCCGTGGCCGGTGACGGGCGGCAGCGGACCGTACGCCTCTTCGCCGGGCTCTGGATGGCCCGGGCCCGCCTCGACGTGCGGCTCTCCTCCGGCGGCCCGACCAGGACGCTGCGGTTGGAGGACCCGCACACCGCCCGCACCGCCGAGTTCACCGTCCGGTTCCGTGCCGCGCGGGGCGCGAAGCTGCTGCTCAGTTGGACGGTGGAGCGGGCGCTGGGGGACTGCGGCAACGTCAGCCTCCAGGCGGTCGCGCTGCGCTGAGCCGAGGTTCGCCCGGTGCGCTGGCCGACCCGGAGGTAGCGTGGCCAGGATCGGAGGATCCGGAGGGGAGTGCCGATGACGGCGAGCGAACAGGTGCTGGACAGCCCGCAGGGTTGGGTCGCCGACCACATCCGGCGGTACGTCGCGACCGGCGGCGCCGAGGGCCACGAGTGGCGGCCCGGCGTCTTCACGCTGCTGCTGACCACCCGGGGCCGGCGCTCCGGCAAGCTGCGGCGCACCGCGCTGATCTACGGCCGGGACGGTGACGCCTACCTGGTGGTGGCCTCCCAGGGCGGCGCGCCGCAACACCCCGCCTGGTATCTGAACCTGCTCGCCGATCCGCTGGCTCAGGTGCAGGTCGGTGCCGAGACGTTCGCCGTCCGGGCCCGCACCGCGACGCCGGAGGAGAAGCCCCGGATGTGGCGGACCATGACCGCCGTCTGGCCGGCGTACGACGAGTACCAGACGAAGACCGACCGGGAGATCCCGGTGGTGGTGCTGGACCGGGTCTGAGCCGTCGGGACAGTTTGTCCGTCGCGGCCGTCGCGGGGCGTTCTACGGTTCCGATGTTCCGTCCGACCATCCCCTGTGGAGGCTCGACCGATGAGCAGCAGTGCGCCCGTCGCCCGTCCCGTCGCCCCGTCCGGCGTGGGTGACTCCTCCGGCGACGTGCTGCGGGAGATCCCGCTGCCGCCGTACGTGACCGGCGAGGACGCCCAGTTCGCGGTGCGCGCGGTGGTGGTGCACGCGCCGCGCCGCTGGTCCGGCGGGACGATCTGCCGCAACGACGCCAGCCCGCACCCGTGCCGGCTGCACCGCTGGGGCCGCCGGGTGCTGGCGCTGCGCGGCCTGCCGCCGGCCGAGATCGACGCGCTGATCGAGCGGGGTGACCCGGCCGCCGTGCCGAGCCAGCCCCGGCCGGGCGCCTGAGCCGGCGCGGCGCGCCGGGCCCCGATCCCCCCTCCCGACCGGGGCCCGCCGCCGCTCAGCAGAGGATCGGCTTCACCCACGCGCACTCCAGGCCCTCGGGGACCCGGGGCGACTCCGGCGCCGCCGGCACGGCCAGCCGCGCCGTGCTCGTCCCCTTCTCGCTGTACGACGCCAGCGCGATGGCGATCTGATCCTCCAGCCCCTTGACCGACGAGGTCAGGTAGTTGTTGAGCACGACGGAGAAGGCCAGCAGGTGTCCGTCGGTGTCGGTGACGTAGCCGGAGAGGCTGGACGCGCCGGTCAGGCTGCCGGTCTTGGCGTGCACGTTGTCCGCCGCCGGGGTGCCCCGCATCCGGCTGCGCAACGTCCCGCCGACGAAGCGTTCCGGGTTGCCGGCCACCGGCAGCGCGGCGTACCAGGTGTCGAACCAGGGTTCGGCGCGGACGGCCGACAGCAGCCTGACGAACTGGGCCGGCGGGATCATGTTGCGCCGGGACAGCCCCGAGCCGTCGCGCTGGCGCAGCGTGCCGGTGTCCATTCCGGAGTCACCGACGTACTCGCCGATCGCGGTGAGCCCGGCGGCCCAGGTGCCGGAGCCGGAGAGCACCCGGCCGAGTTCCTTGGTGAGCACCTCGGCGTGGCCGTTGTTGGAGAGCTTCAGGAAGGGCACCATCAGCTCGGAGAGCGGCATCGAGTCGTGCCGGGTGACGATCTTCGCGGCGTCGGGGGTGGACCGGCCGAGCACGGTCCGGCCGAGGACGCGTACGCCGTGCTGTTGCAGCGCCGCCCGGAAGATGTCGGCGGCGTACCCGGTCGGCTCCCACACCGTCATCCAGTCGCTGGTCGGGTCCTCGCCGACGGCGATCTGCCCGGTCACCACGATGGTGTTGCCGCCGTGCTCGCGTTCGAAGGAGATGGTCGTCTCGCCGGTGGCGACGGTCTCGGCCCGGTTGTCGATGCGCAGCCAGCCGTTGGCCGGGGTCATGGTGACCGCGGGCCGGGCCCCGGCCTGGCCGGCCGGCGCGGCGTGCACGATCACCGTGCCGGCATCGTAGTCGGTGTCCGGGGCGACGGTCAGCGCGGACACCTGGGCCGCGTAGTAGTAGGACTCGTCGTCCCAGGTCCAGTCCAGGCCCAGCCGGGTCCGGTCGTAGCGGGTGTCGTCGGCGACCAGGTTGCCGGTCACCACCCGGACGCCCTCGGCGGCGACCTGGGCGGCCAGCCGGTCGTAGTCCTCGGCGAGCATCGTCGGGTCGCCGCCGCCGCGCAGGTACAGGTTGCCGGCGAGCAGCCCGGCCCGGCGTACGCCGTCGCTGGCGACGTCGGTGGTGAAGCGGTGGCCGGGGCCGAGCAACTCCATCGCCGCGGTCGAGGTGAGCAGCTTGGTGTTCGAGGCGGGAACGAGCCGCCGGTCGCCGTTGCGGTCGTAGAGGGTCTGTCCGGTGCGGGTGTCCACGACCACCACGCCCGCCTGGGCCCCGGCGAGCCGGGAGTCGGCCAGGACGGCGTCGATGGTCGCGTGCAGCCGGGTCTGCGCGGGGGTGGGCGCTTCGGCGGTGGCGGTGGTGGCGCCGGCGGTGGTCGCGGTGGCGACCAGGGCCAGCACCGTCAGTGCCCCGATGGAGTGACGACGATGCATGCGTCGATGCTGCCACGGCGCTTTCTGCCGGAGAAGAGCCAACGATGAAAACTTATTTCCGAACCGCTCCGATTACCCGCTTCGGAGCCCGGCAAACCGCTGGTCAGTCATTCGTGGCCGGCCGTGCCGGCCACGGTGTCGACTGATCCGGCTCTATTTGACGGATGCCTGGGCAGCGGGCAACGTAGGCCGTGAAGGGCCTTTCGACCTGCCCTGGTTTGCACGGCGAAGACCCATTCGCCATCCCGGGTGCGTACCCGGCCGCGCGGCGACGAACCGGCCGCGATCCCGACCCAGCCACGAGGAGTTCCGCCATGCTGACCATGACCGAGAACGCGATTCTGGTGATCCGCGACCTCGCCAACCAGGAGGACGTCGGCGAGGCGGGCGGGCTGCGGATCGCCGCCGACACCGACGCCGGTTCGCTCTCCATCGAGCTGGTCCCCGAGCCCACCCAGGGCGACCAGGTGGTCGACAACCAGGGCGCCCGGATCTTCCTCGACCAGGACGCCGCCGAACTGCTCAACGACACCTCCGTCGACGCGGTCGTCGACGACGAGGGCGTGGTCCAGTTCGGCTTCACCGGGCAGGAGTGACTCACCCCGCGCGGCGGGACTCGCCGCGCGGGGCCCGGCCGGCGCGCCGCTCCGGCCCGTCCGGACCGGCCCGCCACGGCCCGTCGCGCTGCTCCCGGTCGGGGCGGAGCAGCGCGGCCAGCACGTGCGCCAGATGGTGCGAGGTGCTCCAGGCCGCCCAGTTCGCCGGCGAGCCGGCGCCCGCGCCCCGCCGCGCCCGGCGCAGGATCTCGTGGTCGCCCCAGGAGAAGCCGGCCCCGGCGGCCGGCCACCACGGCGCGGCGACCAGCGTCCGGCACAGGTCGGCGAAGCGCTCGTCGCCCCGGCCGCCCCGCCGGGACCAGCGGTAGATCCACCACCCGCCGTCCGTGGTGTAGCGCAGCGTCGGCAGCCGGTCGCCCGGGACGTCGTCGGCGCCCCGCGCCGCGCAGCCCACCCCGTAGTCGCCGTACCCGACGTCGAGGTCGGCCAGGCCGCGCCAGAGCTGCCAGTCGAAGCGCTCCAGCCGGACCGGCTCGTCGGCGGGCAGGCGGGCCACGGCCGGCGGCATCCCGCCGGCGGCCACCGTGACCGAACGCCAGGCGTGCCGGCGGGCCCAGCCGGCCAGCCGCCGGACCCGGGGCTCGGCCAGCCGGACGTCGGCCGGGCAGCACACGTCTCCCGCGTCGATGAGCAGGTCGCACTGCTCGGGCACGAGGCGGGTCAGCCGCCACACCCGCTCCACTGCCCCGGTCGTCGCGTCCGGGCCGGCCCGGTCCCGGCCGGTCCGCAACCGCACCACCGCCCGGGCGTGGGCCCGCGCCGCCGTCCCGTGCGCCACCAACCGCCGGTCGCTGTCCGCGAGCCCGATCACCGGCACCAGCGGTACGCCCCAGCGGGCCGGCTCGCTCTCCGGACGGTCCGGTAGGGCCGAGACGTCGACGGCGGGCAGCAGCCCCGCCGGCAGCCGGCCGAGCAGGTCCACGGTGCACGCGTCGACCGCGTGGACGTCGATGACCGGGGCGAGCAGCGGAGCGAGGGCGTCGTCGAGATGGGCCAGCGCCTCCAGCTCACCCCGCCGACCGGCCAGCACCGGGCGGTAGACCGGTTCCGCCGCCCGCCCTCCGTGGGCGGGCACCATACTTCAATGTATCGGCCCCATCGCGCTGCGCCACCGGCTTCCCGGACGCCGTTGACATGTCCTCCCTCCGGGTGGTGACATGGGCGCGCGGGCACACGCCGGGCATGGACGGGCAGCCATGACCCCCTCTTCGAGCCGATCCCGCGTGGGTCGGCCCGCCCGGAAGGCCTTTCCCCATGACCTCGCGTACCCGCCTGCGGCTCGTGGCCGCCCTGGCCGCCGCCGCGGCCGCGCTGCTCGCCGCCGGACAACTGCCCGCGCTCGCGGTCGACGACCCGCCCGCGCCGGTGACCGGCAACGCCACCCACTTCGACGGCCTCGGCGCCCCGTACGGCGGCTGTGGCCTGCCGCAGTCCGAACTGGACAGCCAGGACTTCGTCGCGCTCAACGTGTACAACCTGCCCGGCGACTACTCGTCGTTCCCGACCCGGCCGCTGCCCCCGTCCGAGGCGGACCGGATCGGGCTGTGGAACAACGGCCTCAACTGCGGTCGGTTCGTCACGGTGACCATCGGCGACCGGTGCACCGGGATCAACGACGGCGCTCCCGGCCAGCCGTTCTGCCGCAACGGTTCCTGGGTCGCGGACGGCTACAACGGCGCCACCCTCACCATGGTGGTGGCGGACTCCTGCGGCGACGGCAACGCCTGGTGCCGCGACGACCCGTACCACCTGGACCTGGCCACCGGGTCGCTGAACCGGTTCGCCCGCAACGGGGTCCCGGTCGGTGACCTGTACCCGAACCACTGGAACAACCGGCACGTCTCCTGGTCGTTCGTCCCCGCGCCCAACTACAGCGGGGACCTGCGGATCGGCTTCCTCCAGGGCGCGCAGCGGTACTGGCCGGCCATCGCGGTCTCCCACCTGCCCAACGGCATCCACGGCGTGGAGTACCTGGCCGACGGGGCGTGGCGGGCCGCCACGATGAACAGCGACATGGGCCAGTCGTACGTGATCGGGGCCACCACGTCCGGCGGCACCGACTTCCAGATCCGGGTCCGGGACGCCGCCGGCACGCTGGTCAACGGCGGCCGGGTCTACCGGTTCGCCCTGCCGGCCGGGTGCGGCGGCACGTGTTCGGCCGCGTACACCCCGGTCAGCTACACCACCTCGGACGGCACCGGCCCGACGGCCTCCCCGAGCGCGTCGGTATCGCCGAGCGTGACGGTATCGCCGAGCGTGACGGCGTCCCCGAGCGTGACGGGTTCGCCGAGCCCGACGGGCGGTCCGTCGCCGTCGGCCGGGTGCGCGGCGAGCTGGCGGGTGACCGGGACGTGGAGCGGCGGGTTCCAGGGCGAGGTGACCGTCCGCAACACCGGCGCGGCCCCGATCGCCGGCTGGACCACCAGGTTCGACTTCCCGGCCGGTCAGCGGCTGGCCAGCTCCTGGAACGCCACCGCCGGCCAGTCCGGCAGCGAGGTGACCGCGACCAACGCGAGCTGGAACGGCGCCCTCCCGGCCGGCGGCACCACCAGCTGGGGGCTGGTGGCCACCGGCGACGCCGCGACACCGACCGGCCTGGCCTGCACCGCGCGCTGACCCGCCACCCCGCACCATGGCCGGCAACGGCGACGGGCCCGGACGCCACGCGCCCGGGCCCGCTCGCCGGTGGTCAGTCGTCGTCGCCACCGTGGTCGTCGGCGCCATCGTGGCCACCGTGGTCATCGTTGCGGTCGTCGGTGCCCCGGTCGTCGCCGCCGGCCCGCCGGCCGCCGTGGTCGTCGTACCG
Source organism: Micromonospora sp. NPDC050495 (assembly GCF_040655175.1). Lineage (NCBI taxonomy): Bacteria > Bacillati > Actinomycetota > Actinomycetes > Micromonosporales > Micromonosporaceae > Micromonospora > Micromonospora sp. NPDC050495. The sequence goes on along the minus strand of NZ_JBFAJK010000067.1, from coordinate 13,602 downwards.
GTCGTCGGTGCCCCGGCCGTCCCGGTCGTCGAGCCGCTTCCGCTCGACCTCGACCACGGCGCCGTCCTGCCGGTCGACCTTCACCTCGTAGGTCACCCCGTCCCGGCTCACCTTGACGCTCCACACCGCGCGCCCGTGCTCGGTCTCGGCCTCGACCTCGATGATCCGCCCGCCGCCGGTCCGGGCCAGCGCCACCGCCCCGGCCCGCCGCGAGTCCACGCCGGTGGCACCGGGCGCGACGGTGGCCGTCGGATCGCGGTCGGCGGCCGCGGTGGGGCCGTCGTCGCCGGTCGTGCTCGTCGGGCCGTCGCCGGCGGTCCGGCTCGTCGCCACGGCGGCCGGGCCGGAGCGGTCGGCCACCTGCCCGCCGAGCGCGGCGCCGGTGACGGCCAGCACCGCGGCCCCGCCGGCCGCCGCCAGTACCAGGGAAGTACGTCGCATGATCTCCACCTCTCCTCGGTTGTGTCATCGAGGATCGGTCCGGGCCGGATAGTCCCGCGCTACCCCCGTTCTAAGCCCGGGTTAAGACCGCGGCGGCCCGAGCCGGAGCAGCACGAGCGCGCCGCCGTCCGGCCCGCTGCCCAGCTCCAGCCGGCCGCCGGCGGCCCGGGCGGCCCGGTCGGCGATGTCCAGCCCCAGCCCGGTCGACCCGGCCCGGCTGACGCCCCGGCGGGCGGCGCCGGCCGGCAGGCCCGGCCCGGCGTCGGCGACGGTCAGCACCACCCCGGCGGGATCCGGCACGAGCCGCACGGTGAAGGGCGTGCCGTCCGGGGTGTGCGCGAAGACGTTGCCCAGCAACGCGTCCACCGCGGCCGCCAGGTCGTCGCCGTCGACCCCGACCGGCAGCGGGCCGGGCGCGAGGTCCAGGGTGACCGTCCGCCCGGTGTCCTCGGCGAGCACCGACCAGAACGCCACCCGCTCGCCGACCACGGCCGCCGCGTCGCAGTCGGCGCCGCCGCCCGGCGGTCCGGTGCGCCAGCGGGCCTGCCGGATCACCCCGGTGACCGCCCGTTCGAGCCCGTCGACCGCGGTGGTCAGCCGGGCCGCGTCGTCCGGGTCGCGCAGCGACTCGGCCTCCAGCCGCAGCACGGTCAGCGGGGTGCGCAGCCGGTGCGACAGGTCGGCCACCTGCTCGCGCTCCTCGCGCAGCAGCACCTGGATCCGCCCGGCCAGGTGGTTCAGGGCGCCCGCCACCTCGCGCAGCTCGGCCGGGCCGGCCGGCTCCACCCGGGCGTCCAGTTCGGCCTTGGCGAGCCGGTGGGAGACCGCGGAGAGCGCGGCGATCGGCCGGACCAGGGTGGCGGCCAGCCGGTCGGCGACGACCAGCCCGACCAGCACGAGCAGCACGCCGAGCAGCGCCAGCACCAGCCACGCCCGGGCCACCCCGGCGGTCAGCTCCGACCGGGGCACCACGGTGCGGATCACCCCGGTCCCGTCCGGGCGGCCCTGCACCGCGATGACCACCTCCCGCCCGCCGGCCGACTCGGCGGTCAGGCTCTGCCCCCGGGCGGCGAGGGCCACCGCCGGCGTCCGGGGCGCGGGCGTGCCGAGCACCGTGCCGTCCGGCAGGTAGACGCTGACCTGGCGGCCGGAGGCCGCGGTGAGCTGCTCGACGGTCAGCCGCACGGTGTCCGGGTCAGCCGTGCCGACCACCGGGGCCAGGCTCTGCGCGTCGGCGGTGGCGCGTACGGTCGCCCGGTCCGCCGCGACGGTCCGCACCAGCAGCGCCAGCGGCACCAGGAAGGCGGTCAGGACCAGCACGCTGACCGCGGCGACGAGCAGCGCCAGCCGGCCCCTCACCGGCCGTCCCCGGGGGCCGCCAGCCGCACCCCGACCCCGCGCACGGTGTGCAGGTAGCGCGGCTCCTGCGCGCGCTCGCCCAGCTTGCGCCGCAGCCAGGACAGGTGCACGTCGACGGTCTTGTCGGCGCCGCCGTACGGGATCCGCCAGACCTCGGTGAGCAGTTCCCGCTTGGTGACCACCTGCCCGGCCCGGCCGGCCAGGTGGTGCAGCAGGTCGAACTCCCGAGGGGTCAGCTCGACCGGTATGCCGTCCAGGCTCACCTGCCGCGAGCGCGGGTCGATCCGCAGCCCGCCGACCACCAGGGTGGGGTCGGCCGCCGTGGCGTCGCCGGCGGTGCGGCGCAGCACGGCCCGGGCCCGGGCGTCGAGCTGGGCGGCGGTGAACGGTTTGACGAGGTAGTCGTCCGCGCCGGCGTCGAGCATCCGGACGATCTCCGTCTCGTCGTCGCGGGCGGTGGCCACGATGACCGGCACCGAGCTGACCGCCCGCAGCATCCGCAGCAGCTCCCGGCCGTCCAGATCGGGCAGCCCGAGGTCGAGCACGACCAGATCGGGCCGGTCGTCCAGCGCGTCGCGCAGCCCTGCCAGCGCGGTCGAGGCCGCGGCGACCGCGTGGCCGCGCTCGCGCAGCGCCCGGAGCAGGGGGGTACGGATCGTCAGGTCGTCCTCGATGAGCAGCAGCCGGGCCACGGTTGGCAGGTTAGCCCCGGCAACCGCCGGTGGCTTCCCCTGTTAACCCTCGCTTAGCGTTCCCCGGTGCCGGGCCCAACCTCGCCTCGGTCAGACTCGACGCATGGGCCGTCGTCCGATCCTCGCCGCCGCCACCGGTTGGCTGGCCGCCACGGTGGTCGCCACCCTTGTCGGGCTGGGCGCGATCCGGCTGGTCGGCGACGGCATCACCGGCACGCCCGGCGGCGTACTCGACCAGGGTGACGTCGAGCGGGCGCTGGCGGCCGCACCGACCGGCGGCGCGACCGGGGCGGCCACGCCGACGGCCGTTCCGGCGAGCCCCACCCGCACGCCGAGCGGCGGGCCGCCGGCCGCCGGCCGGCGGAGTTTCGCCACCGCGGGCGGTACGGCCGTGGCCGAGTGCGGCCCGGCCGGGATCCGCCTGGTCTCCTGGTCGCCCGCGCCCGGCTACCGGGCCAAGGACTCCGACCGGGGGCCGGACGAGCACGTCGAGGTCCGCTTCGTCGGCCCGGAGGGGGAGTACGAGCTGCGCCTGCGATGCGTCGACGGGCGGCCGGCCGCGACCCGGCACGACTGACATATCCGCAGGTCAGGCTGGGTGCGACGGGCTGCGGGAGTCCATGATCTGACGGCTCTGCGGGTGGCTTCGGGGGTGCGGGACCGCATAACTTCGATGACAACGGGGCGATCACCGTCGATCCCCCTTGTCATGACATCTGCGTTTTTGGCGCCGGCGGGAGCCGGTGCTCGGGAGACCCCATGTCCAGCACGAGATCCAGACGGGGATCCGGCGATCAGCCCGCGCCCGGGTCGGCGGAGCTCGCCCGCGCGGACGCCGAGATCGCCAGTTGCCCCCCGGTCGGGCTGCCGCCCAGCGCCCGGGTGCTCTTCGCCGTGGTCGACGCGAACGGCACCCTGGTCCGCGGGCTCGGCGTCACCTCGGCCACCCGGCTGGCCGCCGGCATGTACCAGGTCGTCTTCGACCAGGACGTCACGGCGGCCGGCTACGTCGGCACGGTCGGCATCGCGGCGGGCAGCGGGCTCACGCCCCAGGGCGCCATCACGGTGGCGCCGCGCAGCGGCATCCCCAACGCGGTCTTCGTCGAGACGTACGTCGGCGGGGGGCATCTGGACCGCCCGTTCCACCTGGCCGTCCTCACCTGACCGGCGGGGCGGGCGCGCACACGAGCGCACGGCGCCGTCCGACCGAGGCCGTAACGTCGCCGCGCTCTGGCCGTCTCCCACCATCGCAGCCGTACGGCGGTACGCCAGCGGGGACTTGGCTCGACCGGCACAGGCGTACACCGGTCCTGGGCCACCAGATGCCCGTCCGGACGGGATCCAAACCCCGGGCGGGTGGCGAATTCCACCATCTGCGAGTCCCGGCGTGAGCCGACGGCGCACCGGGTATGTGCGCGTCATGGAGCATTTCACGATCGCGACCGTCGCTGAGAAGAGCCCGGACTTCCGCCGGGTGCTGTGGACCGGGCAGCACACCCAGCTGGTGATCATGACGATCCCGCCGGGTGGCGAGATCGGCGAGGAGGTCCACGAGGACATCGACCAGATCCTCACCTTCGTCAGCGGCACCGGCGAGGCCCGGGTGGCCGGGGAGAAGAAGGAGGTCGTCGCCGGCGACCTGGTGGTGGTGCCCGCCGGGACGAAGCACAACTTCGTCAACACCGGCCCCAACCCACTGGTCCTCTACACCGTCTACGGTCCCCCCGACCACGCCGACGGGGCGGTGCACAAGACCAAGGAGGAGGCCGACGCGGCCGAGGAGGCCGGGGAGGACGAGCCGCCCACCGCCTGAGCGCACCCGCCTGAACGCGACCGGTCCGGGTACCCGGGGCGGGTGCACCAGCCGGCGATCTCCGACTACGGATTTCTCTCCGACTGCCGCTCCGGGGCCCTGGTCGGGCGGGACGGGTCGGTCGACTGGTGGTGCCCGGACCGGTTCGACGCGCCCTCGGTCTTCGGCCGCCTGCTCGACCCGGCCGGCGGGCACTGGCGGATCGCCCCGCTCGCGGCGAGCCGGGTCGAGCGGGCGTACCGGCCGGACACCCTGGTGCTGCGGACGGTCCACCACACGCCGGAGGGGAGCGTCGCGGTCACCGACGCGCTCGCCGCCGAACCGGGCGCCCGGGGACACGAACTGGGGCGGAACTCGCCCGCCGTGCTGGTCCGGGTGGTCGAAGGGCTCTCCGGGCGGGTCCCGATGCGGCTCGACTTCGTGCCCCGGCCGGAGTACGGGATGCTCACCCCGTACCTGCACGGGCAGCCGGGCGGCGGGGTGCTGGCCACCGCCGGGCCGGTGGCGCTGGTGCTGCGCGGCACGGATCAGGAACTGCGCCACGACGGGGACCGGGTCGGCCACACCTTCGAGGTGACCGCCGGCCAGACGGTCGGCTTCGACCTGGCGTACGCGGCGGTGCACCGGGACCCGCCGGCCCGGCTCGACCCGCTCCGGGCGCTGGCCGAGACGGTCCAGGCGTGGGAGGCGTTCCGCGAGTCGCACCGGTACCAGGGGGACTACACCCCGCAGGTGCGGGCGAGCGCCACGGTGCTCACCGGCCTCACGTACGCCCGCAGCGGCGCGGTGGCCGCGGCGGCGACCACCTCCCTGCCGGAGCTGGTCGGCGGCGACCGGAACTACGACTACCGCTTCTCCTGGCTGCGCGACTTCTCGATGACCATGCGGGCCCTCTGGGTGGCGGCCTGCCCGACCGAGGCGTCCCGGCTGTTCGCCTGGGCGGCCCGCTCGATCGGCCGGATCGGCGACGAGCCGGTGCCGGTGCTCTTCGGGCTGGAGGGGGAGCGGGATCTCGCCGAGCACGTCGCCGGGCACCTGTCCGGCTTCGCCGGCAGCCGGCCGGTGCGGATCGGCAACGACGCCTGGCGGCAGCGGCAGCTCGACGTGCCCGGTGAGGTGATCGCGGCGGTGTGGCGGCTGCACGACCAGCTCGGCGAGACCTTCGCCGAGGAGGTGCGGGAGATGGTCATCGGGCTGGCCGGACAGGTCGCGTCGACCTGGCGGTTGCCGGACTGTGGCATGTGGGAGACCCGGGATGCCGAGCGGCACTACGTCTCGTCGAAGGTGCTCTGCTGGGTGGCGCTGGACAAGGCGGTGCGGCTGGCGCCCCGGCTCGGGGAGCGGGCCGACCCGCGCCGGTGGGCGGCCGTCCGGGACGAGATCCGGGCGACCGTGCTGCGCGACGGGTGGCACGAGCGGATGGGCGCGTACACCGGCGCGTTCGGCGCGGCGGAGCTGGACGCGTCGGTGCTGTTCCTGCCGGTGGTGGGCTTCCTGCCGGCCACCGACCCGCGGATGCGTTCCACCATCGCGATGGTGGAACGCGACCTGGGCACCGACGACGGCCTGGTCCGCCGCTGGGACACCGACCCGGCCGGCTTCCTGCTCTGCTCGTTCTGGCTGGTGGAGTGCCTGGTGATGGCGGGGGAGCCGGAGCGGGCCCGGGCGCTGTTCGAGCAGGTCCTCGGGCAGGCCAACGACGTGGGCCTGTTCGCCGAGCAGATCGACCTGAACAGCGGGGCGCAGCTGGGCAACCTGCCGCAGGCGCTGTCGCACATCGGCCTGATCAACGCGGCCTGGCGGTTGACCGACCCGACCAGCGGCTGACCTGCAACATTCCTGCACATCGCAACCATTGACCTCGATCTCTCGGCCGGCCTAGCCTGCTGGTGTCGGTGTTGGGAAAGCCCTTTCCTGCGGCTCCCGCCCACACCACCCCCGCTCCCGGAGACCGGGCCTCCGGCCGGGGCGCACCGACCGTCGCGACCCGTGGCCAGGCGTCGACCCGCCGCCGCGGCGGTCCACCACCACGCGCTTCAAGGAGGACAACCGTGCAGATCACACGCGCCAGACGGCGACGGTCACTGCTGCTCGCGGTGGGCGCCGGCGCCACCGTGGCGGCGCTCGCCGCCGGGATGGGGACCTCGGCCTTCGCCGCCACCGTCTTCTCCGACACCTTCTCCGACGGCGACGCCGCCGGCTGGTCGAAGTCCGGCGGCACCTGGGCGGTCACCGACGGCGCCCTCAACCAGTCCAGCACGAGCAGCGAACTGGCCCGCCAGTTCGCCGGCCAGACGAGTTGGGCCGACTACCAGGTGCAGGCCCGGGTCCGGCCCACCGGATTCGGCTCCGCCACGGCGCTGGTCGGCCTCGCGGCGCGGGCCAGCAGCAGCACCAAGATGTACCGGCTGGCCCTGTTGGGCTCCGGGCGGGCCGAACTCCAGGCGGTCAACGGCAGCCAGATCGCCTCGCTCGGCTCCGCCTCGATCGGGGCGAGCACCGGCACCTGGTACACCCTGCGGATCGAGGCCAGCGGCAGCACCATCCGGGGCTACGTCAACGGCACCCAGATCGCCGCCGGCACCAGCACCATGGTGGGCGCCGGCCGGATCGCCCTGGTCACCGCGTACGCCAGCGGCAGCTTCGACGACGTGACCGTGGACTCGTCGGTCACCACGCCGACCACGCCGCCGTCGACCGGCACCCCGCCGGCCAGCCCCACCCCGACGGCGACCGCCAGCACCCCGCCGTCGACGTCCTGGCCGACGCCCACCGGCAGCGTCAAGGTGGACGCCACCATCGCCGTCCCGGCCAGCGGCTTCGACGGCGGCCTGCGGCGCTACTACGGCATCGGCGACGGCGGGCAGTCGGAGAGCCAGGACCCGATGTTCGAACTGGCCGCCGGCGCCACCCTGCGCAACGTCATCATCGGCGCGCCGGCCGGCGACGGCGTGCACTGCCTCGGCAACTGCACCCTGGTCAACGTCTGGTGGGAGGACGTCGGCGAGGACGCGGCCACCTTCCTCGGCGGCACCACGTACACGGTGGACGGTGGCGGGGCCCGCTCCGCCAGCGACAAGGTGTTCCAGCACAACGGGCCGGGCACCGTCTACATCCGCAACTTCCGGGTGGAGAGCGCCGGCAAGCTCTACCGGGCCTGCGGCAACTGCTCCTCCTCCTACCAGCGGCACGTGGTGCTGGACAACATCACGGCCACCGGCACGAAGGTGCTGGCCGGCATCAACACCAACTGGGGAGACACCGCCCGGTTCACCCGGATCACCATCCTCAACGACCCGAGTCACAACACCCGGATCTGCGTGAAGTACAAGGGCGTGCCGAAGGGCAGCGAACCCACCGAGATCGGCGAGGGTGCCGACGGGGTGAACTGCATCTACTCCGCGTCCGACATCACCTGGCGATAGGCCGCTCCGACGCGGGCCTCCGACTGCCGGGGGCCCGCGTCACGCCATCGGCACGGCGGAGACGTCCACCGTCTCCGGGTACTTGAGGCCGGCGCCGGTGTTCAGCACCACCACCCGCTCGCCGGCCCGGATCCAGCCGCCCGCGCGCAGGTGCCGGGCGGCCGTCAGGCAGGCCGCCCCCTCCGGGCAGAGCAGCAACCCCTCCCGGGCCGCGAAGTCCCGCAGGTCGGCGAGGATCTCGGCATCATCCACCGCGATCGCGGTGCCGCCGCTCTCCCGCAGCGCCGCCAGGATCAGCTCGTCGCCGAGTGGGGCCGGCACCGTGATGCCGTACGCCACGGTGCTGGCGTCCGCCCACGGCGTGGCCCGCGGCTCGCCGGCCGCGAAGGCCCGCACGATCGGCGCGCAGCCGGTCGACTGCACCGCCACGAGCCGGGGCAGCCGGTCCTCCACCCAGCCCAGCTCGCGCAGCTCGTGGATCGCCTTGTGGATGCCGATCAGCCCCACCCCGCCCCCGGTGGGATAGATGATCACCTCGGGCACCTGCCAGCCGAGCTGCTCGACGATCTCGTACCCCATGGTCTTCTTGCCCTCCAGGCGGTACGGCTCGCGCAGCGTGCCGGCGTCGAAGACCCGCCCGGCCGACTCGGCGACCAGCCGGGCCACCCACCGCCCGGCGTCGCTGATCAGCCCGTCCACCAGCCGCAGGTCCGCGCCGGCCGCGACGCACTCCCGGCGGCAGATGGTCGGCGCGGACAGCGGCATGGCGATGGTCGCGCCCAGCCCGGCCCGGGCCGCGTACGTCGCCCAGGCCGCCCCGGCGTTGCCGTTGGTCGGCATGGCGATCCGCTCGACGCCCAGCTCCCGGGCGCGGCTCACGCCCACCGCCGCGCCGCGGGCCTTGAACGACCCGGTCGGGGTCAACCCCTCGTCCTTCACGATCAGGTCGGGGATGCCGATCTCCTGGCCGTAGCCGGGGGCGCGCAGCAGCGGCGTCCAGCCCTCGCCCAGCGTGGTGACGAAGCGCGGATCGGCCACCGGCAGCACCTCCCGATAGCGCCACAGGTCGGCCGGGCGCAGCCCGAACTGCTCGGGGGTCACCGACGCGGCCACCGCCGCCAGGTCGCAGCGGGCCAGCAGCGGCGAGCCGCACCCGCAGAGGTTCTGCGGCTCGTCCGCCGGATGCTCCCGACCGCAGCGCGGGCATTCCAGGTGCGTCAGGTGCACGGTGCTCCTCAGCTCTGGTCGATGCTCAGCCAGTGCCGGCTGCGCCGACCCGGCTCGTACGGGGCGTCGAGGCGCTTCGCCACCACCCCCGGAAGTCCCTGGTCACGGGCGGTTCGCAGGGCGTCCCCGCCGACGCCCGGGAACCACGGCGGAGTCTGCCAGTGTGGGCCGGTCAACGCCAGGCCGTCGAGCAGTTCCCGGCGCTGGGCGTACGGCAGGTCGAGGCTGGTCGCGCCCTCCAGCCAGAGCAGGTCCACGGCGAGGAACTGGCCATCGCGCCGGGTGGGCGCCTTCACCCGGCCACCCGGGTCGATCCGAACCAGCACGCCGTCCAGCACCGCCTCGACCGGCGCCAGTTCCTCGGCCATCGCGCGCAGCCACGGGTACTCCCCGGTGATCTCCTCGTCGGTGTCGCCGAGCAGCCGCAGCCGCCCGCCGGAGACGTACGCCATCGCCCGCACGCCGTCCCAGCGCAGCTCGTACCCCCAGGCGGCCTCGTCCTTCGGCAGCCGTTTCGCGGCAGTGGTGTGCATCGGGCGGACCAGCTCCGGCATCGGCGTCCAGCCCTCCGGCGCGGGGTCGGTGCGGCGGACCATCCAGTCCCGGCCCCGGCCACCGGTGGCGAAGAGCACGTACCGGCCCGTCGTCCGCTGCCCGTCCAGCACCACGATCACCTCGTCGTCGCGCCACTTCTCCGCGCGGTACGTCCCGGCGTCGTGGACGATCATCCGTCCGCCGCCGTACTCGCCGGCCGGGATCTCGCCGTGGAAGGTGAGGTACTCCATCGGGTGGTCCTCGGTGTGCACGGCGAGGTGGTTGCGCCCGGGATCGCGGGGCAGCCCGCGCGGCACCGCCCAGGAGGCCAGCACGCCGTCGTGCTCCAGCCGCAGGTCCCAGTGCAGGCTCCGGGCGTGGTGCTGCTGGATCACGAACCGGGGCCGGCGCCGCGCGCCCCGCTTCCGCTCCGTCGTCGCTGCCGGCACCGGCTCCGGGGTACGCGCCGCGTCCCGCTTCCGCCGGTACTCCTCCAGCCGGTCGCCCACGCCCGTATTCTCCGGCAGGACGCGCCGGATCGCCCGGTTCCCGCCCTTTCTGTCCCGTTCGGCCTGCGCCGGGCGGACGGCATGGCCGCCGCGAACCGGGGTAGAAGCGTCGGTATGGACCTCGACCAGCCCACCGTCCCGCTCACCGGCGACGTCCGGATGCCGCTGCTCGGCTTCGGCACCTGGCAGGCCACCGGCGAGGCCGGGTACGACGCCGTGCTCGCCGCCCTGGACGCCGGCTACCGGCACATCGACACCGCCACCATGTACGGCAACGAGAAGGAGGTCGGCCGGGCGGTCAAGGAGAGCGGCCTGCGCCGCGAGGACCTCTTCATCACCACGAAGCTGCCGCCCGACCGGGTGGGCCGGGAGCGGCAGACCATCGAGGCCAGCCTGGCCGCGCTGGACACCGACCACGTCGACCTGTGGCTGATCCACTGGCCGCCGTCGGCGCCGGGGGACAGCATCCCGGCCTGGCGGGAACTGCTCGCCGCCCGCGACCAGAACCTGACCCGGGCCGTCGGGGTGAGTAACTACAGCATCAGCCAGATCGACGAGCTCATCCAGGCCACCGAGGAGACGCCGGCGGTCAACCAGATCCGCTGGAGCCCGTCGCTGTACGACCGCCACGTGTACGCCGCGCACCGGGACCGGGGGGTGGTGCTGGAGGGCTACAGCCCGTTCAAGACCAGTGACCTGTCGGATCCGGTGCTGGTCCGGATCGCCCAGGCGCACGACGTCTCCCCGGCGCAGGTGGTGCTCCGCTGGCACATCGACCACGAGATCGTGGTGATCCCCAAGTCGGTCACCCCGGAACGGATCCGGGCCAACGCCGACGTCTTCAGTTTCTCGCTCACCGCCGAGGAGATGCGCGACATCGACGCCCTCGGCGGCTGATCTTCCGCTGCCCACCCTTCCCGGCGGCACGGTCCGTACCGCTGGGGGAGCCGGGTCCGGCTCGACCGGGCCGGCGCGCCGGTGATCGACATCGACGCCCGGTATCACTACGACGACGACGGGCAACATCACCCGGATCGAGGACACTCCGACCGGCACCCGGGATGTGCAGTGCTTCACCTACGACTACCTGCGCCGGATGGACCGGGCCTGGACGTCGGGAAGCACGGCGACCGACCCCTGCGCCGGCGGCCCCAGCGTCACCGGGCTCGGCGGGGTGGCCCCGTACCACCACGCCTACACCTTCGACGCGACGGGTAACCGCAAGACCGAGACCCAGTACGCCGCGAACGGCACCTCCCTGCTCGAACGCAGCTACGAGACCCCGCTGGCCGGCCAGGCCCGGCCGCACACGGTCAACAAGCTGACCGAGAAGACCCCGTCCGGGGACCGGCTCTACACCTACGAGTACGACAGCGCCGGTAACACCACCAAGCGCACGAAGGTCGGCGAGGACCAGACCCTGGTCTGGGACGCCGAGGGCAACCTCGAGTCGGTCACCGCCAACAGCAAGACGACCTCCTTCGTGTACGACGTCGACGGGTCTCGGATCCTGCGCAAGGAGCCCGGTACCACGACGCTCTACCTGCCGGGCATGGAGATCCGGCTCAACACCACCACCCACTCGACGGACGGCACCCGCTACTACCCGGTGCCGGGCGGCGGCAGCATCGTCCGCAAGGTCGACGGCGTCCGTTACGTCGCGCCGGACCATCACGGCACCGGCCAGGCGGTCGTCGATGAGGCGGGTGCGATCGTCAACCGGCGGACCACGCCGTACGGGGAGTCCCGCGGGACGCCACCAGGACCGGGGCAGTGGCCCACCGAGAAGGGCTTCGTCAACGGCAACCAGGACAGCAGCACCGGCCTGGTGAACATCGGTGCCCGCGAGTACGACCCGGTCCTCGGGCGGTTCATCTCCATCGACGCGGTGATCGACGTCAACGACCCGCAGCAGATGCACGGGTACGCGTACGCCAACAACAACCCGATCTCGTTCTCCGACCCGGACGGCCTGCGGGCCTGCTCCGACGACGCCTGCGGTCCGGGCGCCGACTACGAGGACATGTACGGCAACTACCACGACGTGCCCGGGCACAACGACGGTTGCCACGGCTGCTCGGGCGCGTACGACCCGCACGCGCCGGCGGAGAACCACCCGCGCGTGAAGAACGGTGGTGGCCCTGACCCGGCGGCGGCCGCGGCGCGGGCCCGGCAGGAGCGTATCGCCAAGGCGAAGGCCATTCTCCTCGAGGCGGGCAAGGCGCTCGCCAAGATCGCGATGGACGAGCTGGGCATCACCGACGCGTTGAACTGCATCACCAAGGGCGACGTCGGCGGCTGTGTCAGCACGGTGATCACCATCGCCAGTTCCTTCGTGGGCGGCATGCTGGGCAAGCTCGCCACCAAGTACGGCGCACCGTGGAAGTGGAAGAAGGGCTACGAACTCGGCGTCCGGGTGAAGAACCTGCTCGGCAAGCTGATCACCGGTGTCAAGGACTTCCTCAAGGCAGGGAAGAAGGTCTGCGACAGCTTTGCCGCCGGAACGTTGGTGCTTCTCGCCAACGGCAGCACTAAACCGATCGAGAAGCTGAAGCCGGGAGATCGCGTCCTGGCCACTGATCCGGTTACCGAAAAGACCGTAGCCAAGACGGTCGTGGCGACGCACATCAACCTGGATCTCCACCTGACGGATCTAACGTTGGCCGTCGGGGGTAAGCAGTTCCTGGTGCAGGGCACGCAGACCCACCCGATCTGGAGTGCGGACCGTGACGATTGGGTGGACGCGGCGAGGTTGAAGGTCGGCGAGCGACTCGCTTCGACCATCAAGGGGAAAGAGCCTGTCTCGGTCAGTGCCGTCAACTCGTACGAGGGCACCGAGGTCAGGTACAACCTCACGGTCGACGACATCCACACGTACTATCTGGTGGCCGGCAGTGCGCCGGTGCTCGTGCACAACTGTTCGCCGAGCGTGGCGAATGGTGCGAGCCTCGATAACATCAGCGGTGTCGATGCTGCGAAGATCCAGGCGACTGCTGACCGGATTGGCAAACCCGTGCATCTCGTGGGTAGTAGGGCCAAGGGCACCGCTGGTCCTGAGTCAGACTGGGATTACGTAGTGACAGGTGCCAACAGCAAGATCAAGGACAAGATCAAGTGGATGGCACCCTCCGGCATCCGAACTGGCCAGGGTAAAGGACTGGACATCTTCACCGGATCTGTTGACGACACTCTGCCGTACATCACATTCCATCCGAAGGGCCTATGTGGATGCAAATGATCCAGGTGGAACTCCTGGCGCGAGAAGGCAACATTGCCGTCCTTCGAATGCCGGACAGGAAATTTCCGGGAATCTTCGTCCAGGGCGATACGATGGCGACGCTTCGAGATCTTCTCGAAGGGGGAGAGGGAAGTGAGCAACTGTCGGATCAGCTAGGTGAGGCCAGAGATCGCCTTGTTGAGCTTCTGCAGTTCTATGAGGCCGCCCTCAAGGCGAACGGCATTGCGGTACCGTACTGAGCGCGTTTGATCGCCGATGGCAGTCCTGAGTCCTTCTGTCCGACCGCCTACCGGGTTAGCTGACGGGTTCGGGCGGGAAGGGAGCCGCCCTACCGCAGCGTGGCTGCGGATTCACCCCGGTTACC
>NZ_JBFAJK010000066.1:0-24200 GCF_040655175.1 Micromonospora sp. NPDC050495 | reverse complement strand
CAGGAGGCGCTGTAGCCGCGGGTGGCGATCCAGTCGGCGAGGTTGTCCACGCTCATCCGGTAGGAGGCCATGTTCGGGTCGGCCGAGTCGGCGATGGTGACGGTGTGGCCGTTGTCGCGGTAGCCGATGACGCTGATGTAGTGGCCGCCTTCGAAGGAGTGGGTGTTGCCGTCGGTGTCGGTGGCGGTGCCGGCGATGTTCGCGACCACGGCGCGGCCGGCGTCGACGGTCTTCACCACGTCAGCGCGAAGCTTGTCGGTCTGCTTGTCGTCGGCCTCGGGGGTGCTGATCTCGACCGACTTGTAGGCGTCCTTGGCGCCGGTCTCCTTGTTCAGCACCGGGGTGATGTCGTTGATGGAGTTGGTGCCGTCCTCGGTGGTACCCATCTCCGCGGCCATGGCGTGCACGTCGATGTTCTTGCCCTGCACGCTCAGCGCGTTACGCGCGGCGGCCGGGCCGCAGAAGTAGAAGTTGGGCTGCGCCTCGTAGCGCACGTCCAGCTCACGCTCGCCGTGCTTGCGGTCGTTGGTGACGACCTGGGCGGCGCGCTCGGCCGGGGTGGCCTGGGCGGCGATGGCGGGGCCGGCGATGCCACCGGCGGTGGCGACGATACCGGCGAAGGTCAGGGCGGTCTTGCGGATCAGATCGGTACGCATGATGCGACTCCTCTGGTTCGGGGGTGTGCGGCACGGGGCGCCGCGGGGGTCTGCCCGGCCCGGCGGTCAGCGGTGGCGACCTGCTCGGAGCGCTCGGGCGGCTCGGGGGTGTAACCGACGGGCGGGGTCCGGCATTCCACCGGCACGGGCTCCGGCCGGCTCACCGCGTCTGGCCGTGTACAACGCTCGGAGGCGGGCAGGGATTCCGGGCCGGCCGGCACGGCGCAGCCGGGCCGATCCGGACTTTCCGGACACACCTCAGATCCATCGACCCGATCGATGCCCCAGGTGCCCCCGGACCGGACGGCGCACCCCCAGACCCGACCGTGGGGGTGCGGGTCGGCGGGCCGGGGCGGCTCAGGCCAGCACGGCGGCGGCGACGGTGTCGACGTACCAGCGTTCGAACCGGTCGACCGGCCAGCCGCGCTGCCGCACCAGCCAGTCGTAGTTGCGGAAGTCCATCGCCAGCCACAGCACGTCGGCGACGCTGTCGACGTCGTGGTCGGGTCGCACGGAGCCGGTGGCGACGAGTTCGGCCGCGAACATCGCCATGCCGCGCCGGCGTTCCGCCACGTTCTTGCGCCAGATGGCGGCTGCGTCGGGGTCGGCGCTGGCGGCGCCGGTGAGGGCGATCATCATGTCGACCTGCCGGGCCTGGGTCGCGCTGAGGTGCCGGGCGTAGCGGGCCAGTTTCGCCCGGGCGTCGGGCAGCGCCCGGATCTCCGCGACGAACGGCCGGTCGGGCAGCGCGGTCGGTTCGTCGTCGCCGGCGATGGTCACGTCGACGAGCGCGGAGAGCAGGTGGCGTTTGTTGCCGAAGATCGCGTACACGGTCTGTACGGCCACGCCGGCCTCGGCGGCGACGGCGGTCAGCGGGGTGGCGGCGTAGCCCGGGTCGACGAACAGCTTGCCGGCCGCGTCGAGGATCGCCCGCCGGGTCTGGCGGGCCTGCTCCTGACGTCTTGCCGACTCGTACCTCCTCTTGACACCCACGGCGCGAGTGTAGTCTTCTATTAGATAGAGTAACACTCTATCGAAAAGAGTTGATCATCATGCCGTTCGGTGTCGTTCAGGAGATGCCCGGCGTCAGCGAGGACGAATACCGGCTGGTCGAGCGACACCTCGGTCCCGACCGGCCGCCGGGCCTGCTCGCCCACGTCGCCGGGCCGGTCGAGGGCGGTTGGCGCATCATCAACATCTGGCAGGACGAGGCCGCGTTCCGGCGCTTCCAGTCCGAGCGACTCGTCCGGGCGGCGGGCCTGGCGGCCCAGACCGACGGATTCGACGCGAGCAAGGCCGCCGGCTTCCGGTCCGTGACGGTCGACGGCGCCGAGATGCCGTTCTGATGGCGGACCTGGCCGACCTGTGGGACCGCAACGCCACCTTCTGGTCGGGGGCGGCGCCGGGCTGGGTGCGCCACGCCGACCGCCAGGACGACTGGGGGCGGCCACTCGGCGCGGTTGCGATGGAGCGGCTGCGCCCGCGGCCGGGCGAGCGGATCCTCGACGTCGGCTGCGGCTGCGGCGGCACCACGGCCGAGTTGGCGGCGGCGGTCGGGCCGACCGGGGAGGCCGTCGGCCTCGACCTGTCCGCCGAGATGCTGGCCGCTGCCGTCGCGCGCTTCCCGAACGGCCGTCATCCTCGGCTGCGGTTCGTGGTGGCCGACCTGGACACCCTGGACGTCGTCCCGGGCGCGCCGTTCGACGCGGTCCACTCCCGGATGGCCCTGATGCTGCTCGCCGACCCGGTCACCGGGTGCCGCACCCTACGGCGGGCGCTGCGCCCCGGGGGACGGCTGGCTGCGACCGTCTTCGGGGACGGGAGCACAACCCCGTGGCTGATCGCGGCGGTGCTCGGCGCCGCCCCGCACGTCGGGGCGCTGCCGCCACTGCCGGTCGGCGACGAGCCGGGGCCGTTCGCCCTCGCCGACCCGGCGCGGGCCCGTCGCGTCCTGGCCGAGGCCGGATTCGACGACATCGCGGTCGACTCCCACGACGTCACCCTGACCGCACCCGACGACCCGGACACCGTCGCCGACTGGCTGATCGAGGTCGGCCCGGCCGGGGCCGTGTACCGGGCCGCCGGCCCGTCGCGGCAGGCCGCGGCGCGGGCCGGGGTGGCCGCACTGCTCGCCCGGTTCCGCGAGCCCGGGGCCGGCTACCGGCTGCCCGCCGGTCTCCTGCTGCTCACCGGACGGGCACCGGCATGACGCCCGCTTCGAGATCAAACCCGACACGTAAGGACGGCCAGCACATGAGACCGGTCAGGCACGTCACGCTCGTCACCTCGGTGATCACGCTCGGCATCGCGTCGTTGGCCGGCTGTTCCGAGGCCGACGGCCCGTCCAGCCCGCCCTCGCCCGGCGCCGCCGCGCCGAGCCCGACCGCCACCGAGGTCCCGTGCGGGGCGGTCGCCGACACGGTCAGTCGGCACCTCCGGTCGGACCAGGTCCGCACGGTGACAGTGGAGGGGCAGTGCACCACGGTTGTGGTCGCCACCACGCTGGGCGACGGTGACGCCGGCCCGGGCCGGCAGTTGTGCGACCGGGCGGGCGAGGTGGCCTACTCCGGCGACGTCAACTCGGTCCGGGTGCTGAGTGGGTCCGGCAGCGAGCTCGCCAACGGGATCACCGGGATGAGATGTCTGAGCTGACGCCCGGACGACGCCACCGGCCTCACCCCAGCGGCGTGCGGTCGTGACCGGGCCGGTCGGTCGGGCGGTGCTGCGGTGGCACCGTCACCGGCCAGGGGATCTCGGGGGAGGGGCGGAAGGTGATCCGGGCGGCGGTCCAGCGCGGGCCGTGGCCGGCGAGCCGCTCCCGGAACCCGGCCCAGTCGTGTGTCTCGCGCGGTGACCAGCCCAGCTCGGCGACGGCGGGCAGGCGCGGGAACAGCATGAACTCGATCTCGGCGCGGCTGGTGACCGTCTCGGTCCACAGCGGCGCCTCCACCCCCAGCACCGCCTCGGCCGGTACGCCCCGCACGTGGCTGCCCGGATCCCACTCGTACGCCCGGCGCACGTCGATCAGACCGGCCCAGTCGTGCCCGATCGGGGTGTCCGGGGCGTACTTCATGTCCAGGTACGTGTGGTTGCCGGGGGAGAGGATCAGCCGGGCGCCCCGGCGTACCGCGTCGGCGGTCTCCGGGTCGTCGCCGTTCGTGCCCCACCACTGCAGGACGCGTCCGTCGACGTGCTCGGCCGGGGCGAGCTGGTGCCAGCCGACGACTGTCTTGCCGGTGGCGGCGACCAGCCGCTGAGCCCGGTCCACGAAGGTGCGGTAGCTGTCGGCCGGCACCTTGAACGCCTCGTCGCCGCCGAGGTGCAGCCACGGCCCGGGCGTCAGCGCGGCCACCTCGCCGACCACGTCCGCCACGAAGTCGTACGTCCGCTCGTCGGCGGGGTCGACGTAGCTGAACCCGACCTCGGTGCCGATGTACGGCGGCGGTGCGATCTTGCCGGGCGCCAGCTCGGGGTACGCGACGAGCGCCGCGTTCGTGTGGCCCGGCAGGTCGATCTCGGGCACCACTGTCACGTGGCGGCGGGCGGCGTACGCGACGATGCGGCGGTAGTCGTCACGGGTGTACCAGCCGCCCGGGCCGCCCCCGACCTCGGTCGCGCCGCCGACCTCGGCGAGCCGGGGCCAGGAGGCGACGGCGATCCGCCAGCCCTGGTCGTCGGTGAGGTGCAGGTGCAGGTGGTTGAGCTTGTAGCGGGCCAGGTGGTCGACCACCCGCAGTACGTCCTCGACGGCGAAGAAGTGGCGGGCGACGTCGAGCATGGCGCCCCGGTAGGGAAAGCGCGGCCGGTCGACGACGCTGCCGCCGGGTACCGCCCAGCGCGCGTCGACAGCGGTCGGGCTCTCGATCGGCGCGGGTAGCAGTTGCCGCAGCGTCTGCGCCCCGTGGAACAGCCCGGCCGGGGTGACGGCGGTGATCCGGACGCCGCCGGCGGTCACGTCGAGCCGGTAGCCCTCGTCGCCGAGGGCTGCGCCGTCCGGCTCGCCGGAGCCTGCCGCCGCCTCGGGACCGGGATCCGCCGGCGACAGCGTGAGCGTCAGCGGGCCGTCCTCGGGGGCGTCGGCGACCGGGAGGGGGAAGCCGGTGGCCGGGCGCAGCCAGCCGGCGAGCTGTTCGGCCACGTCCCGGCCGGCGGGGCCGACCCGCAGCACCACGTCCGCGCTCAGCGTGAAGTCACCCGCCGGGTCGGGGCGCACCTGCTCGGGCGCCGGCACCACGTCGCCCAGCCGGACCGGTGCCGGTCCGGCGAGCGCACCTGCGGCCCGGCCCGCGGCGACCCGGGCCAGCTCGGCGGGGGACGCCGCCACACCGGGCAGGTCGTCGGCGGACGCCGCCGCGCCGGGCAGGTCGTCGGCGGGCGCCGCCGCGCCGGGCAGGTCGTCGGGGGAGGCGGCCGGGGTGGGCGAGGCCGCAGCCGGCTGCGGCAGGTCGCCGGAAGGGCTGGTGGGACGGGTGGTGGTCGACTCCGGACCGGTCTCCGGGGCGGTGGGGGTGGTCGGCACGGCGACGGCTCCGAGGGTGTATTCGCGCGGGATATGGCAAAGGTGGGGTTTCGCGAGATGCAGTGACGTCAAGAGTACGAGGAGAAGCGGAATTGCGTGATCGTGCTCGTGGAAACGTTCCCAAAAACCCGTACGAACGCGGATTGTGGTGACTGTTGTGCCGAAAGTCACCGAACGCTCCCAGGTTTCGCGAAGTTCGCCTAGCCTTCGGCCCACCGACGCTGACGAGCCGGGATTACCGGTGGTCACTACCGGGGTATGTCCGAACTGAACCTTCGTTAAGTGTCAATGGCGCGCGTGGGAGGCTCTGGTGGCAGCGCAGGAAACGGTCGAGCACAAGTACGTCTACGACTTCGCCGAGGGCAACAAGGATCTCAAGGACCTGCTCGGCGGCAAGGGGGCCAACCTGGCCGAGATGACCAATCTCGGCCTGCCGGTGCCGCCCGGCTTCACGATCACCACCGAGGCCTGCAAGGCGTACCTGACGACCGGTCGCGAGCCGGACGGGCTGGCCGGGCAGATCGAGGCGTACCTGGAGTCGCTGGAACGGGAGATGGGCCGCAAGCTCGGCGACCCCGACGACCCGCTGCTGGTCTCCGTCCGCTCCGGGGCCAAGTTCTCCATGCCCGGTATGATGGAGACCGTCCTCAACGTCGGCCTCAACGACCGCAGCGTGGTCGGCCTGAGCGCCCAGGCGGGAGGCGGTGCCGACCGGGCCGCCTCCGGCGGCGCGGACAGGTTCGCCTGGGACTCCTACCGCCGGCTGATCCAGATGTTCGGCAAGACCGTCTGCGAGGTTCCGGGCGAGGAGTTCGAGCACGCCCTCGACGAGGCCAAGCGCGCCAAGGGCACCCAGAACGACCTGGACCTGGACGCCGACGACCTGCGCGCGCTGGTCGACGCGTACAAGAAGATCTTCGCCAAGCACACCGGCCGGGAGTTCCCGCAGGAGCCGCGCGAGCAGCTCGACCTGGCCATCCGCGCGGTCTTCGAGTCGTGGAACGCCGAGCGCGCGGTGGTCTACCGCCGGCAGGAGCGCATCCCGGCCGACCTGGGCACCGCGGTCAACGTGGTGGCCATGGTCTTCGGCAACCTCGGCGCGGACTCCGGCACCGGGGTGGCGTTCACCCGCGACCCGGGCAGCGGCGCGCAGGGCATCTACGGCGACTACCTGGCCAATGCGCAGGGCGAGGACGTGGTCGCCGGCATCCGCAACACCGTGCCGTTGCAGGAGCTGGAGCGGATCGACAAGAAGTCCTACGACGAGCTGCTCAGCTACATGGCCCGGCTGGAGGAGCACTACAAGGACCTCTGCGACATCGAGTTCACCATCGAGCGCGGCAAGCTCTGGATGCTCCAGACCCGGGTCGGCAAGCGCACCGCGGCCGCCGCGTTCGTCATCGCCGGGCAGCTCGTCGACGAGGGCCTGATCGACCTGGACGAGGCGCTGCACCGGGTCAACGGCGCCCAACTCGCCCAGCTGATGTTCCCGCGCTTCCAGCTCGACCACGAGTTCCAGCCGGTGGCCAAGGGCATCGGCGCTTCGCCCGGCGCCGCCTCCGGCAAGGTGGTCTTCACCTCGGCCCGGGCCGTCGAGCTGGCCGCGCAGGGCGAGCCGGTGATCCTGGTCCGCCGGGAGACCAACCCGGACGACCTCAACGGCATGATCGCCGCGAAGGGCATCCTCACCTCGCGGGGCGGCAAGACCAGCCACGCCGCCGTGGTGGCCCGCGGCATGGGCAAGACCTGCGTCTCCGGCGCGGACGAGATCGACGTGAACGTGCCGGCGAAGCGGTTCACGGTCGCCGGGCAGACCGTCAACGAGGGCGACGTCGTCTCCATCGACGGCACCACCGGCAAGGTCTACCTCGGCGAGGTGCCGGTCATGCCGTCGGAGGTCGTGCAGTACTTCGAGGGCAGCCTCGACCCCGCGCACGTCGACAACGCGCTGGTCCGGGCCGTACACCGGATCATGACCCACGCCGACGCCACGCGGCGGCTGGCGGTCCGGACGAACGCCGACACCGGCGGGGACGCGGCCCGGGCGCGACGGTTCGGGGCCGAGGGCATCGGCCTGTGCCGCACCGAGCACATGTTCCTCGGCGACCGCCGCGAACTGGTCGAGCGGCTGATCCTGGCTTCGACCGACCGGGAGCGGGAGGACGCGCTCGCCGCGCTGCTGCCGTTGCAGCGGGCCGACTTCATCGAGATCTTCCGCGCGATGGACGGCCTGCCGGTCACCGTGCGGCTGATCGACCCGCCGCTGCACGAGTTCCTGCCCCCGCTGGAGCAGCTCGCGGTCAACGTGGCGGTCGCCCAGGAACGCGGCGAGGACGTGGCCAAGGAGGAGGCGCTGCTCGCCGCCGTGCGCCGGATGCACGAGGAGAACCCGATGCTGGGCCTGCGCGGCGTCCGGCTCGGCCTGGTCATCCCGGGCCTGTTCGCCATGCAGGTCCGGGCGATCGCCGAGGCTGCCGTGACGGTCGTCCGCGACGGCGGTACGGCCTGCCCGGAGATCATGGTGCCGCTGGTCGGCGCGGTCCAGGAGCTGGAGACGGTACGCGCCGAGGCCGAAAAGATCATCGCCGAGGTGGTCGGGGACAGCGGCGTCGAGGTGCTGATCGGCACCATGATCGAGGTGCCCCGGGCGGCGCTCACCGCGGGCCAGATCGCCGAGGCGGCGCAGTTCTTCTCCTTCGGCACCAACGACCTCACCCAGATGGGTTGGGGCTTCTCCCGCGACGACGTCGAGGGCGCGTTCTTCTGGCGCTACCTGGAGCTGGGCATCTTCGGCATCTCGCCGTTCGAGTCGATCGACCGGGAGGGCGTCGGCCGGCTGGTCCGGATCGCCGCCGAGGAGGGCCGGGCGGCCCGACCGGGGCTGAAGCTCGGCGTCTGCGGCGAGCACGGCGGCGACCCCGACTCGGTGCACTTCTTCCACGAGGTCGGGCTCGACTACGTCTCCTGCTCGCCGTTCCGGGTGCCGGTCGCCCGGCTGGAGGCCGGCCGCGCGGCGATCACCACCACCGGTTCCGACTCCCGCTGATCCGCCCGCGTACGGGGCCGCCGGCGACCCGTCGGCGGCCCCGCTTCGCGTCCACCGGCTTGCTGGGCGCGCCATTCCGGGCCGCCCGGCGTAACCTGAGCTACCGCGCACGTGCCGATCAGGAAGGTGGCCGCATGAGCAGCGTCTGGGAGAACCTGACGGTCGACGCCCAGGATCCGTCCCGGCTCGCCCACTGGTGGGCCGAGGCGCTCGGCTACCAGGTGATCAGCGACAAGCCGGACGAGGTGGAGATCCGCCGCACCCCCGATTCGCTGCCCGGCATCGTCTTCGTCCCGGTCGCCCAGCCCAAGGAGGGCAAGAGCCGGCTGCACATCGACCTGCGCCCGGCCGACCTGGAGGCCGAGGTGGAGCGGCTGGTCGACATGGGCGCCCGGCACGTCGACATCGGCCAGGGGAGCGTCGAGTGGACGGTGCTGGCCGACCCGGAGGGCAACGAGTTCTGCGTGCTGCGTGAGCGCGAGGAGTGAGCCGGTTTTGCGAGCCCCGCAGTCGGGAACAGCGGTGGCCCGGTGAGCGCGAGGAGTGAGCCGGTTTTGCGAGCCCCGCAGTCGGGAACAGCGGTGGCCCGGTGAGCGCGAGGAGTGAGCCGGTTTTGCGAGCCCGCAGTCGCGAACAGCGGCGGCACGGCAGCCGGGACGAGGGTTGACCACGGGTCCCGGCCCTGACGACGCGGCGCGCCTGGTCGCCGAGGCGCCCAAGGACACCGGGTACGGGCGGTCCCCGTACGAGCGGGACCGGGCCCGGGTGCTGCACTCGGCGGCGTTCCGCCGGCTCGCCGCGAAGACCCAGGTGCACACCGCCGGCACCGACGACTTCCTGCGTACCCGGCTGACCCACTCCCTCGAGGTGGCGCAGATCGCCCGCGAGATGGGCGCCCGGCTCGGCTGCGACCCGGACGTGGTGGACACCGCCGGCCTGGCGCACGACCTCGGGCACCCGCCGTTCGGGCACAACGGCGAGGACGCCCTGGACGAGCTCGCCGCCGGCTGCGGCGGCTTCGAGGGCAACGCGCAGACGCTGCGGGTGCTCACCCGGCTGGAGGCCAAGGTGCTCGCCCCCGACGGCCGCTCCGCCGGGCTGAACCTGACCCGGGCCTCGCTCGACGCGGTCGGCAAATATCCCTGGCCGCGCCGTCCCGGCCGGCGCAAGTTCGGGGTGTACGCCGACGACCGCCCGGTCTTCGACTGGCTGCGTGCCGGCGCCCCGCCCGGTGACCGGCGGTGCCTCGAGGCGCAGGTGATGGACTGGGCCGACGACGTGGCGTACTCGGTGCACGACGTCGAGGACGGCATCCACGGCGGGTACGTCAGCCTGCGCCCGCTGCTGGCCGACGCCGACGAGCGGCGGGCGCTCTGCGCCGACGTGGCGACCGCGTACTCCGGGGAGGCCCCGGAGGACCTCGGCGAGGTGCTCGCCGAGCTGCTCGCCGACCCGGCGCTCGCCCCGCTCGCCGCGTACGACGGCAGCCACCGGGCGCTGACCGCGCTGAAGACCACCACCAGCGTGCTCACCGGCCGGTTCGTGTCGGGCGTGGTGGCCGCCACCGAGGAGCGGCACGGTCCCGGCCCGCACCGCCGGTACGCCGCCGACCTGGTGGTGCCGCGCCGGATCCGGGCCCGGTGCGCGCTGCTCAAGGGCATCGCGTTGCGCTACGTGATGCGCCGCCCCGGCTCCGGCCCCCGGTACGCCCGGCAGCGGGAGATCCTCGCCGAGCTGGTCGCCGTGCTGCTCGACCGGGCCCCGGACGCGCTCGACCCGGTCTTCGCCCCGCTGTGGCGGGAGGCGCCCGACGACGCGGCGCGGCAGCGGGTGGTGATCGACCAGGTGGCCTCGCTCACCGACCCGGCCGCCGTGGCCTGGCACACCCGGCTGGTCCGCTGACCGCCTCCGTGGGGCACCGGCGCAACTTAGGCTAGCCTAAGAAGCATGACGGAGCGCCCCAAGATGGTCACCGCCGCCACGGTCGTCCGGACCGAGCGGCCCACCCCCCACCTGATCCGGCTCGTGCTCGGTGGGGAGGAGCTGGCCGGCCTGCCGGTGGGCGCGTACACCGACCACTACCTGAAGTTCGTCTTCCCGCCGGCTGGGGTGAGCTACCCGCACCCGACCGACCTGGCCACCATCAAACGGGAGTTCCCGGCCGAGCAGTGGCCGCGGCTGCGCGCCTACACGGTGCGCGCCTGGGACGCGGCGGCCGGCGAGCTGACCGTGGACGTGGTGTACCACGGCGACGAGGGGCTGGCCGGGCCGTGGGCGGCCGGGCTGCGCCCCGGCGACCGGGTGCTCTTCGTCGGCCCCGGTGGGGCGTACGCCCCCGACCCGGCGGCCGACTGGCATCTGCTGGTCGGCGACGAGAGCGCGCTGCCGGCCATCGCCGCCGCGCTGGAGCGGCTGCCCGCCGGCGCCCCGGCCCGGGTGTTCGTCGAGGTCGACGGGGCGGCCGACGAGTTGCCGCTGGCCAGTCCCGGTGCGGTCGAGCTGCGCTGGCTGCACCGGGCCGGCCGCCCGGTCGGCCAGGCGCTGGTGGCGGCGGTGCGGGCGCTGGACTTCCCGCCCGGCGCGGTGCACGCGTTCGTGCACGGCGAGGCGAGCGTCGTCAAGGAGCTGCGCCGGCTGTTGCGGATCGAGCGCGGGGTGCCCCGCGAGGCGCTCTCCATCTCCGGTTACTGGCGCCGCGGCATGGACGACGAGGGCTGGCGCTCCACCAAGCGCGACTGGAACGCCCAGGTCGAGGCCGAGGAGTCCGACGCCCTGGTCGCCTGACCACCCGGCTCGTCCCCGTCACGCCGCGGCCACGGCCCCCAGGGGATGTAGTAGAGGTGCTACATTCTGCGGTATGACTGCGGTCGAACTGGCGGGCGTCGCCGAGACCCCGCACCCACCCGGCAAGGACCTCGTCCTCGACGTCCGGGACCTACGGATGCGCTACGGCAGCACGGATGTGTTGCACGGTGTCGACTTCACTGCCCGGCGCGGCGAGGTGCTCGCCCTGCTCGGGCCCAACGGGGCCGGCAAGACCACCACGATCGAGATCCTGGAGGGCTTCCGGATGCGCTCCGCCGGGGAGGTCAGCGTCCTCGGCGTCGACCCCGGCCGGGGCGACGAGCGGTGGCGCGCCCGGCTCGGCGTGGTGCTCCAGTCGTGGCGCGACCACGGCAAGTGGAAGGTCCGCGACCTGCTGGACCACCTCGGCATCTTCTACCGGGCGTACTCCACCGAGCGGATCCCGCGCCCCTGGCCGGTCGACGAGCTGCTGGACGCGGTGGGCCTCACCCCGCACGCCGACAAGCGGGTGCACCAGCTCTCCGGTGGCCAGCGCCGCCGGCTCGACGTGGCCGTCGGCATCGTGGGCCGCCCCGAGCTGCTCTTCCTGGACGAGCCGACGGTCGGCTTCGACCCGGCGGCCCGGCGCGAGTTCCACGAGCTGGTGCACCGCCTCGCCGACCTGGACGAGACCACCATCCTGCTCACCACGCACGACCTGGACGAGGCGGAGAAGCTGGCCGACCGGATCCTCATCCTGGCCGGTGGCCGGATCATCGCCGACGGCTCGCCGGACGAGCTGGCCCGCCGGGTCGCCGGGGACGCCGAGATCCGCTGGACCCGGGGCGGGGAACGCTTCGTGCACGCAGCCGCCGACGCCACCGGCTTCGTCCGGGAGCTGCTGGCGCAGCACGGCGACGAGGTGCAGGAGCTGGAGGTCCGCCGGGCCAGCCTGGAGGACGCGTACATGGCACTGGTCTACGAGCAGGAGTCCGGGGCGCGGGCCGGCGGGGCCGCCCGGGTCTGGCAGCAGGGGAGCGAGGCATGAACCCGACCACGGCGGCCGTCCAGGCCGGACTGCGGCGCGGCCTGATCGAGCTGCGCAACACCTTCACCAACGGCCAGGACCTGTGGAACTACTTCTTCCCCACGGTCGTCCTGCTGGTCACGATGTTCTTCATGCGCGGGTCCACGGTGCCCGGCACGACCTTTTCCCTCGGCGCCCGTACGCTGCCCAGCGCGCTCGGCATGGGGCTGGCCTTCGGCGGCATGCTGATGCTCGCCTCACAGCTCGTCGTGGAGCGGGAGGACGGCACGCTGCTGCGGGTCAAGGCCACCCCGAACGGCATGCTCGGCTACCTGATCGGCAAGATCGTCCTGCTCTCCACGGTGGCGATGCTGAGCATGCTCCTCCAGCTCCTGCCGGCGATCTTCTTCCTGGACGGGCTGGAGCTGGCCCGCCCCGGGGCCTGGCTCGGCCTGCTCGCGGTGGCGCTGCTCGGCCTGGTCGCCACCCTGCCCATCGGCGCGGTCATCGGCTCCCTGATTGAGAACCCGCGCAACCTCGGGCTGGTCATGCTGCCGACGATGGGGCTCATCGCGCTCTCCGGCATCTTCTACCCGATCAACGGCTACCCCGGCTGGTTGCAGGCGATCGCCCAGGTCTTCCCGATCTACTGGCTCGGGCTGGGCATGCGCTCGGCCCTGCTCCCGGACGACCTGGCCGCGGTCGAGCTCGGCGGGTCGTGGCGGCACCTGGAGACGGTCGGGGTGCTGGGCGCCTGGGCGGTGCTCGGGCTCGTCCTCGCCCCGGTCGTGCTGCGCCGGATGGCCCGCCGGGAGTCCGGTTCCCGGATGGCCGCCCGGCGGGAACGGGCCATCCAGCGGGTCGGGTGAGTGGCGTCGATGAGTGAGACCGTGCACAACCGGATCGCGGTGCTGCGCGCCGAGCGGGGCATCTCGCGCCGGCAGCTCGCCGACGCGCTGGGCGTGCACTACCAGACGGTCGGCTACCTGGAGCGCGGCGAGTTCCGGCCCAGCCTGCACCTGGCGCTGCGGATCGCCGCGTACTTCGAGGTGCCGGTCGAGGTGGTCTTCTCCATCGAGCCCTTCCCCCGGATCGGGACGGGAGTGGGCCGCTCCGACCGGGCATCTTGATCATTGAACGGGATGCGGCATGTCGGGGCCTCCGCCGCCGGGGAGGGCCCGACATGCCGCAGTCGGGTGCCGGCTCCACCCCGAGAGGGGCCTGGGGCGGGCTCCGCCACACGGCCGTGCCCCCGCCGCCGGATCGTCGGTCCGGCAGGGCAGGATGTACGCCGAGGAGGTGGCGGAGATGGCGGGGCGGATCCGGGACGAGGACATCGCGTTGGTCCGCGAGCGCAGCTCCATCGCCGACGTGATCTCCGAGGTGGTCACCCTCAAGTCGGCCGGCGGCGGCAACCTCAAGGGGCTGTGCCCGTTCCACGACGAGAAGAGCCCCTCCTTCAACGTCTCGCCCGCCCGTAACGTCTGGTACTGCTTCGGCTGCGGCGCCGGCGGGGACGCGATCAAGTTCCTGATGGACGCCGAGCACCTGAGCTTCGTCGAGTCCGTCGAGCGGCTCGCCGCCCGGGCCGGCCTCCAGCTGCGCTACCTCGAGGACGACCGGTCGGCCCCCCGCCCCCGGCCGCAGCAGGGGCAGCGGCAGCGACTGGTGGCCGCGCACGCCGCCGCGGTCGACTTCTACCGCGCCCAGCTCGGCACCGCCGGCGCCCGGCCGGCCCGGGAGTTCCTGGCCCAGCGGGGCTTCGACCGGGCCGCCGCCGAGCGCTACGGCTGCGGCTTCGCCCCGGATGCCTGGGACCTGCTCACCAAGCACCTGCGCCAGCAGGGCTTCAGCCACGACGAGCTGGTCACCGCCGGGCTGTCCCGGCCGTCCCGCTCGGGCACCCTGATCGACCGGTTCCGCCGCCGGCTGCTCTGGCCGATCCGGGACCTCACCGGCGACGTGATCGGCTTCGGCGCCCGCAAGCTCTTCGCCGACGACGACGGCCCGAAATACCTGAACACCCCCGAGACGCCGATCTACAAGAAGTCCCACGTCCTCTACGGCATCGACCTGGCCAAACGGGAGATCGCCAAGCAGGGCAAGGTGGTCGTGGTCGAGGGCTACACCGACGTGATGGCCTGCCACCTGGCCGGCGTGAGCACCGCCGTGGCCACCTGCGGCACCGCGTTCGGCACCGACCACATCGGTGTGCTGCGCCGGCTGCTGATGGACACCGACGCGGTGGCCGGCGAGATCATCTTCACCTTCGACGGGGACGCGGCCGGGCAGAAGGCCGCGCTGCGCGCCTTCGAGGACGACCAGCGCTTCGTCGGGCGTACCTTCATCGCGGTCAGCCCGGACAGCATGGATCCGTGCGAGCTGCGCCTGGCCAAGGGTGACCTGGCGGTCCGGGACCTGGTCGCGCGCCGCGAGCCGCTGGTCGACTTCGCGCTGCGCCACGTGATCAACCGGTACGACCTGGACACGGTCGACGGCCGGGTGGAGGCGATGCGCCGGGCCGCCCCCCTGGTCGCCAAGATCAAGGACCGGGAGAAGCGCCCCGAGTACGTCCGCAAGCTCGCCGGTGACCTCGGCATGGAGATCGAGCCGGTGCAGCGGGCCGTGCTGGCCGCCGGATCCGGCCAGCCGGCCGGGGCCGGCGGGTCCGCTCCGGCCCGCTCCGGCCCGGCCGCCCCGAGCCTGGACAGCCCACGGTCGATGGTCGAGCGGGAGGCGCTGAAACTCGCCCTCCAGGAGCCGGTGCTGGCCGGCCCGATGTTCGACGCGGTCGAGGCCGGCGAATACCGGCACCCGGTGCACCAGGTGGTCCGGGCGGCCATCGCGGCGGCCGGCGGGGCGGCGACCGCCGCGGCCGGCGCGGTCTGGATCGAGCAGGTCCGGGACGCCTGCGCCGACCTGGCCGCGCAGGCCCTCGTCGGCGAGTTGGCCGTCGAGCCGCTGCGCATCGACGGCGAACCCGACCCCCGGTACGTCTCGATCACGATGGCCCGGCTCCAGTGGGGCTCGGTCACCGGCCGGATCAAGGACCTCAAGTCGAAGATCCAGCGGATCAACCCGGTGAGCAACAAGGACGAGTACTTCGCGCTCTTCGGGGAACTGCTCTCGCTGGAGCAGCACGCGCGGGCCCTGCGCGAGCAGGCCGCCGGAGGGCTGTGATGGGACTCTTCAACCGCAAGCCGAAGCTTCCGCCCGCCGACCGGCCGCCGCTCGCCGCCGAGGAACGCGTGCTCGCCTGGGCCGGCGCCGGCAACGGCGAGGGCGACGGCGTGGTGGTGGCCAGCAACCTCGGGCTCTGGCTGCCCGGCCGGGGGCACCGGCTGGGCTGGCACGACGTGCTCAAGGCCGTCTGGTCCGGCCGGGAACTGACCGTCACCCCCGCCGAGCGGGTCGCCGAACGGGACGGCTACCTCGTGGTGGCCGACGGCCCCGCCGAGACGTACCTGCTGCTCGACCCGGGCGAGCTGCCGCACCAGGTACGCGCCCGGGTGACCCGCTCGGTGGCGTACACGGCGCATCAGCCGGTGCCCGGCGGGGCGGCCCGCATCGCGGCCCGCCGGGTTCCCGGCGTCGACGGGCTGACCTGGACGGTCCGCTACGACCCGGGCACGCCGGTCGACGACGAGGCGGTGACCGCCGAGACCGACCACCTGGTCGGCGCGGCCCGGGCCGCCACCACCCCCGCCGACGTCTGACGGCTCAGCCGCCGCGGTAGTACCGGGCGGCCCCCGGATGCAGCGGGATCGGGTCGGTGGCGGCCGCGCTGTCCTGGGTGAAGTTCGCCGCCTCCGGGTGCACCTTGATCAGCTCGCCCTGATAGCTGAAGAGCATCCGGGTCAGGTCGTACGCGAGATCGTCCGGCATGTCCGCGCTGACCAGGATGACGTTCGACACCGTGATGGTCGGGGTGGGCGCCGACGTGCCGTAGACGGCCCCGGGCAGCGTCGACGTGGTGTAGACCGAGCCGTACCGGGCGGAGAGCGGCTCGATCAGCTCCGCCAGCGGCAGCAGCCGGAAGGTGCCCGGCGCGCTGGACAGCAGGTCCTTAACGCCCGGGGTGGGCAGGCCGCCGGAGAAGAACATGGCGTCCACCCCGCCGGAGCGCATCTGCTTCACCGTCTCCGGCAGCGACAGGGTGAGCCGCCGGATGTCCCGGTCCGGGTCGATGCCGGCCGCGGTCAGCAACCGACCGGCGATGATGTCCGTGCCGGACTTCGGCGACCCGGTCGAGACCCGCTTGCCGCGCAGCTGCGCGAAGGTGTCGATCTTCCCGTCGGCCCGGACGATGAGGTGGGTGTAGTTGCTGTAGATCCGGGCCAGCGCCCGTACCGGCTGCGGCTGGCCCTCGAAGGCGCCCCGCCCGGTGACCGCGTCCGCCGCGGTGTCGGCCAGGCTGAACGCGACCTCCATGTCACCGCTGGTCAGCCGGTTGATGTTCTCCACCGAGGCGCCCGTCGGCTCGGCCCGCGCCTCGTAGCCGGGCAGGTGCCGGCTGATCACATCCGCGTAGCCGCCGCCCAGCTGGTAGTAGACGCCGGTGGTGTTGCCGGTGGCCAGGAAGATCCGTCCGTCGTGCCAGGTCTTCGGCCCGGGGTCCGCCGTGCCGCAGCCGGCGACCAGGACGGCCAGCAGCAGCGCGGCCAGCAACCGCCGGGCGCGGCCGGTCACCGGCGGACCGCCGGTTCCAGCGCCTCCGCCACCCGCTGGACCAGCGTGGCCGTCTCGTAGCCGATCTGGCCCAGGTCGCAGCCGGGGGCGGCGAGCACACCGAGCAGGGCCCGCTCGCCGACCGCCATCACCAGCAGCACGCCGCCGTCCATGTCGACGATCTGCTGGCGTACCCGGCCGGCCGACATCAGCCGGGCGGCGCCGACGGTCAGGCTGGCCAGGCCGCTGATCACCGCGGCGAGCTGGTCCACCTGGTCGGGGGAGAGGTCCGGGGAGGAGGCCAGGCGCAGGCCGTCCTCGGACACCGCGAGGGCGTGCGACACGTCGGGCACCTGCTCGGCGAAGTTCGCCAGCAGCCAGTCGAGTCCGGCGGTCACGGATGAGCTCATGGGGTTCTCCCGTTGGGTGTGGGGTGCGGGGCACGGCGCATCGCGCTGGCCACCCCCTCGGCGAGGGCGGACAGGCGGGCGCGTACCACCTCGGGGTCGAGCAGGTCCGCCCCCGGGCGGGGCGGCGTCGCGGGGGCGGGCATCGGTGCGGGCAACTGGCCGCCCCGGGCCCGCCGGGGCAGGCCGCTGGCGGTGGTCGGCGGGGACGCGGCGGCGTCGGCGGGCCGGACCCGGGCGGCGCTGGGCGGCAGCACCGCGAAGCCCGGCGGGCGCACGCTGGCCACGCCACGGGCCGGGCCGGCGGGCGGCGGACCGCCCACCACCGGCACGACCACGGTCGGGCTGTTCCGCAGGGCGGTCGGCGTGACGACCAGGTCCCGCCGGGTGCCGCCGACCGGCCGAGCCGCCGGCCCGCCCGGCCGCGGCCGGAACCAGGGCGCGCCCCGGCCGGCCACCGGCCGCCCCTCCATCGCCGGCCGCCGGCTGACCGCCTCGACCCGGGTGAGCGCCGCCTCGGGCACCTCCACCTGGGCGACCGTGCCGGTGCCGGTGTTGTGCAGTTGCACCCGGATGCCGTGCCGGGCGGCCAGGTGCGCCACCACGTGCAGGCCCATGCTGCCGGCCGCCGCGCTGGACAGGGTGGCCGGCGCGGCGAGCCGCTCGTTGATGGTGGCCAGCCGGCTGTCGCTGATGCCGATGCCCTGGTCGTGCACGCGCAGGGTGAGCCCGTCCACGGTCCGCCGGCCGTCCACCAGCACCGGCGAGGCCGGCGGCGAGTAGACGGTGGCGTTCTCCAGCAGCTCGGCCAGCAGGTGCACCAGGTTGCCGACCGCCGCGCCGTGCACCGCCGCGGTCGGCACGTCCACCTCCACCCGCGGGTAGTCCTCGATCTCGGAGGCCGCGGCCCGGATCACGTCGTCCAGCAGCAGGGCGCCCTCGTGCCCGCGGCCCGGCTCGCCACCGGCCAGCACGAGCAGGTTCTCGCCGTTGCGGCGCAGCCGGGCGGCCAGGTGGTCCAGCGCGAAGAAGCGCTCCAGGGCGTCCGGGTCGGTCTCCTCG
The DNA here is from genome assembly GCF_040655175.1 of Micromonospora sp. NPDC050495. Lineage (NCBI taxonomy): Bacteria > Bacillati > Actinomycetota > Actinomycetes > Micromonosporales > Micromonosporaceae > Micromonospora > Micromonospora sp. NPDC050495. The sequence continues at coordinate 6,031 of NZ_JBFAJK010000066.1, read as the reverse complement.
CGTTCGAACTCGTCGAGCAGGCGCAGCTGGCGGGTGATCAGGGTACGGATCCGCCGGGCCAGCGCCTCCGCCATCCGGGTCACGTCGAGCCGCAGCTCGGCCTGCTCGCCGGCGAGCCGCAGTGCGGCCCGGTTCACCGTGTCGAACGCCTCGGCGACCTGGGCCACCTCGTCCCGGCCGCGCCGGATGCCCGCGGTCAGCCGGGTCGCCGTACCGTCCCCCGAGGAGCCCTCGCCGGCCGCGATCGCGGTGATCCGTTCCGGCAGCTCCCGGTTGGCCATGGTGAGCGCGGCGACCCGCAGCCGGCGCAGCCGGCGGCTGGTGCGTACCGCCAGCAGCACGGCGGTGAGCAGCGAACCGAGCGCCACGGTGCTGGTCGCCCCGGCGGTGATCAGGGCCCGTTGCCGGGCGGTCCGGGCCAGCGCGGCGGCGTCCCGGTCCAGGTCCTCGGAGAGTTCCCGGCCGAGCAGGTTGTAGCGGCGGATCGTCCCGCTCTGCGCCACGTACCAGGCGTCGCCGTCGGTCTCCAGCGAGGCGGGCCCGCCATCGGTGGCCAGCACCCCGTCGCGCATCCGGCGGGCCGTCTCCACGTCGCCGCCGGACATCAACCGGTACCAGGCGGTGTTCGCCGGGCCGGTGGCGATCCGCAGGAACTCGGCCTGGCGCTGTTCCCGGGCGCCGCGCAGCCGGCCCAGCCCGGCCAGCTCGCCGGAGGCGAGCGCACCCCGGACGAAGACGCCCCGCAACAGGTCCCGCTCCAGCGACGCCAGGTGCTCCTGGGCGGCCACCGCGGCCACCTGCCGGGCCCCGTTGGCCAGCGCCGCGTCGCGCAGCTGCGCCGGCAGGGCGTCGGCGACGGCGAGCAGCGACTCGACCATCACCACGTACGACGGGTCGGCCCGGTTGCCGCCGAGCGCGAGCTGACGGGTGGGGTTGAGCTGGTCGAGCTGACCGTCCGCGTCGTTGAGCACCGCCTTCAGGTCGGGCGCGGCCCGGCGGGCCGCGCCGCTGGCCGACCGGTAGCGTTCGACGGCCGCGTCGACCCGGCGCCGCTGGGCGTCCACCAGCGGGCGGCCGGACGTGCCGCCGCGCTGGCGCAGCGCGGCCGTCTCGCCGAGTTCCCGCTCCAGCTCGTGCACCAGCCGTACGGTGTCGGTGGCGGTGCCGGCGAGCACGCGGGCCCGGTCGGCGTCGGCGGACGCGGCGAGCGCGGCGTCGGTCTGGGTGGCGCCGAGCACCACCAGGCCGACGGTGGCGACCAGGATCGGGGCGAGCAACTGGGTACGGACCGACCAGAGGTGCTCGGTGCGGTCGGCGGCCCGGTGGTGCCGGCGCACGCGGGCGGGGCTGGGGAGCGGCACGGAGGTCTCCGGGTCGGGGGTCGGGTCCGGGCCCGGACGGATGGTCCGGGCCCGGCGTCGTCGGGTCAGCTCGCGCCCAGGTCCTTGAGCGCCTTGTCCGCGCCGCGGTGCAGCTTCACCGGGTCGGTCTTGCGGGCGTTGCCCAGCTCGATGCCCTTGGCGGCCGGGTTGGCCTGGGCGAGGGCGTCCTTCTTCTCGAAGACCGTGCGGGTGATCGCGCAGGCCACGTCGGCGTCGAGGTTCTCCCGCACCAGCAGCACGTTCGGCACCACGATGGTCGGCACGTCGGCTGGCGTGCGGTACACGTCCCGGGCGATGGTGCCGGCCTGGTACGCCGAGTTCAGCTCGGCCATCTTCGGCAGCAGCGGGCTGATGTCGATGAACTTGACCTTGTCGCCGGCGGTGGTGAAGAGGTCGGTGACCCCGCCGGTGGGCACCCCGCCGGACCAGAAGAAGCCGTCGATGTTGCCGTCCTTCATGCCGTCGACGGTCTTGGTGAGGTCGAGCCGCTGCGCCTGGACGTCCTTGGCCGGGTCGAGGCCGGCGGCGGTGAGCAGCCGGTTCGCGATGACCTCGGTGCCGGACTTGGGCGAGCCGGTGGAGATCTTGTGGCCCTTCATGTCGGCCACCGAGGTGATCCCGGAGTCGGCCCGGACGACCACCTGGGTGTAGTTGTCGTAGATCCGGGCCAGCGCCTGCACCGGCTGCGGGGCGCTGAAGCTGCCCTTGCCCTGCACCGCGTTGACGGCCGTGTCGAAGAGCGAGAAGGCCACGTCGTACTGGCCGGCGACGAGCTGCTCGATGTTCTGCACCGAGGCGCCGGTCTCGGCGGCGGTGCCGGTGAGCTTGCCGCCGGTGGCCCCGGAGAGCTGTCCGGCCAGCGCGTTGCCGACCACGTAGTAGACCCCGGTGGCGTTGCCCGTGGCGATGCCGACCCGGGTGTCCTTGCCGACCTTGCAGGTGACCTCGCCGGCGAAGTTGTCGGTCGCCGCCGTGTCCTGGCGGCCCCCGCAGCCGGCGGCGCCGGCCGCGACCAGGGCCAGCACCCCTACGCCGGCGGCTAACCGTACGTTGATCCCGCTCATTGCATTTCCTCCCCAGGGTTTCCGGATGGGACTGCCGGGGACCGCCCGGCCCAGCCGGCGGCCCTCCGTCGTACGAGCACACCCGCGACCATGGCGGCGGCCAGCAGCGCGCCGACGGCGACGGGTACGGGTTCGAGCCGGAGCAGCACCAGCCCGGCGAGCGCGCCGAGGATCCGCTCCGGCACGCCGGCCGGGCCGACGCCGGGCAGCCAGCCGCCGGCGGCCACCGCGAGCACGGCGACGCTCAGCGCCGACACGAGACCGGCGACGGCGATCCGCTCGACCCCGCCGATGCCGAGCAGCCCGAGACCGGTCGGCGTGATGACGAAGGCGATCGGGATCAGGTACGCGGGCAGCGCGTACCGCAGGGTCTGCCACATGGTCGGGACCAGCCGGCCGCCGGTCACCGCGGCGGCGGCCACGGCGGCGAGGGCGGTCGGCGGGGAGACCTCGGACAGCACCGCGAAGTAGAAGACGAACATCGCGGCGGCGGGCGCGGCGACGCCGAGGTGCAGCAGCGCCGGACCGATGATCACCCAGCCGATCACGAAGGACGCGGTGACCGGCACGGCCAGGCCGAGGAGGCTGAGCGCGACCCCGGCGAGCAGCGCGGTGAGCACGAGCACCACGGCCGGTTCGCTGCTGACCACCTGCGCGCCGCTGACCAGCAGCGCGGCGGCCTGCGGGCCGAGGCCGGTCTTCGTGGTGGTGGCGGTGATGATGCCGGCGGCGGCGCAGACCGCGCTGACCGCGAGCACCCCGCGTACGCCGCCGCTGAGCGCCGCGACCACGCGCGCCACGGTGAGCCGGTGCCGGCGGTCCAGGAAGGACAGCGCGGCGGCGAGCAGGGTGGCCAGGACCACCGCCCGGGTCGCCGAGGCGCCGGTGGCCAGCAGCACGACGATCGCGATGAGCGAGAGGAAGTGGTAGCCGAAGCGGCCCAGCAGCCGCCAGGCGGAGCCGGTGTCGAGCGCCACCGGGCGTACGCCCGAGCGCCGGGCGTCGATCTCCACGGAGAGCAGGATGCCGAGGTAGTAGAGAAGGGTCGGCACGGTCGCCCAGCCGAGCACCCGCAGGTAGGACACGCCCAGGTACTCGGCGATGATGAACGCGGCGGCGCCGAGCGTGGGCGGGGAGAGGATCGCCCCGACACCGGCCGCGGCCAGCATGCCGCCGGCCCGCTCGGGCGGGTAGCCGGCGCGGCGCAGGATGGGCCAGGTGACCGCTCCGATGCTGACCGTGGTGGCCGCCCCGGAGCCGGAGACGGTGCCGAGCAGGAAACCGGAGGCGACCGCGGTGCGGCCCGGGGCGGTGCGGGAGCGGCGGAACGCGGCGGCGGAGAGTTCCACGAAGAACCGGCCGGCCCCGGAGAGGTCGAGCACCGCGCCGTAGATGGTGAACAGCACGATGTACGAGGCGGCCACGTCCAGCGGGGTGCCGTAGAAGCCGCTGTCGGAGTTGTAGAAGGCGTCGACCAGTTGCCCGAAGTCGAGGCCGGCGTGGGCCACCGGCCAGGATTGCGGCAGCAGCCCGCCGTAGTAGCCGTAGCCGAGGAAGAGCAGGCACACCGCGGGCAGGATCCAGCCGGTGGTGCGCCGGCACGCCTCCAGCAGCAGGAGCAGCAGCACGGTGCCGAACACCACGTCCAGCGGCACCAGCAGGCCCTGTCGGTCCAGGAACGCGTCGTACCCGCCGCCGCCCGTGCCGAGGCTCACCGGCAGGACGGGGTAGAGGCAGCTCAGCAGTGCGGCGACGGCGAGCGCCCAGTCGACCGGGGTGGGCCCGGACCGCCGGGGCGCCGCGCCGTCGGCGGGCGCGGGGGTGGCGCTCCGCCGACGCAGCCGGATTTCCGACGGGTACGCGAGAAAGACCATCGGCAGTACGCCGGCGAGGAAAATGATGAGGTAGTACTTACTGCCCTGGGGAAGCGGGAAGAAGACCTGCCAGAGGGTGAGCAGGGCGATGGCGACCGTGGCGCCGGTGAACAGTGCCCCGACCGGTCCGGAGAGGACCCGGCCGGGCTTCTCGTCCTCGAATCGGCTGGCCAACTCCCGGGGGTCGTGGTGGGCGGGCGCCGGACCGTCGTCCGCCCAGGCGGGATCGCCCGTGGCCTCGCCCGGCGGGAGCGGCACCGGGACGGTGTCCAGTTCGGACCGGGGCGCCGGCGCGGCGGTGCGCCGTGGCGTTGGAGGGGATTCGTCGGAGGAACGAACGGACGACACGAGGGGGCACGATACGCGAATCGCGTACACCATGGGAACATTGCCGGTTGTGATTGCGCTGGGTGACGAGAAACGCCGGCCAATTACTCAGTGCAGGCATTTTCAGAGCGGCTTTCGCAATTGCTGGTCCGAAGGGGTGCAGCCAACTTCCGGAATTGCACCCGGTCGGATTCGGTCTGTCCACCATGGTGGTCGTAGGTCCGACTTGTCGCAGGCGCCGCACGGGGCGCTGAGGTGGTTACGGTGCGTGAGCACCGTGACGGTGGGTATCGGCTCGGCCGCGAGCAGTGGGAGCGGTAACCCGGTCGAGTCTGTCGGACCGGGCGGCTAGGGTCGGCCGATGACCACGGATCATCCACTGATCGAGGCGCGCGGGCTGGTGAAGCGGTTCGGCGACTTCACCGCCGTCGACGGCATCGACGTCGAGGTCCGCCCGGGTGAGGCGTTCGGCTTCCTGGGGCCGAACGGCGCGGGCAAGTCCTCCACCATGCGGATGATCGGCTGCATCTCCCCGCCCTCCGGCGGCGAGCTGCGCATCCTCGGCCTGGACCCGGTCCGCGACGGGCCGGCGATCCGGGGCCGGCTCGGCGTCTGCCCGCAGCTCGACAACCTCGATCCGGAGCTGACCGTCCGGGAAAACCTGACCACGTACGCCCGCTACTTCGGCATCCCGCGCAAGGTGGCCCGGGAGCGCGCCGCCGAGCTGCTCGACTTCGTCCAGCTCACCGAGCGGTCGGAGAGCAAGGTGGAGCCGCTCTCCGGCGGCATGAAGCGCCGGTTGACCATCGCCCGCGCACTGGTCAACAACCCGGAGATCGTGCTGCTCGACGAGCCCACCACCGGGCTCGACCCGCAGGCCCGGCACCTGGTCTGGGAGCGGCTGTTCCGGCTCAAGCAGCAGGGCGTCACGCTGGTCCTCACCACCCACTACATGGACGAGGCGGAGCAGCTCTGCGACCGCCTGGTGGTGATGGACGGCGGCCGGATCGTCGCGGAGGGGTCGCCCCGGGCCCTGATCGAGGAGCACTCCACCCGCGAGGTGGTGGAGCTGCGCTTCGCCGCCGAGTCGCAGGAGCCGTTCGGCGGCAAGCTCGACGGGCTGGGCGAGCGGGTCGAGGTGCTGCCCGACCGCATCCTGCTCTACGTGCCCGACGGCGACGCCGCGGTGGCCGAGGTGACCGGCCGCGGCCTCGTCCCGGCCAGCGTTCTGGTCCGGCGCAGCAGCCTGGAGGACGTCTTCCTGCACCTCACCGGCAGGACGCTGGTCGACTAGGGCGTGTCTCCTGGATCTTGGGGCAACGTTCGGCTATCAACGTCTGTCGTGAGTGGGCGGTTTGAACTGACCGAGGTCGAGTACGCGCGG